>WTHR01000170.1 GCA_011523045.1 Gammaproteobacteria bacterium | reverse complement strand
TTGTTGGTCTGTTGCGCAAGTCACCGAGATTCCCGCGGAATTGATCGATGAATTGGAAAACGTGATCCACCAACGGGGCAAGTCAATTTAAGCGCCTGACATGTCGGAAAACTTCACAATAGTCATTCCCGCAAGATTCGGCTCCCAGAGACTTCCCGGGAAGCCGCTTCGGGATATCGCGGGGCGGCCTCTCATTCAACGAACCTTTGAGTCAGCGGCGCGCTCCAGCGCCGCCAACATTGTTGTAGCGACGGATGATGAGGGGATTGCACAGACGGTACGCCAATTCGGCGGCGAAGCCTGCATGACCTCGCCGGGGCATCAGAGCGGGACCGATCGCGTGGCCGAGGCCGCGCGGATTCTGGGACTCGCGCCAACGGAAATTGTGGTGAATGTCCAAGGCGATGAGCCTGACATGCCGGGTGAACTTATTGACCAGGTCGCGACGCTTCTGAGTGAAGATTCACAAGCGATGGTGGCAACCGCCTGTACCGCTTTGGATCAACCCCAGCAATATTCCGATCCCTCTGTTGTTAAAGTGGTGACTGACAGTCATGGACATGCGATTTATTTCTCCAGAGCGTCGATTCCGCATGCGCGGGAGCTCAAGGGCGATTCGTCTGATCGGGTTCCTTGGAGGGAGGTGCGCCGGCATATCGGGATCTACGCCTATCGCTGTGAATACCTTCAGCAGCTGTCAAATACCCCGCCTTGTGCTCTTGAAGTCACTGAAGCACTTGAGCAACTGAGAGTGCTTTGGCTGGGCGACAAGATAGCCGTTGCAGCGGCCTGTCAGGCCCCCGGTCCCGGGATTGACACTGTGGCGGACCTCGAACGGGCTATCCGCGACTTTTCAGAATAGGCCATCCACAATGACCGGCCCACTAATGGTGAGCATCGAGGGGACGGCTCTTAATGAGTCAACCCGAGCAAGGCTGGTGCACCCCAGCATCGGTGGCGTCATCCTTTTCGCAAGAAACTATCACTCCCCAGAGCAGTTGCGCGCGCTTACGGGCGAAATCAGGGCGCTCAAGAGTCCTGAATTACTGATTGCGGTCGATCAGGAAGGAGGGCGTGTCCAAAGATTTCAGGAGTGTTTCACGCGGTTGCCGGACATGGAGACGATTGGCAAGCTCTTTAGTGCTCATCAAGAATCTGGTTTGGCCTTGGCTCGGGCAACCGGATACGTGTTATCGGGAGAATTGCGCGAGTGTGGTGTTGACTTCAGTTTTGCTCCTGTACTGGATCTCCTTTCAAGCAACAGAGCGATCGGTACGCGTGCATTTCACCTAAATCCACAGGTCGTCGCGACACTTGCAGACGCACTCGCCACAGGCATGACCCTGAATGGAATGCGGGGCGTTGGCAAGCATTTCCCAGGTCACGGTGGTGTTGTAGAAGATCCCCACGATGAGCTCCCGCGGGATGAGAGATCACTTGATCAGTTGCGCAAAGACGATATGCAGGTGTATGTGAATTTAAAATCTGAAACGATCGCTGGGGTGATGAGTTGTCATGTGTTGTTCCCCGGGGTAGACACGGTACCTGCAAGTCTTTCGTATAAATTCCTGAGCGACGAACTCAGAGGCCGGCTTGGCTTCAAGGGGCCGATTTTCTCAGACGATATTTTGATGGGTGCGCTGGGTGCCATAGCCGCCCCGGAAGGGCTGGCGAGAATGGCGCTGGAGGCAGGCTCTGATATGGTGCTTTTGTGCAACAGCGACAAGGTCACGGACCAGGTGCTTGAGTCCGCCGAGTTACCTCCTCAGTCGGAGGCCAGTCGAGCGCGGTTGGAGATGATGCGTCCAGTTGCCGCTTATGCGACAGATGATGCTCTGATGAATGACGCAAGAGAGCAGGTGACCCGGCATATCTAAAGTTGTCGAACCGGGGCGACATTCTGAAAGTCAGCCAGTTAGGAGTCTGCCCGCTCCATGTACTCCGCCGTGTCGGTGTTTACTCGGATCTTGTCCCCAGCGTTGACGAACGGGGGAACGATGACCCGAAGGCCGGTCTCTACAATAGCGGGCTTTCCTGAGCCAGCGGCGGTCTGTCCCTTGACGACTGTTTCGGTCTCTGTGACCTCCAGAACAACGCTCGCGGGCAGTTCAATGCCGATGGGCTGGTCATTGTAGAAGTTGATCTGGACTTCTTCATTCGGAAGGAGGAATTCGGACTGCCCATCCAGGTCGTCTGCGCCTATTGGGATTTGCTCGAAGGATTCCATATCCATAAAGATGAAGTCGCTTCCCTCAGGATAAAGATATTGCATCTGCCGCGGCTCTACATGAGCCTTCTCAAGTTTGTCTTCCGAGCGAAACCTTTCGTTTAACTTGGTATTATCAGAAATGGCCTTCATCTCCAGTTGGGCGAATGCGCCACCTTTGCCAGGCTTGACGTGAGCCTTTTTCAGGACACGCCAGAGTTTTCCCTGATATTCGACAAGATTACCAATGCGCACATCCGAAGCAGATATCTTCATGAGGAGATTAAGGAGTCAGTTTTGAGCGCTCGCGATTGTAAAACTTTGCTAAAAGCGCAACAACTCAAGCAGGATTCGCATGAGCGCTAAGCATTTGATCGACAGGCCACGCCAAAAACTGTCACCGCGTTTTTATCGGCCGGACTGCAAGGCCTGTCCTCGGCTTGTAGAGTTTCTGGATTCCGTGCGGACGCGTCATCCTGACTACGCCTGCCGGCCAGTGCCCTCTTTTGGGGGGCTGGGCGCCTCGTTATTGATTGTCGGCCTGGCACCGGGACTACATGGCGCGAATGCCACCGGGCGGCCCTTTACGGGGGATCATGCAGGTATTCTTCTCTATCAGACGCTTTATAAATTTGGGTTTTCCTCAGCGTCTGATTCCCATCCAGGCGACGACCTGGTTCTCAAGAATTGTGCGGTGACGAATGCGGTCAAGTGCCTGCCTCCTGAAAACAAGCCAATAGCCTCCGAGGTAAATACCTGCCGTCCTTTTCTTATCGAGGAATTAGGAACGGTGCCTGAGGGCGGCGTGATCCTGGCATTGGGCAAATTGGCACACGACAGCGTGGTTCGGGCACTTGGAATGCGTGTGAGTGAAGCGGTATTTGGACACGCCAGCGAATATCGGGTGTCAGACGGACGTACGCTGTTGTCGAGTTACCATTGCAGTCGGTATAACACCCAGACCGGTCGTTTGACGGGCGAGATGTTCGAAAACGTGTTTAGCCGCGCGCGGGAGCTACTGGGTTAACACATGCCCATCAGTAAAGCCAAGGCGATCAAGGGCCTAACTCGCGGGCCTGGAGTCTACGTGATGCGTAACGGGGAGCAGGGCGTTTTGTATGTGGGCAAGGCGAGAAGTCTAAAAGCGCGCGTCTCGAGTTATTTCAATGCGCCTCAAGAAAACAGTCGTTTGCGACTCATGATGAATCAGGTCGAGGCGATAGAGATTCAGCGTACCCGTACGGAGACAGAGGCCCTGTTGCTCGAGTGCAATCTCATCAAGGAGTTGCGGCCAAAGTTCAATGTTCTGTTGCGCGATGACAAGAGTTACCCGTACCTGAAGGTCTCGACCACCGAACGTTTTCCCAGGCTGTCGTTCTACCGAGGCAGCACAAACGTAGAGGACCGTTTGTTCGGTCCTTATGCCAATGCAGGATCCGTAAGGCTAATGCTTGCGCAGTTGCAAAAAGTAATTCCGATTCGGCAATGCGACAACACGACCTTTAGGAATCGCAGCAGGCCATGCTTACAGCATCAAATTGGTCGATGTTCGGCCCCTTGTGTGGGTTTGGTGTCGGAGGAGGAATATGCTGAGGACGTGAAAGAGCTCATGTTGCTGCTTGATGGAAAGGAAAGTCAGATCAGCAGTGCTTTTGCGCGGAAAATGGAAGATGCGGCCGCAGCTCAGGATTATGAGTCAGCAGCTCGGTATCGGGACCGAATACTTGCTTTAAGAAACCTCCAGGAACGCCAATATGTGTCGAGCGGGCAACATAACGCAGACGTTGTGTTGCTGACGGAGCGATCGGGTAGCTCAGTAT
>WTHR01000225.1:2166-4031 GCA_011523045.1 Gammaproteobacteria bacterium | reverse complement strand
CAGATGGCTTACTTGATTTCCCGCAGTTTCACACGAACCGTATTCGGCTTATCTGCGCCTAACTTCGGTCGAGAGTTCATTTCTATTCCGAGAGATTCATTTAATTCTTTCTCGCGATCACTGATCAGACCGAGACAATCTCGCATCCTCGCGATGGTCTCGATTGAAAGGATATGTTGACTACCTCTACGCACTGCCGTCTCGCGGGCTATTTCGGTCAAGATCAAACGCATTTCCCGCAGTATCTTGGCCTCTTTGGTTTCTGAATTCATGTTAGGGAGTATAGATGAGGGTGGTCATCTCGTCGCTGATACGCTATCACTATCCTGGAGCAGAGGATTTGGTGAAGAGACAGGATAATATGCCGAAACACTTCGAGCAGGATTGCTTATGTTGACAATTTTCCCCCCTGAGACGTTTAAAACTATCCCGTGGAAAAACGGCTTAGGTCATACCAGCGAGCTCGCCATTAATAGCGGTGGCAATTTAGATAACTTTGATTGGCGATTAAGCATGGCCAGCGTAGTGAATGACGGCGATTTTTCCAATTTTTCAGGTTACCGGCGTCATTTGGTATTGATAGAGGGCCAAGGGCTGATATTGGATCACCGTAATGGTGACGTTGATGAACTAAAAAATCTACTGGACGTGGCCCGTTTTGATGGCGGCAGCAAAACCTGCGGCAGGTTATTTAACGGCCCTATCAAAGACTTCAACATAATGACCAACAACGATTCATTTACGGCTGAAGTCAATTGCTATGTCAAACGACACAGTGCTCACATTTCTTTACAGGCAGACAGGCTGATTTTTGCCTACAGCCTTACCAATGAAATGAACATCGAACATAGCAGTAACCCGACAACTTCAGTACCTGTCGGCCATTTAGCTCAGTTAGAAACTCACCACGCACCCGAAAGTCACGAGCAGGATACGGCAGTGATAAGCGGTCAACATATGATCATTGTTGATCTGATGCCTCTGCCAGTGCGCTAGCCCGTCCTTTGTTGCTTTTGCAGAGCTGGGGCCCCTCGTCTTAATAGCTGAGGGCAATCACTCACCCAAAATTTCAGAGTATCCCGGCTCAAGCCTCGTAATCACTGACGTTCCCGGCGAAACTGCAAAATTATCAAGTGGCCTGCTTAGGGCCAAACAACACGTACGACGTCCGTTCGGGCCTGATAACTGCTGAGGTTACCTGAGCGTGCAAGCGAAGACACCATAAAGTAGAGGGTTTCTCCAGAGACCGGATCCCAGCTCGTCAAGGGCGGTCGCTTGATATGTCCGCCTTCGACAGATTTCATGGGCTTACAGTTTCCATTGGGCGTCATCCATTCCCAGGTACCTCCGTACCAGGCACCGTTTCGATACACAAAAACCCAAGGGTTAGCGTTTACCTTAATGTCCCGCGTACCCGAGGTATGCCGGATAGTGGCGGACGGCCATGTTGAGGTGCCGCCCCACTCCATACAGATGATGCCGCCGCCGAGATTAACAGTCAGGCTGTGCGTCACGGGCCAGTTTGCCACGTTGGTATGCAGCCACTTGACCTTGCTTAATGAAAATTCCTGCTGACCGCCCGGAGTGATCGGGGCGTTATTCGTGACTTGGGTTGCCCCGGGGCTTGATGTCGTAGACGCAGCAGAGGCTGAATCAGCGTCGCAATCGACTGCTCCATCAACAGTGCGTCCCTCGCTCTTACCGAATGCACAGTAGTGAGTCTTGCCAAATGCGCTTTTGGTTTGACCTCCTCCGCTTGCCGTGTAGTGAGCGAGCAGATCCGGGTACCTATCTACATAAGCTTCATAAACTCCGGTGGAGCCTGTTGATGTCGCGCCAGAAGAAGCGTCATCCGACGTAGATGA
>WTHR01000225.1:0-2066 GCA_011523045.1 Gammaproteobacteria bacterium | reverse complement strand
ATGAATACGCCAGAAAATGATTGCGAAGAAGTCGGAACCTTATTGATCAACCTCAAAGCAGGCGAAGGTTCTTTTAAGCTAGACACGGATACACACGCGTGGAAGAAAATCGGCCGCATAGGTCAATTGGACATCCTCTCGGATTGGATAAACCTATTGCAAAAAGCTTATAGTACAGCTTGTGATAAGCACAGAGCGGACTTTGGTGTTGATATTGAGTACGATGAGCAAAAACGCGTTCATCACTCTAACATTCCCGAGGGGAAAGGAACGCAAGGCGGGTGAAACATCGACAGATAATCCGCGTAACCATCGTTGCGCTAGCCATCGTCGCATTACTGTTGATCATGCGTGGCGAGTAGCGCTAGAAAAGAACAAAAAGGAAGAGAGAAAGAGAAGGTGCATATAGATGAAGCGCGAACAGATCATCCAGTGGCTAATCGCGGTAATAACCGTTGTCTTGATTTTTCTGATCGTCACACGAGATCGTGACGCTCATGCCTTGTCCTGCATCGAGTTTTTGACATCGTCAGCGAATTCGATGCTTTGTTGATCTTGAAGAGCTCAAATTAGGAGGGTGGCGGATTAGAAGCGTCAACGAGCAGATAACGCCTTGACCAAGCCACTTTAATCCCGGGTGTCATATTCGACATGTGCACGGACCAGTCGGGCCTTGAGATCCGCATACCCGTAAGGCTCAGCACCGGCAAGCATGGCCCAGAATTGATCCAGCCATGTTTTTTCAGTGGATTTGCTGGAAAGTGCAATCACGGCAAGAGCGTCGAGCCAGTAGTTGCCCTCTTCGACTCTTTTGGTAATCGCATCCAATGCACCAAGATCGGTATTTGAATCCATCACCCTGATACAGAAGCCTTTAAAGTTCTCTTCGTCTTCGAGGGCTAGGGTGTGATCTTCTTTTATCCTGATGATCATGTCACAATTTTTTCAGTAATCATGTGATTTAACCACCTAACAGGCAGCAAGGTTAGCGTTTATATATCTAATGCCTCTTTCGTCTGCTATCGCAAGAACGATCAAACTCCTTAAGGTAGGCGGCTTTTTGGTCATCAGCGAGCCACGCTGAAGCAAAACCATTTCGCATAAAACTGATCATGGTTTCCCACGACAAATCTCCTGTACGCTGCGCCTCAATCAGCGTTTGCGATAACCAACCTGTTCCGAACTGGGCTGGATCGTCACTATTAAGTGAGATTAAGACACCTCTTTCCAGGAGGGTCGTCATCATAGCTAGGTCATCAGACGAAGTCTGTGACTGAAACGCATAGCGCGTGGGACATCCCGTCAGTGGAATGCTCTGGTCGACCAGTTGTTGAACAACGCTCTCGTCCTCAAGGGCATTCAGCCCATGATCTATCCGTTCTACGCCCAGGATCTCAATGCAGCCACGGATATGCTGAATGGAGTTTGGGATATGGACGTCGCAGTGTGACGTAAGCCGATATCCGTCTTTTTTCGCAGCGGCGAAGACTCCTGCAAAGATATCGGGAAAGTTGGGGCGCTCTGGGTTATCGAGCCCAATTCCGACGACCTGATCCTTGTAGGGCCGAACTGCCTCCAGGATATCAAGCGCTTCTTCAGCGGACCTATCCCTCTGAAAATTCATTATCCATTGTGCTTCGACACCAAAATCTCGGGCGCCGGCCCGAGTTCCGGACTGCATAGCCTCAAGCTGGGTTTCAATACCAACGCCATGACGCAGACCCACCTGGGGATCAAACATGATCTCGGCATAAACAATGTTTTCGACCTGGCAGCGCTTTAGGTAGCCATAAGTCATGTCCTCATAATCCTGCCCCTGGCGCAAGACATTACGACAAATATCCAAAGCCTCGATAAAACTGTCGAGGTTTTGCTTTGGGTCAGACTTGCCTGTGTTCTGACCGGATAGGATGTCTTCCGCAGACTTGTAGGGCAGCACAATACCGTTGCGGTCCGCCATACCGAGCAGCAGATCCGCTTCAATCGTGCCCTCTATGTGCACATGCAGCTCTGCCTTAGGCATAGCTGCGATGAATTGCGCAATATCACTCATGCGAGGTTAAGTG
>WTHR01000221.1 GCA_011523045.1 Gammaproteobacteria bacterium | reverse complement strand
CCCGGGTTATCCGGGACGATAACGATTTGTGACACCACCGCATGCGGCGGCTGTTCGAGAGCAAAGAGCACAGAGCGGGCGATATCCTCAGCCTCCAGGCAAAGTCCGTAGTTCTCATAAAACGCATCGCCTTTGTCGGCATCGGAAAAGCGTGTCTTGGCAAACTCGGTTTTGACCATGCCCGGCAGGATCTCCGACACCCGGATCCCGCGGCCGGCGTATTCCTGACGAAGCGTGTCACTCAATCCGTGCACCGCATGTTTGCTGGCCACGTACGCGGCGCAGCCCCGCACACCGCTCAGCCCCGCGACCGACCCGAGATTCACAATATGTCCCCCTTGACCCGCCAGCATGCCGGGCAATACCGCCGCGGTCACCTGCATCAGTCCAGAGACATTGATCTGTATCGTATTGACCCATTCTGCGATATCGCCTTCATGAAAATCACGCCGGCCGCCGACATCACTGCCCGCGTTGTTGACCAGAATATCGACGGTCTTCCACTCGGGCGGTAATTGGGCCATCAGGCCAGCAACAGACTCGGTGTCCGCGACATCAAGCTGCACCGAGAGTGTCGGGCCGGGCAGTTCATCCATTTGGGCACGAAGCACGTCCAGCCGACGGGCACAACCGATGAGCCGAACACCGGCTTCGCTCAACAACCGTGCGGTCGCCAAACCGATTCCGGCGCTGGCACCCGTCACCAGCGCGGTTTTTCCCGCTAGCTTGCTCATGATTTTTCCTGTAGGAAGGGTCTAGTCAGACGAGCGCAAAGTATAGTGTGCCTGCGCCTGCCCGGCAGACAAGCCGACGACAATCACGGCTGATGAAACAGCGCGGCCCAACGTCAGTCTATGTCGAGTTCTTTCAGTTTGCGGGTCAGGGTATTGCGGCCCCATCCGATCCAGCGAGCAGCCTCCTGCTTGCGGCCCCGGGTAAACCCAAGCGCCGTTCGCAGAAGGACTCGCTCAAAGTCCGGACCAAATTCGGAAAGTACGTCCTTTTGACCCATTGCAAAACGCTCGGCCGCCGCCTGCTCCAGAAGATGCTGCCAGGTTTGTTCTGACTGCACCCCGACTGACTGAGCATTGACGTCTGGCGGCAGGTCCCCGGCGGTTACCGTCGCACCCGGCGCCAGCACAGTCAGGCGTCTGCAAAGATTCTCAAGCTCTCGGACATTTCCGGGCCAGGGCGCCTCGCAAAGCAACTGCATCGCCCCGTCATCGAGTCGCTTGGGCTCAACCTCAAGCTCGGTTGCCGCCTGATGAAGAAAATTCTCAGCCAGGGCAGGAATGTCCTCCCGACGTTGACGAAGCGCCGGGAGCGTAATTCCAATCACGTTGAGACGATGAAAGAGGTCTTCGCGAAAACGCCCTTCTGAGACCCGACTCACGAGATCCTGGTTGGTCGCTGCAATCACCCGCACATCGGCGGTTAATTCCTGATGGCCGCCGACGCGAAAAAACGTGCCGTCAGACAACACCCTGAGTAACCGGGTCTGTAACTCGATCGGCATATCGCCAATTTCATCCAGAAAAAGCGTACCGCCCGCAGCCTGCTCAAAGCGGCCGCGGCGCTGATCCTGTGCGCCGGTAAAGGCGCCTTTTTCGTGGCCGAAAAGCTCCGACTCCAGAAGATCCGCCGGAATGGCAGCAGTGTTTATCGCCACAAAGGGTTTCGCCGACCGCAGACTGTTTCGATAAATTGCACGGGCAACGAGCTCTTTGCCCGTGCCGGATTCGCCCGAGATCAACACATTCATCTGAGAGCCCGACAATCGGCCGATGACCCGAAAGACGGTCTGCATGGCAGGTGCTGCGCCGATCATCTCGCTGTCTTTCTCATCGGTGGTGACCTGCACTTCGACTTGCGCTTTTTTCTGAAGCGCCCGGCCCACCAGTGCTACGGCCTCCTCCAGGTCAAAAGGCTTGGGAAGATACTCAAATGCCCCGCCCTGATAAGCCGACACGGCGCTGTCGAGATCGGAATACGCGGTCATCACGATGACGGGAAGACCGGGCATGTCTTTGCCGAGCACGTCGAGCAATTCCAGACCGCTGGTACCAGGCATGCGAATGTCGGTCACGATGACGTCGGGCTGTTCGCGTCCGATACGCTTCAGCACGTCATCCGCACGGTCAAACAATGTGACCGCAAACCCTGCGTTAGACAGCGCTTTCTCAAGCACCCAACGGATCGAGGCATCATCGTCTACGACCCAGACGGAGGATTTTCCAGTCATGCCTTCTCCTCCACGGGCAGCAACAGGGTGAAGGCGGTCTGGCCCGGCTCGCTTGTGCAGATGATCAGGCCCCCATGACGCGAGATGATCTCCCGGGTAAGAGCGAGACCCAGGCCTGTCCCATCTGGCCGGCCAGTCACCATGGGAAAGAAGATCCGCTCCTTTAAGCCCGGCTCAATGCCTGGTCCGGTATCCGTAATAGAGGCCTCAATCGCCAATCGGTGGCGACGGTGATGGATTGTGCATTGTCGGCGTACGCGGGTCCGCAAACAAATACACCCCTGCCCTTCCATTGCCTGCACAGCGTTACGCACGATATTCAATACCGCCTGAGTCATCTGGGCGTGATCGCCCAGAATATCGGGGATGCTGGGGTCGTAGTCGCGCTCGAATTCCAAACCCTCTGGGTTTTCTGCCTGCATCAGTTTCCGAACATGCTCGAGCACCGCATGCAGATTGAAGGATTCGTGTTCCCCGGCGCTGTAGCCTCCGGTCAGCCGGTCGACAAGGCCGTTCAGCCGGTCGGTCTCATGGGTGATGATGCGTGTGTACTCGCGCAAATCCTTGTCACTCAGTTCACTGTCAAGCAGCTGAGCGGCCCCACGGATACCCCCGAGGGGATTTTTGATCTCATGAGCCAATGCCCTGGCTACCTGGCTGAACGCACCCTGGTTCTCCTGCAAGGTGGTCTCGCGAGTCATGCGGGCCACTTGGTCAACCTGGCTGAGTTCAACGATCATGCAGGGGCCTTGCGTTCCATAATCTATGGGCGACACAGTGCAGTCCACGGTAATGGCCTCGGCCTGCAGCGGACCTCGAAGCATTTCTTCACGCAGCGTTGTCGTGGCGCCTTCCTCTCCTGAGATCAATGCGCCCTGCAGAGTCATCCCCATAGGCACAAGATCGAGCACATCACGGCCGCACCCTCTCTGTGTGCTGGTTTCGAGAAGTCCCTCTGCTGCCGGATTCATAAAGATCACCCGCCGGTCAGGCCCCACCAAAAGGACTGCCGCCTTAAGTCCATCGAGCACCGAAAGGCTGATATCCGCTTGAGAATGCTTCATCGGAAAAGCGTTTGCACCATCATGGTGCATAATATCCCAAGGGAGGCGGGTGCCTGTCAAACACCCGCTCTTGGGCCTAAACGCTGTAGTACATATCAAACTCAGCCGGATGAGTGGCCATCCGCAAGCGCTGAACCTGCTCCATCTTGAGCTCGATATAGCCGTCAATCATGTCATCGCTCATCACGCCGCCGACCTTCAGAAACTCACGGTCAGCGTCCAGTGCATCGAGCGCCTGGTCAAGGGAATGCGCCACCGTGGCGATTTCCTTTTCCTCTTCGGGCGGCAGATCATAAAGATCTTTGTCCATGGGACCGCCGGGGTGAATGCGGTTCTGAATACCGTCAAGACCCGCTAACAGCATTGCGGAAAACGCGAGGTAGGGATTGGCCGTCGGATCAGGGAACCGGACTTCAATTCGCCGCGCCTTCGGATTACTCACATACGGGATGCGGCAGGACGCTGAGCGGTTTCTTGCCGAGTACGCCAGCATGACGGGCGCCTCAAAGCCTGGCACCAGACGCTTATAGCTGTTGGTGCTGGCATTGGTAAACGCGTTCAAAGCGCGGGCGTGCTTGAAGATACCCCCTATGTAGTAAAGGGCAGTTTCACTGAGGCCGCCGTATTCGTCTCCGGCGAAAGTGTTGTCTCCACCTTTGAAAATCGACTGGTGAACATGCATGCCGCTGCCGTTGTCCCCCACGAGTGGCTTGGGCATGAAGGTCGCCGTCAAGCCATGCGCATGGGCCACATTGTGCACGCAGTACTTGTAAATCTGCGTCTGATCAGCTTTTGAGACCAAGGTGTCAAAGCGCGTGCCGATCTCGCCCTGGCCTGCGGTGCCTACCTCGTGGTGATGCACTTCTACGTCAAGCCCCATGTCCTGCATGGCAAGGCACATGCTGGAGCGGACATCCTGCAGGGAGTCCACCGGCGGCACCGGGAAGTATCCGCCCTTGACGCCCGGACGATGGCCGATGTTACCGTCTTCGTAATCCTTATCGGAACTCCACGCCGCTTCGGCCGACTCGATGTGATAGGCCGCACCGGACATCTCATTCGTCCAGCGCACTGAATCAAAAACAAAGAACTCCGCTTCCGGTCCAAAATAAGCCGAATCCCCTGCCCCGGTCGACTTGAGATAGGCTTCAGCGCGTTTTGCGATCGAGCGGGGGTCGCGGTCGTAGCCCTGCATGGTTGCTGGCTCGATCACGTCGCATCGCAGCAGTACCGTGGTGTCCTGCATGAACGGATCGATGACCGCCGTATCCGGGTCAGGCATCAGAATCATGTCTGATTCATTAATACCCTTCCATCCTGCAATGGAGGAGCCATCAAACATCTTGCCCTCCTCGAATAATTCTCCATCAATGACTGAAGCCGGCACGGAGACATGCTGCTCCTTGCCGTGCGTGTCGGTGAATCGGAAATCGACAAATTTTGCTTTGCTGTCACTGATCAGTTTCAGTGCGTCTTCTGCTGACATGGTTTTTCCTCTACGGTGAATGCGAAAAACGCTTCCGAAGGGCATCGGGTAGCGCTCTTCGCTAAGATTCATAAAACTACTGCTCTTAAGAGAAGCAAATTCCGTGCCAGCCTAAATACGGTGAAAAACGCCCTATCTTTCCATTTATATGCACGATTTCGGTGCATTATCTCAATTATTGCACTTATTTAGTGCACATAGGTGATTAGAGTAGGCCCCCGAAGATCAAAGTTAAGCAGCCCTCGCCTCAATCCAATATCTAACTTTCGTTAAGCGTCCTTACCCGCGGCTGAGTTGAAGATCATCCCAGTCGTTACAAACCGCTTAACTCCGGCTGCTGGATTTACCAAACGAGTTAACCTCATTGGACAGACGTAAACCTGCCAAAGGGCGATGGTCGTTTTTAAACATGAACCTTCGTAGCGGAAATGCCCGTTTTGACGCTGTCGTTCAAAGCTTTGTAGATCAAGTGTTTTTGGGGCACCGGTATAATCCGCTCATTCCACTGCAGTGACGTCGGGAACCAAATAGTGCATTTTCAGGATTTGATCCTGCGCCTCCAGGCGTACTGGGCGGACCAGGGCTGTGTGGTGCTTCAGCCTTATGATATGGAAGTTGGTGCGGGCACCTTCCACACGGCGACTTTTCTTGCCGCCGTGGGCCCGGAGCCATTGCGCGCAGCTTATGTGCAGCCGTCCCGCAGGCCAACCGACGGCCGCTACGGAGAAAACCCCAACCGTCTGCAGCATTACTTTCAGTTTCAGGTTCTGCTCAAGCCTTCGCCGGACAATTTTCAGGACCTCTATCTTGGCTCTCTTGAGAGCCTTGGTATCAGTTTTCAAAAAGATGATGTCCGCTTCGTTGAAGACAACTGGGAATCGCCGACCCTCGGGGCCTGGGGACTGGGGTGGGAGATCTGGCTGAACGGTATGGAAATCTCCCAATTCACCTACTTCCAGCAGGTCGGCGGACTGGACTGCCGGCCGGTCACGGGGGAGATCACCTATGGCCTGGAAAGAATCGCGCTCTACCTGCAGGGCGTGGACAGTGTCTTTGATCTTAAGTGGAACACCCACTTCAGTTATGGCGATCTCTATCACCAGAATGAGGTCGAGCAATCAGCGTATAACTTTGAGCATGCGGACGTCGACGTACTGTTGCGTCAGTTTGAGAACTGCGAGTCCGCCTGTGAACATCTTTTGGGGCAGCGCTTACCCTTGCCCGCCTACGAACAGGTGCTGAAAGCGTCACATACCTTCAACCTGCTGGACGCCCGACACGCCATCAGCGTAACTGAGCGGGCGCGTTATATCGGGCGGGTTCGAAACCTTGCCCGAGGGGTTGCCCAATCCTATTTCGAAGCGCGTGAGGCACTTGGGTTTCCGCGAGGACGCTCATCATGAGCAAGGCACAGGGCAGGGCAGATCTGCTGGTGGAGGTCGGCACGGAAGAGTTGCCCCCTGCAGCGCTGCGCAAACTCAGCGAAGCCTTTGCATCAGGCCTGACTGAGGCGCTCGCAACAGCCGGCTTGGTAGAGAACCCAACCACAACACCCTTTGCAAGCCCAAGACGGCTTGCGGTACGCATCAGCGGCGTTGCCAGGAAAGCGGCTGATCAGGAAAGTGAACGGCGAGGTCCTGCGATCAGCGCGGCCTATAATGAGAATGGCCAACCTACGCCAGCCGCAGCCGGGTTTGCACGTTCCTGTGGCTTGGAAGTCGCAGATCTACAGACCCTGAGCACAGACAAAGGCGAGTGGTTGGTACACCGTAGCGTGGTATCCGGGGAAAACGCCAAGACACTCATCGGACCCGGCATCCAGCAGGCGCTGGACAAATTGCCCATCCCCAAGCGCATGCGGTGGGGCACGGGAACCGACGAGTTCGTGCGGCCTGTGCATTGGCTTGTGGTCCTGCATGGCCAACAGGTTGTGCCGTGCAGCGTTTTGGGGGTCGCCGCCGGTCGCGTCAGCCGCGGGCACCGCTTTATGGGGAAAGCCGCTGTGCGTATCGCGTCCGCCTCAGATTATGAGCAGCGTTTACAGGAAGAGGGTGCCGTCATGCCCGACTTTGCGGCGCGCTCGGCAATGATCGAGAAACAGGTCACCCGTCTTGGAGAAAAAGCAGGCGGCCATGCGGTCATTGATGAGGCTCTACTGGAAACCGTCACGGCACTCGTCGAAAAACCGCACGCCGTGCTTGGCAGTTTTGATCCCGCTTTTTTGAAAGTGCCCCAGGAAGCCCTGATTTCTTCCATGCGCGACCATCAGAAGTATTTTCACGTGGTCGATAAAAAGGGCGCGCTGCTTCCGGCGTTCATCACCATCAGCAATATCAAAAGCCGCTCGCCCGCACGGGTGCGGACCGGCAATGAACGCGTGCTGAACGCCCGCCTGGCTGATGCCAAATTCTTCTGGGAGTCAGACGCTACCCAAACTCTGGCGCAACGGGCACAAACACTTGATCAGGTGCTTTTTCACCACGCATTGGGCAGTCTTGCCGACAAAACGCGCCGTATTGAAAGATTAGCCGGCAAGATCGCACAGGCTATCGGGGCTTCAGAAGCTGACTGCTCTCGCGGTGCAAGCCTCTGCAAGGCTGATCTCGTAAGCGGGATGGTCGGCGAATTCCCGGATCTGCAGGGCACCATGGGACGTTATCTGGCAAAACATGACGGCGAGCCTGCCGCTGTCGCGCGGGCCATCGAGGAACACTATCTGCCCCGACAGGCGGGCGGCGCATTGCCCAAAAGCGTTCCCGGCCAGGTGCTGGCGCTTGCAGACCGGCTCGATTCTTTGGTGGGGCTTTTTATTGCGGGAGAAGAGCCTACGGGAGAAAAAGATCCGTATGGTCTCCGTCGGGCGGCACTTGGGGTTATCCGGATTCTGGTCGAGAAGAAACTTGATCTTGATGTGGCAACACTCGTCGAAGAAGCTGCCGACGGCTATGTTGTCAGCGGACTCGGCGCAGGAGACAGCGCCAAAACCCAGTGCACCACGTTCATTCTGGAAAGGTATCGCTCCCTTTATGTCGCATTGGGCTTTGCCCAGGATGAGATTTCGGCCGTGCTTGAAGCAGGCGCAAAGCGACCGCTGGATTTTGACCGGCGATTGAAAGCGGTATCGCGCTTTCGTCACCATCGAGACGCACCCAGCCTGACCGCGGCCAACAAACGGATCCGCAACATTCTGAGAAAGAGCGAAGAAAGCATCCCGGCACAGATTGACCCACAGCGCCTGAGTGAACCGGCTGAGATAGCGCTTTCAGAGGCGATCATCGAGACGGCGGGCGCGATCGCCCCGGCCGTTGCCAAAGGCGACTACGCGTCCGCGCTGCGGACCCTGGCCAGCCTTCGCCCTGTGGTCGACGGCTTCTTTGATGAGGTGATGGTCATGGCGCCCGATCCGGCAGTCCGGGCCAATCGGCTTGCGCTCTTGGGACAACTGAATCAGCTGTTTCTCGGTATCGCAGACATCTCCTTGCTGCAGACGGGGGAAACCGGTGACGGGTGACGCTCGTAACACCTACGCCGAGATGCTTGCAGCAGTGCAGGCATTTCACGACAAGCACCAGTTGCGCCAGTACGGCGGTGAGGACCTGCCTTATCGTGTTGCGCTGATGGCCGAAGAGCTTGGTGAAATTTCGGCCTGTGTGACCAAAGGCAAGGCCCAAGAGGCGCTCGCGGAAGAATGCGCCGACCTACTCATCCTCCTGATCGGCACTGCGATCGCGGGTGACTTTGATCTTGAAGACGCCTTCTGGAACAAGATGGACCGGCTGGGCGATCGTGAGAGCCGCATCATCGAGGGCCGAATCCGGGTCTCGGAATTTCGGGAAACCTGAATGAAACCCGGGCTGGTGATCGTCGACCGAGACGGGGTCATCAATTTCGATTCAGACGCCTATATCAAATCCGTTTCGGAATGGATCGCTATTCCGGGAAGTCTCGAGGCGATCGCGAGACTGTCGCGCGCGGACTACCGAGTCGTGGTGGCGACCAATCAGTCGGGGATCGCGCGTGGCCTGTACGACATGGAAACGCTCAACCGCATTCACCAGAAGATGGCCAAGGCGCTGGGAGAGCAGGGTGGGCGGATCGACGCGATCTTTTTCTGTCCCCACGGCCCGGACGATAACTGCGATTGCCGCAAACCCAAACCGGGGCTGCTGCATGAGATCAAGGACCGCCTTAAAGTGGAACTCGCAGGCGTTCCTCTGGTCGGTGACTCCCTTCGAGATCTTGAATGCGCTGAGGCGGTTGGTGCACTGCCGATACTGGTGAGGACTGGCAAGGGTCCCCGCACCCTGCCGCAACTCGAAGACGCGCAAGCGGCCGGCAAGCTGCTGGGAACGGTGGTGTTTGATGATCTCGCTGCTTTCACCGAAAGCCTCTTGAGGGGCGATCTTGAGGACGCCATTGCGGCCAGTCGTGGGTAACTCACCCTTACCTTGCCGCTCTGTGCCGCGACAAAGATGATCTGGCTGCGTTCTGCCATCTTCTTTATCGGCATGGCCGTATCGGCTATCTTGTTCTGTCCGGTGGCGATCCTGGCCTGGCCTGTCCCGCCCGTCACCCGGATGCGGATCATTGGCCTGTGGGCACGGTTCATCTGCTGGTGGCTAGCCCTGACCTGTCACCTTCGCCACGAAGTGGAAGGACTCGAACATCTGCCCGCTGCGCCCGGCGTGATCCTGTCCAAACACCAGTCGGCTTGGGAGACCATCATGTTCCAGGTGATTTTTCCGCCGCAGATATGGGCACTTAAACGAGAGGCGTTATGGCTGCCTTTTTTCGGCTGGGGACTCGCCGCCACCAGCCCCATCGCGATTGATCGGAGCACACCCGTTCGGGCGCTCGATCGGCTATTGCGCCAAGGGCGCCAGAAACTGGCCGAGGGTCGCTGGGTCGTAATCTTCCCTGAGGGGACGCGCATGCCACCGGGAGAGCAGGGCGCCTTCCACCCGGGCGGTGCCATGCTGGCTGTAAAAGCCGGGGTGGATGTGTTGCCCGTCGCACACGACGCCGGCTCCTACTGGGCGAGACGGGGCTTTTTGAAAAAACCCGGGGTAATCAAGGTAAGGATCGGACCGCCCATAAAGACCGAGGGGAAAAAAGCGCGCGCGGTCAACGATGAGGCCAGGGAGTGGATCGCGGACACCATGACGGCGCTGCAGGGTGCACCGGAAAAAACAATGGAGCCTAAAAAAGAAAAAACGGCTTAACCCGCTTCATCGACCTCAATCATTTTTTTCCGCTAAAGCCGCCAGTTGCACAAAAGACGCTACCGAAACCTGCTCGGGCCTCACCTTTGGATCCAAACCTGCCATCTCAATAAGAGACTCGGAGCAAAGCCCTTTTAAGGTATTGCGCAAAGTTTTGCGCCGTTGCGAAAAAGCCTGGCGCACCAGTGCGGCAAAAGCGGCTTCATCCACCTTCGGACCCACAGGCGCAGCAAGGGGCTTGAACGCCACGACACTGGACCAGACCTTGGGTGGTGGGGTAAACGCGTGCGGATCCACATCAAAGATGAATTCTGATTCGAACACGCGGTTCATCATGACCGTGAGTCGGCCGTAATCCTTGCTGCCGGGCGAGGCGGTAAGGCGCAGAGCCACTTCTTTTTGCACCATAAACACCATGCGCTCAATCCGCTCGCGCTGCGCCAGAAGATGGATCATGAGAGCAGTAGAAATGTTGTACGGAAGATTGCCGACCATAACCACTCGCCCGGCAGCATGGAGGGTTTCCAGGGCCAGAGTGAGCGCGTCCTGCTCATGGATCTGTATGTTGCTTTGTGCCGCGTAGCGTTTTTGCAGCAGAGGCACCAGATCACGATCTATCTCTACAAGATGCAGTTCATTATCCAAAGCAGCAAGCTGATCGCTCAACGCGCCGCGACCGGGGCCGATCTCGCAAAGTATCTCCCCCGGGCGCGGATGGAGCGCTTCAACGATCCGCGCGATCACCGTCTGGTCATTCAGAAAATGCTGACCAAAACGTTTTCGGGGCCGGCCGGGGCCGGAGCGTTCAGAAATGGTCACTGCTCAACTGGATCGCCACGTCCAGGGCCCGACTTAAACTGGCGACCTCTGCCTTGCCCGTGCCCGCTAGATCAAGTGCCGTGCCATGATCGACAGACGTACGCACAAAAGGCAGGCCCAGCGTGATGTTGACCACATCCCCAAACCCTGCGTGTTTGATGACCGGCAGGCCCTGGTCATGAAACATGGCCACAACGACGTCTAGTGTTTGCAGGTTCTGCTGAGTAAATGCCGTATCCGCCGGCAAAGGGCCCTTCAGCACAAGGCCTTCATCACTTAACTTGGCCATTACCGGGATGATGACGTCTTGTTCTTCCTGGCCCAGATGGCCCGCCTCGCCTGCATGCGGGTTTAATCCACAAACGCCAATCACCGGCGCGGCAATACCAAAGCGGGCGCGAAGATCGGAATCAACCACCCGCAAGACGGCTTCCAGACTGTCTTGCGTCACAGCGCGGGGCACCTCACTCAACGGCAGATGAATCGTGACGAGCGCCACGCGCAGCGCATCCGTGGCGAGCATCATCACAGGGGTTGCCACACCAGCGCGCTGGGCGAGAAATTCGGTGTGGCCAACAAAATCGTTACCCGCCTCAATCAAGGTGCTCTTTTGCACCGGCGCGGTCACCATGCCCGAAAACTCGCCGTTGAGGCAGCCGTCGGTTGCCCCAGCCAGCATCTCGATGACATAAGCTGCGTTGGCGACATCAAGACTCCCGGGAATCGAGGGCGCACCGAGCGCGACGGGCAACAACACTGCCTCGCCGCCGGGCGCTACCAGGGCATCGCCTTTGCGCGCCAAGGGCAAGCTCAGCAAAGCGGCACGTTCAAGCAGCAGATCAGGATCGCCCGCAATCACCAGGGGTGAGGACAGGGGGCGCTGCAGCAGTTGGACGGTGAGTTCGGGACCCACGCCAGCGGGTTCGCCGGTCGTCAGTACCAGAGGGGGCATTGTCATGATAAGCGTGGCCCGGGTCTTGCCGGATCTACCGGATGGATACGCATCACTTACTGGATGATCTCGCCCTTGTCGTTATCGACCATCACGGGATTGTCAAAAAACTGGATATCGGGCTTTGAGTACCTCTCGGTAATCCACGCGATTCTTTCCTCATCGAACCAGCGCCTGGCGTTCTCCATCGTATCGAAGCAATACACGCCTCCGGCGCGGTGCTGTTCTGCGTCTGCAAGATAATTCTTCCTGATGAGGCCGGGGGTATCCTGGTACATGGGTGCTGTCTCGAGGAATTTTTCCTTGAGCGTTGCTGCATCAAGATCTGAAGAAATTGGGAATGTCACGAGGACAATAATCATGGTGCCTCCACCGGTATTTAGCTGAAAACTCGCCACCCTTAACTCTACCGCAACGTTTATGCCCGGGTGGAAACCCAGGGTTCTGGTTTCATCTAGGACAGCCACCAAGAAGAAAGTGTGGGCATGTGACCAGTTGGGGATCAACGGGGAGGGCGCTCCCTGCTGATAGACTCGTGTGTCGTCAGATCTTGAGGCTGTAAAGATTCATGAACAAACTCGCCACCTGGATTGTTTTTTATTTTTGCGTCTCGGTCGCCGCCAGTTCGGGCTTTGTCTTTCCGCTGGGTGACGCCAACATTTGGTTTGCCTCTCTGAACCGGCCCGCCATTGCGCCGCCCAACTGGGTGTTTGGTCCAGTTTGGACGCTGCTCTACATTCTGATTGCAACCAGCGCCTACCGGCTCGTCCAAAAGCAGCCCCATCCACTTATCGCGGTCGGAATCGCACTTTGGGCCCTTCAGCTCGCGTTGAATGTGATCTGGACCCCGGTCTTCAGTGGCGCCCAAAACCTGCAGGGTGCGCTTTACTACATTATCGCCCTCTGGTTCACCATCCTGGTCTACATCTGTCTCTCGTGGAAGGTGGACCGCTGGGCGAGTTATCTGATGGTGCCTTATTTTTTATGGGTCAGTTTCGCGACCGTATTGAACTATGCCTATTGGCAGACGAACATGTGACCTTCGGAGAACCGACAAGAATCCTGAAATGTTCACGCACCGGCAAAGACTCGCGATAAAGAAATCTATTGCCCGCAGCTCTATCGCTCTGGTTTTGTCGGCAGGCCTGACCGGGTGCGCCACCGTCCCGGTCCCCGAGTCTGCACTGACCTTTGAGCAGCGGGACCTCTCACCACAAGAGGTGAGCGAGGTTCTCAAGAGCCCCCCTCGGAGTGCTGACGCGAAAAGCGCTCAGTACTCAGCCATACCAGCCAACGGCCTGGCTCTGCCACAGGCCGGACAGAAGACACCGCTGGAGGTTGTCGTGTCTTCAGATCTTGAAGCTGCGTTTGAAGCTTACTTCCACGGACGGGGCGAAGCAGCACTGACCCGGCTCACACAGGATTTTGACTCAAATCCCGATCCGCGGGCCCGCTGGCAGAACTCCCTGCTGAGGGCGCAGACCCTGATCATGATGGGGCGTGCAGCTTTGGCAGAAGAAGAGCTTGAGCGAACCTCCCATCTTGAGAGGGCGATCTTTGGCTCGGATTTAAACGCGCTCGCGCTTCGGGGTGAGGCAAAGCTTTGGCTGGACGACTACGAGGGGGCGTTTGCGGATTTTGCACACGTTGTTGCTGCGTTGGGAACATGGGAATTGCCGATTCAGTATCTCTCGTTTCCTGCAAACCGCGATGTTCTTTATTACGCCACGACCGCAAAACTGCGCGCCTTCACCGGCATCGCGGGGTGCTATCTCTTTAAAGAAGATTACAAAAGGGCGCTGGCCTGGGCGAGCGAGGCCGAACGGCTCTTTAATAACGCGCACTTTGTGACAACTCATCCCCTCTACGGAATGGGCGATCAGGTGTATGCCGACAGCTATTATGGCCGTGCGATGAATCTTGTCTTTCTCGCCTCGGCAACACTTGCCACCACCGGAAATGAGAAAAACTCGGAGGCGCTTTTCAACACGGCCGGCGAGTTTTTCTCAGCGATCAATTTCTCGGTGGGCCATGTCACTGTCAGCGCGCTGAAAGCCAGGATTCTGAACCAGCTCGGGCAGACCGAATCAGCACTCAACGCCGCAAAAACGGCACTGAGCCTGGCGTCTGACGCAAAGCTGCCGGACTATGTCTGGCGTATCGGCGTCATGACCGGCGTCGCGCTGTTTGACGAGGGCCGGATGGACGAAGCCGAGGGATTCCTGAGGCAGGCACAGAATGCGGTCGATCAGGTCTCCGGTAATTTGAGCTCCGACCGATCGCGACTTCGTTTTGGGATCGGCAAAGACGACATCATCCATCACCTTGCCCAAATAGATATCCAGAAAAAGCGCTGGGATCTTCTGTTCAGCGATCTGGAAAAATCACGGGCGCGCGCCTTTATTGATCTACTGGCCGATCAGGCACTGAGCCAAAACCGTGAATCTGCCCTAATCGCGCAAATTCGTGACCTGGAGTCACAAATCCTCGCCTATCGTCTCATCGTAATGGCCCCGGGAGGAGCGGATGCCGACACCCTTGCCGCGCTCGAGGCCTTGGCAGGACAACGCCAGCAGAAACTCGATCTTCTGACCAAACGCGACCCTGAAGTGGCAGATCTCATCACGGTACGCAGTGTCACGCTTAAATCAGTTCAGGCACGGTTAAAGCCTGGCGAGGTGATGGCCTACGCCATCCCGGGGCGGCCGGATGATGCCGTCCGCTTTCTGC
>WTHR01000122.1:1906-4033 GCA_011523045.1 Gammaproteobacteria bacterium | reverse complement strand
GGGTCAAGCTGTGCCGCGGTGTATCCGGTCTGACCCTCTACCTCTCGAGGATCGTATCCGGGCAACGTCCCCATCTGGGATGCTTCGTAGGGGCTTAGTGGCCCCACCTGCTGTGACCCGAATGGGCCACGCTCCGCTATCGATTGAGCCGCGTATGGGTTAAACGCTACCGACTCAGGGGTGTACCCCATGAGCTCCTGTGCCCTCTGTGCCGCAGCCGAGCCCTCCGCTTGCCCTGACATGGGGCCAATGCCGCCACCGTACATTCCGCCATATGTCCCCGGCGTCGGGGCTCCGGTTGGCTGTACAGCTCCAGACCAAGACGGGTTCGGGGCTCCGGGGTACAGAGGAGGCTGATCAAGTGGTTGGGATGGGATGAAGGTGTCGGTCTCTCCGAACGTCTTATCGTAGTCCGACTGCGGCGGTGGAGGAGGTGGTGCCGTGGGGATGAAAGTGTCGGTCTCTCCGAACGTCTTGTCGTAGTCCGATATAGGTCCCGTGGGCAGTACGCTTTGGTCTAGCGTCACAACATCTGGCTGCGTAGTACTGAGCTGGAACGGGGACGGCGTGGTCGGTTGCTGTGGAGTGAGCTCATCTTGTGTAGGCACCAGATCGTCTGTACGACCGGGAAGGGGAGCGTAGGGACCCGTCCTACCCCATCCACCGAGAGACGCGCTGTACGCTCCCTCGGTCGGATCACCAATGGAAGTGGGCGGGGGAGGCTCCATTTGAGCCATCGCAACACCGTTGGTGCCGTCACCTTCGCCCTCATCAGGGATGTACGGCTGGCCGATCCCACCACTACCACCCGTCGCGCCTGTGCCTCCACCTGCTCCCCCACTGTACGGTGAATAGGTCGGCATCTGGTACTGAAATGGGTTATAGCCGAATGGGCCATAAGTGGGAGGTGCGCTGAAGCCTAGTGGTTGGCCTAGCAGCCCCTGAGACAGGAAAGACGCAGCCGCGTTCTGGAACGGCTGGAACCCCGCGACTGTGCTGCCGGGGTAGTCCTGGTACGGCGTCTGGTTTAGATACTGGTTTGCCTGGCTATAAAGCCCCTGAATCCCACTACGAATCCACGGGTCAACTTCTTGCGTAATCGTCTGGCTCGCGGGTGCGCCCATCGTTCACTTCCTTAGCGTATGTCCTGCGGGTCTCGGTGAAGCCGTCTAACACGCGACCCCACCCTTTTCTGCCATCTACCTCTATCCGCTGGCAGTCGAACTGCACCGCCAAAAGATCGAGGGCCGGAATTGCGGCCCTCAGTGCCTCTAGGCTTCCCCCCGCAAGCCAAACACGCAGTACGCGCATTCGCGGCCATTCCGAAATCTGTGTCACAACTGCCGCGTCCCCCAGATTCCAAAGCTGCGCCGTACCGTTCTCGAGCTCCTCCTCCAGATCCGACAAATCGTGAGACCCCTCGAGAGCAGGCTCCAGAAAATGCGCCACTTCCATGAGCTCATCTACAGCACCCACCAGGCGCTCCCGTTAGAGCCCACGTTCAGCGCATCGTACTGACCACTCAACGTCTGAGTCGCGGCACCATCAATCAGCTCTGCGCCATCAGCCGCCACAACTACAGTATTCGCGCTGCTATCTATTTTCTTGATGGTGAATTCCTTAAATCGCTCGGCCGCAGGAGGCAGTGTCACGGTGACAGAACCCGCTGTCGCGTCCACCAGTACAATATCTTGTGCTTGCCCTATGGTTACGGAAGTGCTATACGAATCCCATGAGCGAGTCGTGCGCGTTGGGATATCACTCAGCTTAAGATTCCGCAGATCCTCGAGCTCGAGCTCCTGCTGAAGACGCCTGAAATGATCGGTCAGTCCAGGGGTGACAAAAGCCGGAGGAGAGGGAAGCCTCACCTAGAACCTCCCGGCGCGACTTCAAGACGATGTACGCCAGTACGCCACGCAACAGTATCCTCTCCCGCAGCCTCAACCCTCATCTTCACCTGACGACCGCTGAAACGGACACTAGTCGGTGCGGTCGTTTTGTATGGGCCATGTGTGGTCTCAGAACCTGCCGGATACTCTTTCGTCTTGAACGTGACTCGAGTATCGCCAGCGTTGCGCTCATCGGGAATCAGACGGGTCGCGTGGAGACGCACATCGCCGTCCCCTA
>WTHR01000122.1:0-1806 GCA_011523045.1 Gammaproteobacteria bacterium | reverse complement strand
TTGCGCTCATCGGGAATCAGACGGGTCGCGTGGAGACGCACATCGCCGTCCCCTAGCTTCACTGGACCCGTCTCAGCATACGGAGCCTCAATGTGCCCTACATAAAACGAAGCCCCGTTATCAGCGACCGTAGGGTTGTCAGAATCGACGCACATGGCAAACATCGGTCTAACGGAGACTGAATCCACCACGCCATCGAAACCACCAGCACTGCTTTCTATGGAAAGCCTGCCAATAAACGGCTCCACGTTGTCCGAATAAGATTGCGCCTGAAGGCGATATTGGAATGTGCCCCCAATCGCCCCCAGCGTTGTCACGGTACTGCCGTTCAGTTTTAGCCGCGGCCCATCGATTCCAGTACTAGTCATCGTAGTTGTGGCCTCCACGATGTACGGGATGCCGCGAACCATCGGGAGCTCTTGATAGATTTGCCCCGTGGTCCCGGTCGCACTGCTGCCACTAACCGACCAATCCCCTTCCGTTACCCACGCGGCAGGATTGTCGAACCCCGGATCGGTCACATACTCCCAAGTATTGGCAGACACGGGATTGTCGTAGTACAAGGACGAGCCAGTGCCTAAGAACGCGACATTCTTTGAGCCCTCCGGGATGTTTGAAACGTCCGCGTCTGGGACAACACAGGTGATCCCAGACTTCCCGTAATGCCAGGCCCCTGTCTGGGGGTTGAAAGCAACGTAGAGCGCAGGCTCGTTGTCCACGTTGGCTGGCTCGTTGGTCGGGAAATGCCACCACACCTCCCCATACCTGCGGTTGGCCCACCCCCGAATCTTGTACGACTGAGTACGGATGCCCCGCATCAACTCGTTGAAAACGTAGTCACCTACGGAGCACGGCACCTTCGTGACAGAGGAGCCGTCAGTCGCGTAAATGTTTTTGTCGGTCGCCCAATACAGAACATCGTCAAGAACTACGCCGGAGGGCGCGACACAGGAGGCATTCCCAATTTTCTCGAATACATACACATCGGGATACCCGACATAGCGAGCTCTCCAAACATCTTTCGTCGTGACTACCACGGTGACACCGCGCACCTCTTTGGCGAACACGATGCTGCCCTGGGTATCGAGCTCAAATCCCCCAGCCTGGTTGGTCGGCGCAGGGGTCCAGACAGTCCTGTCGCCCCGGTCACTCCACTCGACTTTCTTGACGTTACCTCCGGCCCCTAGTGCGAACACGAAAAATTCAGGAGTCACATAGACCGCTAGGTTGTCGATTGGCGCGTTGGTAACAGCAGTCGTCGGGGCACTACCACTAAAGGTTTCCCAAATCCTCCCATCAGCTCGCAGGCATGAGAGGATGTAGTCGCCCCATCCTCCAAAGCTCCAAGACTCCCCAATATCTGCATTCGGCGTAGCCAACCCACTAGGTGTCACATCGGCCGTGGTAGCGGATGTGGTCATGCCCGTGTTAGACCGACGAAACGCCTTTAACTCACTTTTCGTCCCGTACAGCAAAGCGAAAAACGCGCTCGAGGCCCCCGTTTGAGCGTAACCATCTCGCACCGGATCGTTTGGCGTGACATTCAGAGAGGTGTAGTTCTCAGCCACCGGAGAGAACCCACCCACCGGCCGGAGGCCCGTGTCATCCCAGCGGACCCAGTTAACATCTCGCCACCGACCCTCTGACTCGTATTCCGTACCTCCGCGCACTGCGCCAGGAGGCAGGTCGAGCGACACTAGTTTACCCATCAGAAGCCCCAGCTATATCTGCGGCGGTAGGTCCCGTCGCGTAATCTCAAAATGTCGTCGTCGGCGGCGGTGGCAGGGACTTCATACACAATCCGCA
>WTHR01000084.1 GCA_011523045.1 Gammaproteobacteria bacterium | reverse complement strand
GCCCCAGAGCGCGGACATAAGCCGCGTGTGTCAGCGTGAATGCCATGAACCAGAATATTGAGGCGGCCCAACCTGCAAAACCCACCATGGCACAACTTCGCCACTGAACGACGGTCCGGCGAATCTGCCCCGGCTGAAACACCCGGAGCCACACGAGCAGAATCAGCGTCTGAATGGCGGTAGCAACAGCCAGGGTGAACGCAGAACGCATGACGATGCCACTGTCTTCCAGAGAAAGTGCCGCGCCACGAAAGAATACAGATGAAAGCCCCAACGCGAAGCCGCATGCAAGCCCGATCACAGTTGTTTTCTGCGCGAGGCCGGAAAACAGTGTTCGCGCAGACAATCGGTTTCGTCCCAAGGTCATGACCATGACGCCGATGAATGCGATGAGGATCGCAACCAATCCCCGCCCGGAAACACTCTCATGAAGCAATAGGGCCTCTAGCAGAATTACCTGGATGACCTCGGTTTTGGAGAGCGCTGTGCCGACCGTAAAGTTTGAGAATGAAAAAAGCCACATCAGCAAAAAGGTGAAGAGGATCTGGGCGATCGCGCCGCCGATAACCCACCCCGCAAAATCGGAATTGACGGCAGGCAGGGAAGCCTCCAAAAGGAAGGTGACGAGCGCAAGCCACGTCAGGGCAAAAGGCAACGCATACAAAAAGCGTACCGAAGCCGCACCCAGGTCACTCAGTTCAGATTTGAGTTGTCGCTGCAGGGCAGAGCGCAGATTCTGAAAGAACGCCGCAGCGACCGTAATGGGAATCCAAAGCATGGTTACGTTTTTTTCGAATTCATCTGTGATTGAACTAAAGTGGCGTGCTGTTGATCAGAGTTCTTCAACCGGTAACTCTCGGGACGCCTTTTTCTGCTCTTTTTATCAGCCAGAAGCCTGTCGTTATACTCGAACCTGCATTTGACCCAAACGGTGTGATTCTTGTCTATCTATTCCGGAATTCTGGCGCACGGGGCAATGCTGCTTTTCTCTGCCGTGGTTGCGGGCTCGTTTAGTCTCGGCCACATTATTGCCAATGACATCACTCCCGCTGCGCTGACGGCGTTGCGCTTTATGCTCGCTGCGGTGGTCATGGCGATCTGGACGTGGCGAAGTTGCCGAATTTCCCGTCGGGATCTTGAGTCTTCCTGGCGCTACCTGCTGTTGGGCAGCCTGATGGGCACTTACTTTGTTTTGATGTTTGAGGGCCTTAAAACGGCCCCGGCGGTATCGACCTCTGCGGTCTTCACTTTGACTCCAGTAATTAGCGCCATTTTCGGTTACTGGTTGCTCTCGCAACGGATCAGTAAACGGATTGCAATTGCGCTCAGTATTGGCGGGGCAGGGGCCGTCTGGGTGATCTTCAGGGCTGACATTGATGCGCTGATGGCTTTTGAGATCGGGCGGGGTGAGGCCGTGTTCTTCTTTGGCTGTGTGGCTCATGCGATCTATACGCCACTGGTGCGTAAGCTCAATCGGAATCAGTCTCCTGTCGTCTTTACCCTGGGAACTATTCTCGGTGCCTCAGTTATGTTGTCGATATACGGGGCTCAGGATCTCCTAACAACAGACTACGCTGCGCTGCCGCCGATGGTCTGGGTAACCCTGGCGTATCTTGCTGTGTTTGCCAGCGCGCTGTCGTTTTTCCTGGTGCAGTATTCGACTCTTCACCTGCCTTCCGCTAAGGTGATGGCCTACACCTACCTCACACCGAGCTGGGTGATTCTCTGGGAAGCTGCCTTAGGAAACGGTTTTCCGATGCCTGCGGTGTTGGCGGGCGTGTTGGCTACGATACTTGCTCTGACCCTGTTATTGAGAGATGAAACACAAAACAATACCTAGTGCTGCCACTTTTAAGTCAACCCAAGAGCTCATGAGTTGGTGCCGTGTCCGGCTGGTCCGAAACCGGGCATCTGTATGACAGCAGCCTGGTTACCGCTCACCATTCTTATTTCGCTCGGGTTGCTGTGGGGCGGGGTCACGAACGTAGCGAGGTATATCGGTCTTTCTGATACGCCTCCTCTTGGCTATGCGTTCTGGACTGTCCTGATCGGCGCCTTACTGCTGACGATGGTGAATATCTTCCGGCGCCAGCGGGTGCCTCTATCGGGAAGGCACATCGGCTACTTTCTGTTGGCGGGGACACTGACATCAGGATTGCCTACGGCCAATATGTTCGTCTGTTTGAACTACATCAGTGTTGGCGCCATGTCCCTGGTGCTCACCATGGTGCCGTTAGTGACGTATCTGCTGTCATTTATCTTCGGGCTTGAGCAGCGGAATCTCAAGCGGGCGTCCGGCATTGGGCTGGGATTGCTTGGTGCGTTGCTGGTGATACTCCCCGAAAACGGGTTGCCATCAGATCAGCCCATCGGCTGGTTTCTGCTGGCCTTCCTGTCACCGATCGGCTACGCAGCAGGAAATGTGTACACCGCGAAATGCCGTCCTGCTGATATCGATTCACTGGTTGGCGCCAACGGCATGATGTGCGGCTCGGCGTTACTGTTGTTGATTGTGACGCTAATGTCAGACCAGTGGTTTGTGCTCTGGAGTGCGCCTTCCTTGATCGACAGCCTGATCAGTCTGCATGGGGTGATTTCTGCCGTGGCATTCACTCTCTTTTTTGTCCTGGTGCGCATAGCCGGACCGGTCTATTTCAGTCAGGTTGCGTATCTCGTGACTTTTTTTGGGATAGGAATCGCGATGGTGATCTTCGGTGAGCGCTACAGCCTCTGGCTTTGGGCCGCACTGCTCGTTACCGTGTATGGGGTCTGGCTGGTGAATAGCGCCCAGGCACAAGCTGCCAAGGCGGCGCAAAACGCCTGAGACGTCGATAACGCCTGTTGGGAAGGGTTACTCTCGAAACGAGGGATCTTCGCGATCAAGCATCCGGATAAGGGCCTGCCAGTTGGTTTGCAGATAACTGTCCGGGTCATCAGCCCCAGCTTTGCCTATCAGGCTGTGCTGCTCAACCGCGGCAATGGCTTCCCGACTCGGGGTGATGTGTTTTGCTCCTGATGCCATCACATCAACCTGAATTTTGCAGGCGCTCTCCAGGGTGTAGAGGAGATAAAAGGCTTCGGCCAGGTCTCGTCCCACCGAAAGCAGGCCGTGGTTGTTCATGAGCATGGCCCATTTGTCGGCAAGGTCTTCGCCAAGGCGCGCGCATTCAGCTTCGTTATCGGTTGCGAGATCATAGCGGTGATAGCAGACCAGGTTTCCTATCTCATTCGCCTGCTGGCTGAGCGGCAACAGGCCACACTCCATGGCGGCAACGGCAGTCCCGGCACGGGTGTGGGAATGCAGGGCCACATTGATATCGGGCCGCGCCTTCAGGACGGCTGAGTGGATTGCATGACCCGCATCGTTGTACGGGTAGTCACCAGCTATTACCCGGCCCGAAAAATCGACCTTAATGAGGTTGGACGCTGTGATCTCCTGAAAAAGCAGCCCAAAGGGATTGATCAGATACTGATCTGGCTGTCCCGGGACCCGGGCGCTCAAGTGCGTGAAAATGAGATCGGTCCAGCCGTATTTAACGAAGAGCCGGTAGCAGGCGGCAAGATCCTGACGCAAAGCCCACTCTTCGGGTGAAATCGCTTGCTGTACTGCGGGATTTGAAGCCATCAGGTTCTCCTTGAGGTCGCGGATTCAGGACTGAGGTGTTTCGTTATCGAGAAATAGATAAATGGCGCCATCTCTTACCTCAATCGGGTAAGTCTTAAGGTCAATACAGACAGGAGCCGACAAGGCCTTGCCCGACCGAATATCAAAGCGGCCCTGGTGAAGGGGGCACTCGATCACGTTATCAATGACGATGCCGTCTTCCAGATGCTGTTCCTCGTGAGTGCAGAAACCATCGGTTGCAAAAAAGCCCTCTGTCGTGTGGTAGACGCAATAGGTTTGATCGTTGTGATCAAACCGTATGACGTCTTCTTCGTCAATATCGTCTGTTTGGCAGACGTAGATCTCCTGCGGCACTTTAATCTCCTAGTTAGGTCTCGTCGGTAATGTACAACTTTACTGGTGCGCAGGTGTCCATTTATCCAGCGCTTCAAGGAACTTTTCCTTCTCTCCAGAGTGCATACTGATATTCGTATGGTCGTAGGGGAAATTTTTTGCCACCACTTCTTTGTGAAAGGTGCCCAGGGCAGCAACACGCTCTTCGTGAATCTGCTTATGCAGCCGGCCGACATCCCCAAAGGCGTGGGCGTGCTTGGGCGGCGTTTCTTCCTCGCTGGCCTCCCCGCATATATCCGCGACAAAAGACATGATGACATCTCCGCCGCTACCGGATCCGAGCGAGAAGGTGACGATCGAGGTTTTGAGATTGACCGCTTCGAGCACTTCCTTTGCGATGCATTCGGCCTCCACCGCAAAAACGCCTGCCTCTTCCATACGCTTTAAGGTGTGGAAGATCTGCATGGCCTCGTCGGCGCTGCGGCCCCAGCCCCTAAGGCCTCCGCAATACTGGCTGAAGGTTGGGATGAGGCCGATGTGGCTTTGTACGGGGATTCCTTCTTTCGCCAGCATCTCCATGGCCTCATAAGATCGAAGGGTGTAGTACATATCGGCACCCCGACGCATGGCATCAAAGGCATGCGCCATGATCTCTTCATTTGAGCCAAACTGAGCCCAGGTAGAGCCGACTCCGGTGAAATGGGTTGGAGCAATCCGCCGGATGTCTTCAATCTGGTCGGCACCTACGACGAAGAGGTCTACGCCGGCTTCAACACACGCGAGTGTTTCTTCGTCCCCAACTGGATTGGCCATCGACAGCTTTTGGCCGGAGCCTTTGAGGGCCCGCAGATCATGGATCGTGTAATTCCGGGCCGCCGGGTTACGGCTGAAATCATATATTCGTTTCATGTCACATTGACCTTTCTGAGATTTTGGCAACGGGGCCTCCGTCGGTCACCATATGGGGTGCCTGGCGGATGGTCCAGGCTTTGGTATTGCGTCCAAGCGAGCGTCGAATTACCACAGACAATACTTCCAGGTTTGTTCTCCAGAAACCAGGATCAGGAGTGGGGAGTTGATCTTTGAGTTCCTGGTGAAGAGCGGGCAGGGCAAAAAATGGAACCTGCGGATATAGATGGTGCTCTACATGATTCTCCATATTGAGGTAGAGAAAAGACGCAATCGGGCTGCTTTGGCAGGAGCGTGTGCTGTTGAGAATGGAGGGCGAGTTCTCGGCCATTTCAACGTGCTGAATTAGCGTCATCATCACCATCACAGAACGCCCCAGCAGTGTCGGTAACACGAGGAACCACCACAGCCATGTTGCGCCAAGGGCAATAGCAACTCCGATCGCAATATAGAAACCAAGAAAGCACCAGGCGTTTCGGCGCAGACGAGGGAATTCATCTGCCGGGATGACTGACTTCATAGTCTCGGTATAACGTGCCGTGGCCAACTGGATCAGCATGCGCAAGTGACTTCGGGTCAGGGCGAGCCCTGTCACCTCGAGGAGCCAAGTCGGAAACGTCATCGGTGTGTCAAACGGCATCTGGCAATCTTTCCCTACATGCCACGTGTAGGTGTGATGATTGGTGTGGGTGTAGCGCCGGTGAAGTGGCTCCTCGAGATAGAGCAGGGCACAGACCCACATCACGGTTTCATTCAACCAGCGTGTTCTGAAAGCCGTGCCGTGAGCCGTTTCGTGACTCATGGCGTAAACCGGGACTGACAAAACTGTGCCGTAGATCAGCATCGCCGGCCAGACCCAAAGAGTTCCTAGTCCAAGATAAACCCCATACCCCGAGACCAAAAGCGCAAACAGCCATTTAGCGAGATAAACAAGACCAGGCAGATCCGATCGGCGAGAAAGCGCTTTTAGCGTCTTGCGATCAAGCGTTATGCCGCTCGACGCCGCGTTCGTCGCGGCAAATGTCGTGCTCATCGTCAAAGAATAACGTTCCGGGCTTTCCAGAAGCTTCTGTTCTAGATTATTGGCTCTGCGCGCGCTGCATACGAAATGCACGTTTGGCTTCTACCGTTCCGTCATGCCATGAGCCAAACAGTCTGTCGAAGGGCGCAGGTTTATTCCCGTAGTTCACCTCGTAGTACTTGTGATGAATCTGGTGAAAGGGGTCTCCTGCCGCGATCTTGAGATGCTTGCCCAGTCTGACCTCCTGAAATCCTGAATGGGAAATTGCAGGCGAGATTCCCTGGAAAAATCCCAGCAGTATGACCAGCACTGGATGGACGGGGACAAACCAGAAAAGCACAAAGACAGAAAAATAGATGCCATGCTCAATCGGGTGCATGGAAATGCCGGACCAGGGCTGGGGACTGTTGTTCTTGTGGTGCAGCGCGTGAGCAACACGGTAAAGCGGCGGCCAGTGCAGGAGTCTGTGAACGAAATAGAAGTGGCCCGAACTCCAGAAAATAGTCAGGACCCCCATAATGAGTAGATAAATCTCTGACCCCTTCCATTCGACCAACTGCACGTAGTTATTGGCATAGAGCCAGTAGGTCATCGACTCATAAAGTGTCCAGATGGTCACACCGCTCACCAATGACCAGAATAGGTTGTCCTTAAGCTGTGAATTAAACAAAAAGCGTGGTGAGTTTTTGGGTTGCCATTTCTTGTTCAACTTGGTTTGATCCTGCTGACCCTGCCGGGTGTACAGCCACCAATGCAGAGGTGCTGCAAAAAGCGTCAACAGTGCTGCGTTACGCAGCCAGATGAGCGCGATCCACTCCCAGGACAACACCTTCATCACGGCAAGATCCGGCGTGAGGAAATACCAGGAAACAATGGCCAGAGCGGCAAAGAGATAGACCCAGGGGAAGAGGTATTCGCCGAGGAGCCATTTCAGCGCGCCCAGGGGTCGTGGCGGCCAGGCAAACAGCGCAGGGACAGGCACGGGCGCGCCAACTTCTGGGACGGCAGATCGAGACGGCTTTTCCATTTCAGATAGTTCTCCAGTGTGATGGTTTGTAGCCCACGATATGAAACAGAGTTTTTGGAGAAAACCCTTGTTGACAGCCAGGAATGCTCAGGTTAGTTTCACCCCAGCCCTTTTATAGGGAAATCAGCGTTTTTGCCTGAAAACGACGTGAATTATTCCGAATACGGAGGATAACCAGGAATGTATAGCAGACAAAAGACAGAACTTGACCGCCTTCAGGCCAAGGTGGCCAAGGGCAATATGAGTCGGCGTGAGTTTCTCTCGCGCGTCTCCGCCATGGGTCTGGGTGCGATGGCGCCCGGTCTCTATATGCAGAGCGCCATGGCATCGCCAAAACACGGCGGACGTTTTCGTCAGGGTGTGACGGGCGGGGCAACCAGTGATGTGCTGGATCCGGGCCAAATCCTTGACCATTACATGCTGAACGTGCAGTTCGGCCAGTTGCGCAACAACCTGACCGAGGTTGCACCCTCAGGGGAACTGGTGCCCGAGCTTGCGGAAAGCTGGGAAGGCAGCAACGGCGCCAAGACCTGGAACTTCAAAGTCCGTCAGGGAGTGGAATTCCACAACGGCAAATCACTCACCTCGGAAGACGTGGTGGATTCGTTGAACCATCATCTTGGAGAAGATTCCAAGTCCGCGGCAAAGGGTCAGTTGGGCGGTGTTGCCTCTGTGAAAGCGGACGGCAAGTATGGCGTAGTGGTCGAACTGACTGGGGGCGACGCGGACTTTCCGTTTATCCTCACCGATTACCACATTCTGATCTGCCCTTCGAATGGAGACGGCACAATCGATTGGCAATCAGGCGTAGGTACCGGCGGCTTCTCACTGGTGGAGCATGAGCCAGGTGTGCGCACGCTGACCAAAGCAAACCCGAATTACTGGAAGCCCAATCGCCGCTTCTTTGACGAAGTCGAAACGCTTCAGATCGCGGACTCTGCGGCACGTGAGAATGCGCTTCGTACGGGTGAGTTGGATGCGATGAATAACGTATCGCCGAAGACCGCTGATCTTCTGAAACGCCAGAGCGGAATCAACGTTGATTCCACAAAAGGCAACAAACAGATCACCCTGCCGATGCTGACCAACGTCTCTCCGTTTGATAACAATGATGTGCGGACGGCGATGAAGTACATCGTGGATCGCGAGCAGTGGCTGAAAGTGGTTGCCCGAAATTACGGCGAACTCGGCAACGACAATCCCATCGGCCCGGCCAATTTCTATCGGGCGACTACGGATGAACTGCCGCAGCGTCAGTACGATCCGGATAAGGCCAAGTACCACCTGAAGAAAGCTGGTCTTGACAGCCTCAATGTTCAGTTCCACGCAGCAGAGACCGGTTTCGGCGGATCCATCGATGCCGGCCAGTTGATGGCAGAAACTGCACGTCCGGCAGGAATTAACATCGAAGTCGTTCGTGAACCTGATGATGGATACTGGTCGAATGTCTGGATGAAAAAGCCCTTCTCTGCGTGTTACTGGTCGGGTCGTCCGACCGAGAACATGATGTTCTCAACAGTGTATGCAGGTGATGCGGCTTGGAACGATACCTATTGGCAAAATGCCCGTTTCAACGATCTGTTGAAGATGGGGCGGGTCGAGACAGACAAAACCAAGCGTCGGGAGATTTACGTCGAAATGCAACAGATTGTCCACAACGACGGTGGCACGGTGCTGCCGTTGTTCCTGCAGGATATCTTTGCAACCAATGACAAAGTCCGGTACCCCGATGTTATCGCGGGTAACTGGGAATTGGACGGGTGTAAAGCAGCGGAGCGCTGGTGGTTCGCCTAGTCCGGCGACCTTGAAGCTGGTTCCAAGAAACCCTGGCGCGGTAGCGATATCGCGTCGGGGTTTTTGGTATCAGGAATCACCAACATTGGTTCATAGCGTCTAGTTCATCGTGTCTTCCCTGCTTAAAGTCATTCTCCAGCGGTTGGGGCTGGGTCTGCTCACGCTTTTTGCCGTGTCGGTGATTATTGCTTTTGTCGTGGAACTGCTGCCGGGAGATATTACAGAAGCCATTTTGGGTCAGACAGCCACTCCTGAAACGGTTGCGGCCTTCAGGAAGGAGATCGGCCTGGATCAGCCCGCGTATATCCGCTACCTTGATTGGCTGGGCGGGATCCTGACTGGCGATCTTGGGCAGTCTCTAGCCAGCAAGCGAGATATTTCTGAATTTGTCGGAACACGTTTGTCGAATACCCTTTTTCTGGGTGGCTTGGCAGCCGCAATTGCGGTTCCGCTCGCGCTTCTTCTTGGGTTGTTAGCTGCGCTTTATCGAAACAGCATATTTGATCGCATCGTCAATTTCACTACGTTGACGTCAATCTCATTCCCGGAATTCTTCGTCGCTTATATCCTGATTCTTTTTCTCTCGGTAAAGGCTGGGATCTTTCCCGGGATATCAAATGTCAGTACTGATCTTGCTTTCTCGGAGCAGTTTTATCGCACACTGCTGCCGGCGCTGACACTGACCTTGGTAGTTCTGGCGCACATGCTTCGGATGACCCGCGCTGCAATTATTAATCTGCTTTCCAGTCCCTATATTGAGATGGCACGGCTTAAGGGGACGCGACCGTTTCGCGTCATTTTTCATCATGCTCTGCCCAATGCGTGGGGGCCGATTGTTAATGTCATCGCACTAAATCTCGCATATCTCGTCGTCGGCGTGGTCGTCGTCGAGGTAGTGTTTGTTTATCCGGGGTTGGGGCAGTTGCTGGTGGATAGCGTTTCCAAGCGGGATCTGCCTGTCGTTCAGGCGTGCTCCATCATCTTCGCGGCGGTTTATATCCTGCTGAATCTTTTGGCCGATATTGTCTCGATTGTTTCCAACCCCCGATTGTTGCATCCGCGATAGGCAGTTCTGAAGATGCTGAAACTGTTCTGGACTGCCCCACTAAGCGCCAAGATTGGGATTCTGACGATCCTCGCCTATGCCTTTGTCGCGCTGTTTGCGCCGTTGCTCGCACCCTATGCAGAGACTGCCATTGTCGGCGGCTCTTATGAACTCTGGTCTGATGAGTATCCACTCGGAACTGACAACATCGGGCGGGATATGCTGACCCGTCTGATCTATGGTGCGCGCAACACCATAGGCATTGCGTTCCTGACCGTGGCGCTGGCGTTCGTGGTCGGAGGGGTGGTGGGAATGCTCGCCGCAATTCTTGGCGGCTGGTACGACATGGTAATCGGTAGAGTCGTCGATATCCTGATGGCGATTCCGTCCCTGGTCTTTGCGCTGTTGCTGTTGACCGTCTTTGGGACCTCTATCCCGTCGCTGGTAATCATCATCGCACTGCTGGACAGCACTCGGGTGTTTCGTATCGCCCGCTCCGCCGCCATGAATGTAGTGGTGATGGAGTTCGTGGAGGCAGCTCGCTTGCGAGGCGAGGGAATGGCATGGGTGATCCGAAAAGAAGTCCTTCCCAATATCATGGCGCCGTTGCTCGCAGAATTTGGACTGCGGTTCTGTTTTGTTTTTCTCTTTATCGCAGCGCTCAGTTTCCTCGGATTGGGCATTCAGCCCCCGTTGGCGGATTGGGGATCAATGGTTCGCGAAAACGCAACGCTCATCAATTACAACGACATTACGCCTCTGTTGCCTGCGGCAGCCATTGCAGGCCTCACTGTGGCGGTCAATTTTGTCGTGGACTGGATGCTGCATCTTTCCAGTGGCCTAAGAAGCGATTAAGCAGGTTTATCTTCCAAGAATCTTAAGAGGCCTCCTTTCTGTCGGGTCTAGTGGGTAGCCGATCAGCGATGTAGACTGATAGTCATGTCAGACGATCATCATTCTCACGACCATACCGAGCCACCGAACAGTCTCACACTTAAGGTCAAGGCGCTCGAATCTCTACTGGTTGAGAAGGGCCTTGTCTCGGAGGAGGCGCTGGATGCCCTGATCGAGACATATGAGCATAAGGTAGGGCCGCGCAACGGCGCGCAGGTTGTCGCCAAGGCCTGGACAGACCCGGAGTTCAAAGCGTGGCTGCTGAAGGACGCCACTGGCGCCATTGCCTCACTGGGTTTCACCGGAAGACAGGGAGAGCATATGCAGGTTGTCGAGAATACGGACACCGTCCATAACCTCGTCGTCTGCACCCTGTGCTCCTGTTACCCCTGGCCGGTGCTGGGCCTGCCTCCGGTCTGGTACAAATCGGCTCCCTACCGGGCCCGGGCAGTCCGGGATCCACGTGGTGTGCTGGCCGAGTTCGGCACACAGCTTGAACCTGATATCCGCATCGAGGTCTGGGACTCCACGGCAGAGATGCGCTATCTCGTTTTGCCTCAGCGCCCTATGGGAACCGAAGGATGGTCAAAGGAAAAATTGGCCAACCTTGTTACCCGTAACAGCATGATCGGAGTCGAGAGGATTTCTCTCCCCGGTGACGACCCCAGTGGGGATGGAGAGGTTTTTTGATGCGTGGCAGTCATGACCTGGGCGGCCTGGAGGGTCTGGGTCCTATCTCTCCCGAGGCTGAGTCTTGCGAGCCCGTTTTTCATGCCGATTGGGAAAAGCGGATTTTTGCCTTAACGTTGGCCGTTGGCTTTTTGGGCCAGTGGAATCTTGATGAATCCCGCCATGCACGTGAGCGACAGAGCCCCGACGATTATTTGCGCCACAGTTATTATGAAAGCTGGTGGGTTGGACTGAAAACGCTTTTGCTGGAAAAGGGTTTGGTCTCAGAAGAGGAATTCGACAGCGGTGAGCCGCGCTTTCAGGCGTCTTCTTTGGGACTGTCTGCCCTGCAGGCCGAGGATATTGCGGGGATTCTTCTTAAAGGCAGTTCGGTGGAGATGCAGACTGAGAAAGCCCCTGGCTTTCGGGTGGGTGACCAGGTAAGGGTTCGTCAAGAGATCACTACGGGACATACCCGGATACCGTCGTATGTTCGGGGCCGGGTCGGGATTATCGAGTGTCATCACGGCGCGCACGTGTTTGCGGACCGCAATGCACTGGGGCATCGCGAGGCAGAGCACCTCTACGGCATACGGTTCTCATCTCGCGAGATCTGGCGCGAGGAGTCTGAGGAGAATGCCGGTTTTGGTGTCCGGGTCGATCTATGGGAGCCGCACCTGGAAGAGGCGGGAGGAGTAGTCCGTAAATGAACATGACTGTCTTGCCGGGCCTGGCGGACGACGGTTCCGGTCCGGTTTTTGCCAGCCCCTGGCAGGCGCAGATTTTTTCATTGGTGGTGGGCCTTCACGAATCAGGCTGCTTTTCGTGGAACGAGTGGGCTGAGGCGCTGTCTAGGGAGATAGCCGAAGATTCCAGTGGCGGCGCCGATGGTGTAATGACCCATGAGGAGATCGACCCATCGGATTCATACTATGGCCTCTGGGTCAGCACGCTGGAACAGATTTTGGCGCGCAAAACCATCCTGGATTCGGATGAAGTTCGGGAGCGGGTTGCCCAGTGGCGCGAAGCCTATCTCAACACCCCTCACGGCGCTCCCGTGACGCTGTCGATGGCGGGTGAGCAGAATCGTCAACCCCGTTAGATCAAGCACCTATAATCGCTCTTGCGCGAAGACGCGGAGTAAAAAGACCTCAGAGTCTTGGGGCAATAAGGAGATAGATCGGTGGAACGTAAACTGAGCACGATTCTGGCCTCGGATGTGGTTGGGTTCAGCAAGATGATGGCGGCCAACGAGGAGTACACACTGCGTGACCTCAGTCGGCGGCGGCAGGTCATCGACGGTGTCGTGGCTGAGCATGATGGGAAGATCTTCGGCTCGGCCGGGGACAGCATCATTGCGGAGTTCGCCAGCCCGGTCAATGCGGCCCGCTGCGCGGTAGAGATGCAGTCCCGCATGGCTTCCCTCAATGAGGATGTCCCCGAAGAACTGCGAATGCTGTTTCGCGTCGGGATCAACCTCGGCGACGTCATGGTGACTGAAGATAATCTCTTTGGAGATGCGGTCAATATTGCCGCGCGTCTTGAAGCGGCCGCGCATCCGGAAGGGATCTGTGTCTCGCAATCTGTTTTCGACATGATCAGCCAGAAGATCATGGTCTCGTTTGAAGATGCCGGCAAGCTCGAGCTCAAAAACATTAAGGAGCCGGTACAGGCCTATTTTGTGATTAAAGGCCAGGGCGGGGTTAGGTATCTGCAGCAGGCGGAAGCCCCCCAGGTGGCAGTCGAGAAAGCGGAGTCTGGTTCTCTGGCGATCATGCTGTTCAAGAGTCTCAGCACCGACGAGGAACAGGCATATTTCTGTGAAGGCTTTTCGGAGGACCTGATCGCGGCTTTGTCGCGTTTCAGGAGCTTGACGGTGGTGTCGGGCAATGCAAGTTTTTCTTACCGGGACAAGCAGATGAGTCCCAAAGCGATCGGCAAGGAGCTTGGGGTTCGCTACATCTTGGACGGCAGCGTAAGAAAACTGGGAAAAAAGATGCGTATCACCACAAGTCTTACCAATGCCCAGGATGAGTCGACCGTCTGGTCTGAGAAGTTTGACACCACCATCGATGACATCTTTGATACGCAGGATGAAATCATCGAGACCATTGTGGCGACCATTGCGGGCAAAGTCGAGGTGAACGAGGCCAAACGGGTCAGTAATGCGCGGCCGGAAAATCTCACCGCTTATGACATGGTACTGCAGGGGCTTGAGTATCATCGACGCAGCAATCTGACTCGGTCTGAAGCGTCCAAGGCATTGGAGCTATTTGAAAAGGCGATCGAGACGGATCCGACATACGCTCGGGCCTACGCCTGGCGGGCATGCTCGTTATCTAATGCTGCGGGCTGGGATCCTGAATCATATCCCGAGAACTGGTTCGATATTTGCCATGCCTCGGCGACACGCGCTCTGGAACTGGATCCGGATGATCATGAGGCGAATCGGATCATGGGGGCCATTTCTCTTTTCCTGAGGGACTTTGATCTGGCGCGCCACCATCATGACCGAGCTGAAGAACTCTGTCCAAGTGATTCCTATATCCTCGGCAAGAACGCTGAGATGCGCCTGTATCTAGGCAACCCCGAAGAGGGTCTTGAGAAGGTGACCTGGGCGATGCGGATTAATCCTTTTTGTCCTGATGATCTTCTTGAAAAAGATGGGAAGTGCCGCTACTGGTTGGATGACTTCGAGGGTGCCCTGGCGAGTTTCAAAAAGATGCGCACCGAAAGCCGAGACGGCCTCTTTTATTCCGCAGCAACCTTTAAGAAGCTCGGACGCGAGGAGGAAGCATTGGACATGCTTCGACGGGGGATTCGCCTGGCGGATGTATCGATTGAAGCCTTTGTCGAAAGCCAGCCCTTCCAGGATCAGACCCGCAACCGCGAGTTGCAGGAAGTTCTGGAGTCAATCGAGTCAACCTGAGCCAGAGCAGGTTCTATTGCAGGTTCTATTGCAGGTTCTATTTAAGGAGGGCGTTATGGATGAAGATGTCTTCAATATTCAGCTTCGAAAATTTCTGAAGAAAGTGGGAATTCAGTCACAGCGAGAGATTGAGCAGGCGGTTCGAGACGGTATTGCCTCGGGCGCGCTTAAGGGGACTGAAACCCTGGATGCCTCAGTCCGATTGCAACTGGGTCAGACGGATTTGGATATCACAATAAAAGATGACATTAAACTCGTCTGAACAGCATCAGGTATCCAACGCTGTGGCGCTGGAACACACATCCGATACGCCGCTCATCGATATCACCCATGCCACCGTCT
>WTHR01000146.1:1901-4169 GCA_011523045.1 Gammaproteobacteria bacterium | reverse complement strand
AGCATGCTGCTCTCGTAAAATAGAACCATGACAACGCCGCGTTTTCTGCAATGGTTCGCAAGTGCCAAAGCCCGCTGGTTCTGGGTGGGGTTGGGGGTGCTCGTGACCGGGGTGCTGTTCTATCGCTATCTCGTCCACGACGGTGACTTCGATGTGTATTGGGCAGCCACGTTTCGTTATGTGCATGGCCTCAAGATCCATATCTATGAGCAGAATGTCTTTACTTATCCGACCTTTGCTTCTTTCATGCTGTTACCGGTCTATCCCCTGGGTTACACCGCTGGAAAAATCCTGTTCTTCGCCGTTAATGTCATTTTTCTCGTGGGCGCCGTCTATGTCTGTCAGCGTGAGGTGCTCTATGGCAGTGCTGTACGAGCAGCGACGCTGGTCATTGCTTTGCTGTTTTCTTTTCGGTCGATCCTGGCTGTCTTTAACAATCAGCAGACCGATATCCTGATTTTCGGGCTGGTCATATTCGGACTTGCGGCTTTTGCTCGTGTGCCTGTGCTGGCGTCGACCCTGATGGCGATAGCGGCCGGCCTCAAGGCAAATCCCCTCTTTATGGTGTTATTGCCGATCTACAAGAAGCGTTGGGCAGCAGCAGCGGTCTTTCTGGGCCTTACTGTAGTACTGGTCGCGGCACCCGATCTCGCCAAATATGCGGTCAGCGACAACTGGCGGGATTCAAGTTTTACGGTCCCGGGTTCTGTGCTGCCCAAGCGGGACACGGTACCGCAGGGGCAGTTCAAGGCGGAAGCCATCGCAGGTGGTATGTGGAGTTATCTGCGCGAGCACTACGAGATGACGCTGTCCGTGTCGCCTGACGAGGTCCGCTGGTGGCAGGATCGGGGCAGTGCCGGTAACCAGTCTCTGTATCGGATCGCTGCGACGCGGCTTGGACATGCCGTGCCATCCAATATTGTGCTGTTGGGTTTGTGCTCGGGATTTGCGCTGCTGCTGCTGCTCGCAAGCCGAGTACGTAAAGATGCCGTGTTCGTGCTGGGCTTGCTGTTCTACACCGCTTTCGTTCTGATCGGTCCGCAGTCCTCAAAGCCACACTTCATTGCTTTCTTCGGACTACTCCTGTTTTGCTGGCAGGATGCTTTGGCAAAGCAGTCCTGGTGGAAGATTGTTGTGTTGGGGGTGCTCTCCAGCCTGCTCGGCATCAAAGCCGCAGCGCTGCTTATTCCTCAGGGGGAACTGGCGCGCGACATCGTTGGCCTCGCGGGGCTTGCGATCTGGCTGTACAGTTATCTGTTGCTTCTTGTTTCAGGAGAGCGAAGATCATAGTCTGTCGAATCTGAGGCGCCATACCAGTATCAATGCTTCCCTGAACGTCTGCCCCGACATTTTGGATACGCCGACCGTGCGGTCGGTAAAGTGGATGGGAACTTCAGTCACACTCAGCCCGCTCTTCAGCGCCCGCCACGTGGTTTCTATCTGAAAGCCGTATCCCACCGACCGGATCTTCTCGAGTCCAAGGGTTTGGAGCGCTTCGCGGCGGAAACATTTAAACCCTCCGGTCAGATCACGGTAAGACACGCCAAGAATGAGACGGGCGTATAGGTTGCCAAAACGCGATAAGGCGAGACGCGACCAGGGCCATCCTGAGACACCCCCGCCAGGCATCCAGCGGCATCCGAGAGCGATGTCGGCATCGCCTGTTGCAGCGAGCAGTCGCGGCAGATCCTTTGGGTTATGGCTGAAGTCGGCATCGATTTCAAAGACATGGCTGTAGTCATGTTCAAGCGCCCATGCAAATCCGGCCAGGTAGGCGCGGCCGAGTCCCTCTTTGTGAATACGGTGAAGCACGTGAACGTGAACATCCTTTGCAGCGATTTCCTCGGCCAATGCGCCCGTGCCATCCGGCGAGTTGTCGTCGATAACGAGTATGTCGGCCTGCGGCAGGCTGCTTCGTACAGCCTCAATAAAAGGCGGCAGATTTCCTTTTTCGTTGTAGGTGGGGATGAGGACAAGCGGTGAAGACATACGAACCGGCTGAAGTGGCAGAAGAGGCTCTGGATGATGCTAATCTTAACCTGACCCTGCAGCCACTCGAATTCCGATCAACGTGAGCCACTCAGCCTTCATGAGCCGGTGCCTGTAAATGCCAAGCCACGCTTTTCTTGAGCATGATGGAGTATTGGCTTTTGCGCATCGAGGTGATGGCGAAGCCGCGCCGGAAAACACCGCAGCTGCCTTTGAGAGTGCGGTAGGGCTGGGCTTTCGTTATCTTGAGACAGACGTACATTGCACCCGCGACGGTGT
>WTHR01000146.1:0-1801 GCA_011523045.1 Gammaproteobacteria bacterium | reverse complement strand
TAGGGCTGGGCTTTCGTTATCTTGAGACAGACGTACATTGCACCCGCGACGGTGTATTGATTGCATTCCACGATGACCGGCTTGATCGCGTCACTGATCAGAGGGGCAGCATTGCCCGACTCGACTATTCGGATGTGGCCCCCGCCCGCGTGTTGGGGCGAGAGCCGATTCCGTTGATGGAGGAGCTTCTTGGGAATTTCCCACAGATCCGCTTCAATATTGATCCTAAATCAGATGCGGCCGTCGGCCCACTTATCGAGGTGATCAGGCGCACGAGTGCCCAAGAGCGCGTTTGTATTGGGTCTTTCTCCGACAAGAGGCTTAAGCAAATACGCAGTGCGTTACCCGGGATCTGCACTTCCATGGCGACGCTTGAGACAACCCGGGCGCGTCTTTCGAGTATTGGTGTTCCCGTCGGGCGGCTGCAGGCTGCCTGTGCTCAGGTCCCCGTCGTTTGGAACGGGATCAGGGTGATAGACAGACGCTTTGTGACCGCGATGAAGTCACGGAGTCTGCAGGTGCATGTCTGGACGGTGAACGAACCCAAAGAAATGGACCGACTGCTGGATCTTGGCATAGACGGCCTGATGACCGATCGCCCCGCAGTGTTAAAGGAGTTACTCGTGAAGCGCGGTCAGTGGGCTTAAGGCAACTTCTGATCTGCCGGGTCGTTTACCAGTCTGAAGAAGAACATCCCGGCAAAAAAGAGTAGCGCGACTGAAAGAATACCCAGGCGCGGATTCCCGGTGAGATGAACGATGGTGCCCATCATGACTGGTCCAAACACGGCCGCCGCTTTGCCAACCACGTTGTAGAAGCCAAAGAACTCCGCGTTTTTCTCCTGCGGAATAAGATGACTGAACATCGATCGGCTGAGCGCCTGGATCCCGCCTTGCACGAGACCGATGACCGCAGCGAGGATATACATCTGCAGCGCGGTCTCCATGAAAAAGGCAAATACCGTGACGCCAACATAGGCCCAAATGCAGATCCAGATCCCGCGTTTTGCGCCATAGCGCTCTCCCATCCGGCCGAATACCAAGGCCGCCGGAAAGCCGATGAACTGCACCAGGAGCAGGGCCGTGATCAGGTTGTCCGAGGACAGCCCGATCGACAGGCCAAAGTCGACCGACATGCGTACGATCGTATCGACACCGTCGATGTATAGCCAGTAGGCAAGCAGGAACATCCACGCTCCACGGTATTGCGAAAGACTGGTGGCCGTATCACGCAAAGCTGCGAACGTGCCTTTGATGTCGACTCGACGCCGTCCGCTTTCGGGGAGCGGCTCTTCTACATTAAGAAAAAGCGGTATGGAAAACACCGTCCACCAAACTGCCACCGTAATGAACGACCAGCGCACACCGGCGGCTGCATCAGCGAGCCCAAACAGTTCGGGCTTTAAGGTCATCAGCACGTTGACGAGAAAGAGCAGACCGCCTCCGAGGTATCCCAGCGCAAAACCCAGTGCCGAGACCCGATGACGCTTCTCCGAGGGAGAGACAATAACCAGTAGGGAATCATAAAAGGTGTTCGCGCCTGAAAAACCAACCACCGCGATGGCATAGAGCAGGATCGCAAACGGCCACATGCCGGCCTGTACCAGATAAAGAGAGCCTGTCGCGAGCACACCTAGACTGGCAAAGGTCGCGAGCATGCGTTTTCGTAATCCACCGGTATCGGCCATGGCACCGAGAATGGGTGCCAAAATGACAATGATCAGGCTTGCGACAGAGTTGCCCACCCCAAGATAGAAGGTGCTGTGGGTAAGGGCGACGTCCTGACTCCAGTACTGCTTAAA
>WTHR01000079.1:8567-15073 GCA_011523045.1 Gammaproteobacteria bacterium | reverse complement strand
GAGCAAGCAGCGTGATCATCGTTGATCAACACGGGCGGGCCGCATTCTATGAACGAACTTTTAATGACCGCAGTCAGTTGGTTCTTGAAAGTGAGGAGCGCATCCAGATCAATAAATAGCGCTCGCCATAAAACCCGGCGACGCCGATCAATACCTACCCATTGAGTACGCATCCAATAGCCGGCGTGCCGAATCAGCCAACTTTTTTCGTCCGAGCAGTATCTGCCACTTGCGCCCGCCCAGTTCATGAAAAAGATAGGCGGCGCGCACACCGGCCAACAGCACTGCCCGTACTTTGAGAACAATCGTTTCATCTTTCAGATGTTGCTCGCTACCCCGGATGATGATCTTTGGTGTAAGCAAGCTCACAGTGGCTGAATAGATGTCCGCAAAGACAGCAATGCCTTCGGGAGAGACGGGATCCTGGATGGTTTTACCATCGCGAATTTCTTCCAGTTGGGAGCGCAGTCGTGACGCGACTGCGCTGTCGCGCCTTAGGCGCTTCTGGATGTCGATCATCGCAATCGCATACCGCAGTCGCTCCACCGCGGATGGATCAGGACTTTTTCGTGCAATGTCGGGCAAGCCCGCATAGACACCCTGGACCCCCCCCAACGCTCCCTCAGTGTCGTTTTGATTCAAGACCAGAATACTCTCAAGCGCGCAGCGTAACGGTTCCGGCTGAGCGTGGCCCCGTCGGGCGAACTCTTGCGCCAGCAGAGCGCATTGACAGACTCCCGCCAGTGCGAGAACGCGTTGCTCGTCCTGGGAAGGCTCCCGATCATTCATGTCTTCGAAATCAGGAAAAATCTGCTTCCCGAACCGTGGTCAAAGCGAATGCAAAGACTCATCAATACGTTGGCGGACTTCGTGCGCCACCTGTAGCGCCCGCACACCCGTCTCGCCGTCAACAACAGGGTCTCGGCCACTCTTGACGCAGTCAACGAAATCCTCGAGTTCTGCATCCAGCGGGGGGCGCGGCGTCACTTGAATTGATTCACTGATGATCGGCGCAAAACCCCCCTCTTCCGGGCGCACCCCTGGACGGGCCACATCGATCTGTTGGTCATCGAAATTAAGAGCGAGATAGCAAGACTCCGCGAAGACTCGGATTCTGCGGAATTTCTTGGACGACACGCGACTCGCTGTGACATTAACGACTGCGCCATCTTCGAACTCCAGTCGAGCATTGGCGATGTCGACATGATCCGTAATCACACGCGCTCCGACTGCAGAGATATAGCGAAGCTCTGAGGGTACGAGCGAAAGCACAATGTCGATATCATGGATCATCAAGTCTGTGACGACATCCACATCAGTGGCTCGAGCCACAAATTCTCCGAGGCGGTGCACCTCCATGAATCGTGGCCTATCCAATTCTTCAGCAAGCCGAACCACCCCGGCATTGAACCTCTCGAGATGCCCAATCTGCAGCAGGGTTCCTGTCTGCTTTGAGAGATTCACAATTGCCCTTGCATCTTCCAGAGTGTGGGCTACCGGTTTTTCCAGCAGCACTGGAATTCCTTTATCCAGAAACGGCTCGGCGATCTCGCGATGAAGGGAAGTCGGCACTACGATGCTTACGGCATCCACACTGTCCAGCAAACTATCCAGATTCTGCGCGACACTGCAGTCGCATTCCCGGGCAACCTGGCTCCCCTGCTCGGCATTCGTATCCATGACCGCCACCAGATCGACACTCTCCATCTTCTGGTAGATACGGGCATGGATGGAGCCAAGGTAACCGACCCCAACCACACCCACTCTTAACGGTTTTTCAGTCATGCTCAGAAGTAGTCAAATCCACAAAACAGGTGTCGCAATCTGGCAAACTTGAATCCAACTTTTCCTCCCAGGCTCGTTGGAGTGTGGCACAATGATTTGATGATCAGATTGGCGACGCAATAGCTAATTCACTTGAGCGCCGACATTACCGCTCAACATCCACCTCGGCAAGCCCCAAGACGCTTCTTTCTATGAGCAAAATTATCGACTTTCGCAGTGACACAGTAACTAGACCTTCATCGGGGATGCGCCAGGCCATGGCCGACGCGCCTGTAGGAGACGATGTCTACGGTGATGATCCAACAGTCAACCGCCTCGAAGCGAAGGCCGCGGAGTTGCTCGGTCAGGAATCCGGCCTTTTTGTGACAAGCGGAACTCAAGGCAATTTGCTGGCGATCCTGACCCACTGCCAGCGCGGTGAGGAGTACATCGCCGGCACAAAAGCCCACGCCTACCTCGAAGAAGGCGGCGGGGGCGCAGTACTGGCAAGCGTCCAGCCACAGCCCATCGAAAACCGACCCGACGGCACACTGGATCTTGAAGCCGTCCGGACAGCGATCAAGCCCGATGATTTTCACCTTGCGATTACGAGACTGTTCTGTCTTGAGAATACCTTCTTTGGTACGCCCTTGCCGATCGATTATCTTTCTGAAGCTAAGGCATTGGCTGCAGAACACAACTTGCAGTTCCATCTGGATGGGGCACGGATTTTTAATGCAGCAGTCAGTGGCGGCATCGCACCGGACGCGATCGGCAGATTGTTCGATTCGGTCTCCGCTTGTCTATCCAAAGGCCTTGGCGCTCCCATCGGCAGCGTATTGACAGGCTCACGGGATTTCATCCAACGAGCCCGGCGCTGGCGAAAGATGCTCGGTGGCGGTACCCGACAAGTGGGCATCCTTGCTGCGGCAGGTCTTTACGCCCTGGAACATAACATTGAACGCCTGGCACAAGACCATGACCACGCTGCGCGGCTCGCCGAGGGATTGGGAAAGATTGAGGAAATTGAAGTCCAGACCACCGATCAGCGTACCAATATGGTCTTTGTTTCAGTATCAAAGCCAAAGGGAGAGCATCTCGCCGGTTTTATGCGTGAACGCGGAATACTCCTGACCGTGGAAGAGAATCCTATTCGCCTGGTGACTCACCTGGATATTGGACGCAAGGATGTTGACGAAACAGTCGACGCCTTTAAGGAATACTTTCGCCGGGCAGCATAATCATACAAACGCCCCCGTAATAGTTGCTCGGGGCATAAATCACGACCTCTGCGCCCAGAACTGTGGGTCAATCAATCCCGGCCGCAAACTATTCAGGCAGCTTGTTGGCTTTCTACGCGCGTTGATCGAAACGCGGATTCCCTCTGCTCCATCTCTTTTCTGGCCGTTTTGAAAGCGTCTGTGCGTACCGGACCAAAGCCACGAACCTGCATAGGCCATTCGACCAATCTGAGTGCATCGTCAATATTGCTCGATGTCACAGGCGTCTCACCAAATGTATTGATGGTTCTTTGAAAATCCAATTGCATTTTTTGTTGCAGGGCCTTTTCCTCGCTAAAGCGAAAAGGATCGAACCACTTTCCCCGCGCCCAACGCAATGCGCTTAAACCCTTAAATACGGTAAACACCCAAGGGCCGAAACTTCGCATCCGGGGCCGTCCGGAATCAGGATCTGTCCGGGACAATAACGGCGGTGCAAGGTGCACTCGCAACTTGAACCGGCCGTCAAATTCCTCATTCAGGGAATTACGGAACTCCGGCAAAGTGTAGAGGCGCGCCACTTCGTACTCATCCTTTTGGTAGAGCACCCGAAACGCACTTTCGATCAGCGGCGGAATCAACCGGTCGTGGTAACAAGCATCGATGCTTTGTCGAGCGCTACCGACCCACTCTGAAAGTTGTGCGGCCACTTTCGGGCCGTGCGATTCGTGAAGCAGATCTTTCCGACGGGCTAGCAATTCCTCCACTGGCTGCTTCGACGAAAGATCGGGGTTGGCTCTCGATCCGCCCATCAGGGTATTTGCTTTTGCAGGATCGGCCGCTGTTTCTCGCCCAAGACGGAAGGCCGCGAGATTAGTATCGACATCACGTCCGTTGAGCTCAATGGCCTTCTCGATAGCCTCATGAGGAATCGGCAAAACTTCGCACTGATAGGCGTACCCGAGCATGATTAAATTAGCGGTCAACGTCTCACCAAACACCCCCTTTGCCAACTCGGTCGCCGGTACGGTATGCACCCCTCCCGAGGCGCTATGGATGTCTTGAAGCAACTCCTCCAAAGGAAATTTTTGGTCCGGGTCCCGCGTAAAGTCTCCCGTCATCATCTTGTGCGTGTTAACGACTGATGTGGTCTGGCTGCTCAATTTAATGCGCGTTTCCTGTGCAGCCGCGCTAACCACATCGCAGCCCAACAGCAGATCCGATCCGCCGTCTGCAATGTGCGTGGCCGTTACCTCGTCAGGTTGGGGGGTCAGAATAACGTGACTGGTGACCGCTCCTCCTTTTTGCGCGAGTCCTGCCATATCAAGCACGGAACAACCCATTCGCGCCACATGGGCCGCCATGCCAATAATGGCCCCGATCGTGACCACGCCCGTTCCACCAACTCCTGTCAGGATGATGGAGTAAGGTTTGTCGATGGTGGTCTGAACGGATTCAAGGGTCTCATTGCTTTTCAAATTGACTGAACCCGCCGAGGGAACAGGCTTCTTCTTCTCGCCTCCAATCACCGACACGAAACTCGGACAAAATCCTTTGTTGCAGGAGTAGTCCAGGTTGCATGCCGATTGATCTATGGCTCTTTTGCGACCAAGCTCCGTTTCCACCGGAACCAGTGCAACACAATTTGACTGCGTCCCGCAGTCACCACATCCCTCACAAACGGCCTCATTGATAAAAAGCCGCTCGTTGGGCGTTTCCATCAATCCCCGGCGCCGGCGGCGGCGCTTTTCCGCGGCGCAGGTTTGATCGTAAATTATGACGGACGTACCCAGTACCTCGCGCATTTCTTTTTGGACCCGGGTGAGTAGGTCACGATGATAGATCCTGACACCGGGGGCCCAGTCCGCATCAGAGGGATACTTCTGAGGGTCATCAGTCACCACCACGATCTGCGAAACACCTTCTGCGTGGACCTGTCTCGAGATCCGCATGACATCCATGGGGCCATCCACCGACTGGCCGCCCGTCATGGCAACCGCATCGTTGTAAAGAATCTTGTAAGTGATATTGACTTGAGATCCCACACAGGCCCTGATAGCAAGCAATCCCGAATGAAAATAGGTCCCATCTCCAATGTTCTGGAAAACATGGTTGGTAGAACTGAACGGGGCTTCTCCGATCCAGCTCGCTCCTTCTCCGCCCATCTGAGTAAAGGTATCGGTTTCACGATCCATCCACTGGGCCATATAGTGGCAGCCAATCCCGGCGAGCGCCCGCGACCCCTTCGGCACCTGCGTCGAAGTATTGTGAGGACAGCCCGCACAGAAGTAAGGCGTCCTGCGCATTGCGGCATCCTTGAGTGCTGAATGATCTGCACGATCAGTAAGCCGCTTGAGTGCTCCGGCCAGAGCCTCATCACCTGTGAGCTGGAGAAGACGTGCGCCAATGGCGCGACCGATCTGCGCGGCATCGAGGCGCCCGTGTGCCTGAAAGAGAACCTCCCCTGACTCATCCGCTTTACCGATGACTTCAGGCGGATTGGTTACGCCATACAAGATGCTCCGGACCTGATCTTCCATCAGCGCGCGTTTTTCTTCGACCACCACCAACTTGCGCGTCCCATTCGCGAATGCCTTGAGGCCGTCGGGCTCAAGGGGCCAAGGCATCCCGACCTTGTAGAGTTTCAATCCCAAGCGTTTTGCCCGAACCTCATCAATGCCAAGCTCGAGAAGCGCTCTTCTCACGTCGAGATAGGATTTCCCCGTGGAGATGATTCCCAACTGACCCTGGGTATCGCCGAGCACCTGACGGTCAATGGGGTTGTGTCTCAAAAACGCCGATACCGCAGGCAGTTTAAATTGATGCAGCCTTGCTTCCTGCGCCTGGGGGGTATCGGGCCAGCGGAAGTTGACGCCACCCTCTGGCATCACAAAATCATCTGGTACCGTTATTGAAATCCGGTCAGGGCTTGCAATAACGGATGCTGAGGCTTCGACCGTGTCATGTACGCTCTTAAGTCCGATCCAACAACCAGAGTATCGGGACAAGGCCCAGCCATAGAGTCCGAAATCGAGAATGTCCTGCACCCCGGCAGGATTCAGGACAGGAATCAAAGTATTGACGAGAGAATATTCGCTTTGATGAGCAGTGGTCGAAGACTCACACACATGATCATCTCCCATCAGGATCAGGACGCCGCCGTGGGCGCTGGTGCCTGCAAGGTTGCCGTGCCGAAGCGGATCACCCGACCTATCCACTCCTGGACCCTTGGCGTACCACATCGAAAAAACTCCGTCGTAAAGGCCGTCGCCTCTCCATCCCGCTTGCTGGGTCCCCCAAACCGCCGTTGCCGCAAGGTCCTCATTAACGGCGGGCAAAAACTTGATGTCGCAGGCTTCAAGCTGGGGCTTGGCCAGTGCCAGTTGTTGATCCAACGCACCCAACGGCGAGCCCCGATATCCGGTCACGTACCCTGCTGTGCGCACGCCGGCCCGGCGGTCCGCCTCACTTTGCATCATCGGAAGCCGCACCAACGCCTGTATCCCGGTCACGAAAATCTGA
>WTHR01000079.1:0-8467 GCA_011523045.1 Gammaproteobacteria bacterium | reverse complement strand
CGGAACAAATTGAAAAACTGTGTATGCGCTTGAGTTTTATGGTGGTATATTCCGGCGCAATAAACAGGGGATGAATATGGACAGAGCAGGTTATCAGATCCATTCGACAGCAGTTCGTCGTTTCGGCTTTCTCCTGCTTCGCAACTTTACGATGATGGCGTTTTCTGCCGCCGTCGAGCCTTTGCGTACCGCGAACCGCGCCGCCGAAACAGAACTGTATCAGTTCCCGCTCTTCACCCTCGACGGTCAACCCGGACAGGCAAGCAACGGACTTAGTGTCAATCCGGTTCGTCAACTCACCGGAAAAGAACCCCTGGATGCTCTCTTCGTTTGCGCGGGAACCGATCTCCACTCAGTCAACCCCGAATCTCTATTGGAAAAGCTCAAGCCCTTCATTAAGCGCGGCGTGGCAATCGGCGGTATTTGCACAGCGAGTTATCAATTGGCTCGTGCCGGCATCCTCGATGGCTATCGCTGCACATTGCATTGGGAAAACATTCCCGATATGCACGATGAGTTTCCCCATCTCGTGGTGTCGTCTGGCCTCTTTGAGCTCGACCGCGACCGTTACACGTGCTCAGGGGGAACGGCTCCTATAGACATGATGTTGACCCTTATTGCGCAGGAGCGTGGTCGCGCCCTGTCCGACCGGATCTCAGAGGGTATGCTATGCGAGCGCATTCGAGACGGCTCTGATCGACAAAGAATGCCTCTACGCATGCGTCTGGGCTCGAGTCAGCCCAAACTGGTCGAAGCCGTCGAACTCATGGAGTCCAATATCGAAGAGCCTATGACTCTGGACGAACTTGCAACGCACGTTGGAATCTCCCGCCGTCAACTCGAGCGTCTTTTCCAGAAGCACTTGCAATGCGTGCCCACTCGATATTATTTGGAAATTCGGCTTCGCCGAGCGCGATCATTACTGCTGCGCAGTTCGAGATCTATCGTCGACATTGCATTCGCCTGTGGATTTGTATCTGCCCCTCATTTCAGCAAATGCTATCGGGACTTCTTCGGCATTCCTCCCCGGGAAGAGCGTCTCCCTCGAAGCAACCCTGCAGCATTATCCGTAGCGGAAATGATGCAGGACAAAGGGAACCCTGATCCGACTCCAACCGTGGAAGACACAACTCAGGAGCCGACTGAGCTTGCGTCCTGATTGCCCGCGCGCAGCTCAACAAAAAACCGCTCGAGCAACTCAGTGCATTCGTCTCCCAACACACCCGCCGTGACCCGGCATTGGTGATTCGCAAGCGGAGACTGCAGCAAATTAGCTGTACTGCCGACTGCGCCTGCTTTTTCGTCGAACGCTCCAAAAACAACGCGTTCGATCCGTGCCTGGAGAATTGCGCCGGCACACATGAGACAAGGCTCCAGGGTGACATATAGGGTTGTGCCGCCAAGACGGTAATTCTCAAGATGCCGAGCCGCATCCCTTAATGCAACAATCTCGGCATGGGCAGTCGGATCGTGCGTCCCTAGCGGCTGGTTGTACCCTTCGCCGATCACCTCATCACCTAAAACCACCACCGCGCCCACTGGTACCTCATTGCACTCAGCCGCGCGCTTCGCCTGGGTCAGGGCGTGACGCATCCAGCGCTTATCAATCTCCACCGTTTTGATCCTCAACCCTCGTTAAAACAAAGCGCCCATCACCGCAAACCCTCAGGATGACTTCAGGCTCAACGCAACCATAAACGTCACGATGACTCCCAAACCTATGAGGGTGCGAATCCAATTGAAACGAATCCAGCGGCTTTCAAATAACAGACGTTCCTCACGCAAGGCGCTTGCATCCCGCTCCTCAACATTTACCGTTTGGATACGTCTATTCAGCGGTAAGTGAACCAAAACCGTAAGTCCTTGTACCCCCAGCAGGTACACAAAGCCCGCGATGATCACCGGCACTGTCTCGACCGAGTATGGCCCCATGAGTGAGACGATCAGGGTGCTGATAACTGAAATCAAAGAGCCCACCCAGACGATCATGAAAATCGGCTGATTGCTTTGAATTACCCCATCGGTAACCTGAAACGCCCTGATGAATTCCTTGTCTGCCAGCTTCGCCAGGCCGGGCATGACAATCACGGCGTAGGTAAAAACAAAGCCGGTGACCAGGGCACATGAAAGTGTGGAGGTCAGCACAAGCCCGACAGACAACGTCATCATCTCCTCCGGCAGCTAAAAGCCCTCACTCCCACTCAATCGTTGCTGGCGGCTTTCCGGAAATATCGTAAACCACCCGGGAAATGCCTTTGACCTCATTAATGATCCTTCGGCTCACGCGATCGAGAAAATCGTAAGGCAGTTCTGCCCACTTGGCCGTCATGAAGTCCACTGTCTCCACGGCACGAAGGGCCACAACGTAATCATAGGCGCGGTTATCCCCTACCACGCCGACCGACTTGACCGGAAGGAAGACCGCAAAAGCCTGGCTGACTTTGTCGTAGAGACCCTCGCGCCGAAGCTCTGAAATAAAGATCGCGTCGGCTTGTCGCAATAGGTCCGCATAAGGTTTCTTCACCTCTCCCAGAATGCGCACACCCAGCCCCGGACCGGGGAACGGGTGACGGAAAACCATCTCTTCAGGCAATCCCAGCTCCAGACCGATTTTCCGTACCTCGTCCTTGAAAAGGTCCCGGAGCGGCTCCACCAGGCTCAGCGCCATATCTTCCGGGAGACCGCCGACGTTATGATGGGATTTAATGACCTTTGCCTTGCTGGAGGAGTCGCCAGCGGATTCGATGACGTCCGGATAGATGGTTCCCTGCGCCAGCCACTTCACGTCGGAAATCTTTGTGGCTTCCTGATCAAAAACATCAATAAACGCGTGCCCAATTATTTTGCGTTTCTCCTCTGGATCCGTCACACCTTTCAGATCCTCAAGGAAGCGGTTCTCGGCGTCTACACGCACGACCTTCACGCCCATATTCTTCGCGAAAGTCCGCATGACATCGTCGCCTTCATCAAGGCGCAGCAGACCGGTATCGACAAACACGCAGGTCAATTGCTCTCCGATAGCACGATGAAGCAGTGCTGCCACGACAGACGAGTCCACCCCGCCCGACAATCCCAAGAGCACGTTATCCGACCCCACTTTCTGACGGATGTCTTGAATGGCGGAATCGATAATCCGATCCGGCGTCCATTCCCGCCCGCAACCGCAGATCTCATGCACAAAACGCTCGATAATCTGACGGCCCTGAGCGGTATGCGTCACTTCAGGGTGGAATTGCAATCCGTAGAAGCGACGATCCTCGTCTGCCATACCGGCAAGAGGCGCGCTGGGCGTTTCGGCGATGACACGAAAGCGCGGCGGCAGTGATTCAACCCGATCGCCGTGACTCATCCAGACATCCAGGAGCCCGTATCCCTCTGGCGTCCGATGATCCTCGATGTCTCGCAATAGGCTCGAATGGCCACGTGCCCGAACCTGCGCGTAACCGTATTCCCGATGGCTGGCAGGTACAACCACACCGCCGAGCTGGCCTGCCATCGTCTGCATTCCATAACAGATGCCCAGCACCGGCACACCTAACGAAAACACCGCTTCGGGCGCTTTAGGAGCATCCGTACCATGGACGCTCTCCGGCCCGCCGGAAAGAATGATCCCGCTCGCCCGAAAATCTACAACCTTTTCCGGAGAGACATCCCAGGGAAACAGTTCGGAATATACGCCTGCTTCACGGACCCGCCGGGCAATCAGTTGGCTGTACTGGGACCCGAAATCAAGAATCAGGATGCGATCCTGATCCGAACCTGCCGCTACCCCAGGCGGTGACAAGCTCAACTGCCCCGTTGATAGTTTGGCGCTTCTTTCACAACAGTCACGTCATGAACGTGACTTTCTGTGTACCCGGAATGTGTGATCTGGACAAACCGGCAGTGTGATCTCATTTCAGCGATCGTGGCGCACCCCGTATACCCCATACTGGCCCTGAGCCCGCCGGTCAGTTGATGAATAATCTGCGACATCGGCCCCTTAAACGGAACCCGTCCCTCAATACCCTCAGGGACGAGTTTTCCAGGATCGCTCTGTCCTTCCTGAAAGTACCGATCCTTAGAACCTTCTTGCATTGCACCAAGCGAACCCATGCCCCGATAGCTCTTGTAGGATCTGCCCTGAAAAAGCTCGATCTCGCCCGGTGCCTCCTCAGTTCCTGCGAGCAGGCCCCCAACCATTACCGCGTTGGCTCCTGCCGCAATGGCCTTGGCAATATCCCCGGAAAAACGAATTCCTCCATCGGCTATCACAGGAATAGCAGACTCTCTAAGTGCCGCGGCGGTATCTGAAATTGCTGTGATTTGAGGCACACCCACCCCTGCGACCACCCGGGTGGTGCAGATGGAGCCGGGCCCAATGCCCACTTTCACGCCATCGGCACCCGCATCGGCCAGAGCCCGGGCCGCATCGGCGGTTGCGATGTTTCCCGCCACGACTTCGACGTTAACAAACGACTTTTTGATGTCGCGAACGCGCTCAAGCACGCCTCGCGAATGCCCATGCGCAGTGTCGACCACGATGGCGTCCACTCCGGCCTCTACCAGGCGCTCACAACGCTCTGCCGAATCTCCCCCGGTACCAATCGCGGCCGCAACACGGAGCCGTCCCTCGCCATCCTTACATGCATCAGGAAACTCGGTCTGTTTCTGAATATCCTTGACAGTGACAAGCCCTTTCAGATTAAAGGCCTCGTCTACCAGCAGTACCTTCTCTATCCGGTGCTCATGGAGCAACCCGCGAATATCCTCCCGCGTGGCTTTTTCCGGCGCAGTCACCAAGCGCTCGCGGGGGGTCATTACTGCGGTCACCGGTTGGTCAAAACGATCTTCAAAGCGGATATCCCGACTCGTGACGATGCCGGTCAATCGACCGTTTTCATCCAGCACCGGCACCCCCGAAAAGTTTTTCTCCCGTATCAGGGCTACCACTTCGCCGACTGTTGCGGAACTGGGAACACAGACCGGATCTTTAATGATGCCGCTCTCATACTTTTTGACCGTACTTACCTGCTCCGCCTGCTCGGTCGGCGTCATATTGCGATGGATCACCCCCAGCCCGCCAGACTGTGCCAAACAGATGGCTGCCCGCGCCTCAGTCACGGTGTCCATTGCCGCAGAAATGAGCGGAATATTGAGAGTAATGTTGCGCGAAAAGGCGCTGGTCAGATCGACTTCGTGAGGGAGAACATCCGACCGATCAGGGACCAACAGCACGTCGTCAAAGGTGAGTGCAAGATCTGGATGTTCCATCGACCGATTATACGGTTTGACTTGAACGCGGTAAACTTATAAGGTGTTCCCAGGCGTTAAGTGACTGTTATTTTTAAATAAATCGCACGAGTGTAATTAGGAGGAAACCTTATGAAAAGACTGTCTACCTGGGCGGCGTTGCTTGCGGGAGCGGGCATGGTGCTATCGATTTCAGCCTCTCACGCGGGAACCGCCTCCGAGACGATCGCGCAGGCTGAAGCAGACCTTGCCGCAGCCCAACAGGCCAGTGCGGTCTGGCGCCTTCTTGATCCGGCGACGGGCGGAGCTGCTGTCCCGCTGGGCAAGCTCCTGAAAACGGCAAAGGCCAAACTCGAAGCAAACGAGGAAGCTGAAGCAATTCGAATCGCTGAAAAGATTTCTTGGGCCGCTCATGCAGGTATCGCGCAGTCCGAAGCGCAAAAAAGCGCGGCACCCTTCTACTTTTAACCTGTTTCATATCCCAGAAAGCCGGACATTGTCCGGCTTTTTTTATACCCCGTCCGAGCGCCCTGAGTTAATCCGCGCTTTGCGCTTATCGGGGAATCTCCCTCTAGGCATAATAACGGGATGAGCCGAAAGATCCTCCAGGTCAGTGAGTTCACCCGGGAAGCGCGCGATCTCCTTGAGGAGCACTTCGGGACTGTCTGGCTCACCGGTGAGATTTCGAATCTCGCGACACCAGCCTCCGGGCATATATATTTTTCGTTAAAAGACGAGCACGCGCAGATCCGCTGTGCGATGTTTCGAAATCGCCGCTCACCCTATCGAGGCACCCTTGAGAACGGCACCGAGGTTCTGTTGAGTGGAAACGTCTCAATCTACGAAGCCCGGGGCGATTTTCAACTTATCGTGGAATACATCGAACCGGCAGGTGAAGGCGAACTGCGACGGCGTTTTGAGGAGTTAAAACGCAAACTCTCTGCTGAAGGGCTGTTCGATCCCGGGGAACGACGCAAAATACCTGAGCGTCCTGGCCGAATTGGAATTATTACCTCCAAACACGGCGCGGCGCTTCAGGATATGTTGGCGACTCTGGCCCGGCGCTTCCCCCTGACCGAGGCACTGGTGTTGCCTGTCACAGTGCAGGGAGAGCAAGCCGCTCCCCAAATTGCTGACGCGCTGCACATGCTGAGACCAAACCAATGCGACGTCGTTCTGCTTGCTCGAGGTGGGGGCTCGCTCGAGGACTTGTGGGCGTTCAACGAAGAAGTCGTGGTCCGGGCAATCCGAAAGTGCAAATTGCCTGTCGTCTCAGGCGTGGGTCATGAAACCGACACGACCCTGGCGGACTTCGCCGCGGATTTGCGTTGCGCCACACCCACCGCTGCCGCAGAGGCTGTCACACCAGACATCGAGAGCCTGACCGGCTTGATTGACGGGCAGGGTTTCCGGCTTGGCTCAGCGCTTGATCGTCAACGGCAGACGTCGGCCCAACGGCTCGATAACGCGATGGCACGACTCCGGCACCCGAGCGATCGTCTCGCCTATCAGGCGGAGAAACTCTTGTCTTTAGGTGAACGACTGAAAACCGGATGGCACCTTAAGCATCAAAACGAGCATGCCCGCCTGACTCGATGTGCCCAGCTTCTTCAAATGCGCTCTCCTCAGACTCAGGTTGCCGAAATATCTGCAAGGATCAAAACCGCGCGTACGCGTCTTTTAGACCGGTTAAATCGGAATCTCACGCAGCAACATCACCGGCTGACACAAGCTGCGGCGCAGCTTAAGGCGTTGAGTCCATCCGCTACGTTGGACCGCGGTTTCGCTATCGTGCAGGTTGCGGGAAAAGAAGCTGTCGTCCGATCCGCGACGGTCCTGAAACCCGGTGATGCTATCGTCACCCGTTTCGCAAGCGGAACCGCAAACGCAGAAGTGACGTCGACCCAACCAAAGGACAGCTAACGTCCGTATCAGCACCGGATAACAGCGGGCCGCCTTCGTTACCCTCTCCCCTTGCGCGACGCCTTCTTTTTGTAGTACGGATTTTCCGCATTGCGCAGTTCAAATCGAATCCGCGTTCCCGTCAACTTGAAGGTCCCGGCGAGGGTTTTCCCGAGATAACGGAGGTAACTCGCGGGCAGTTTGTGCAGGGTGTTCCCGTGAAGCACTACGGTCGGGGGGTTTTTCCCTCCCTGGTGCGCATACTTCGGCTTTATCGTGCGATTGTTGACCATCGGCGGACGATGATGTTCGACCGCCTCAGCCAGAGCCCGATTAAGGCGGCTGGTCCCCATCTCTGCCATCGCGCTGGCGCGAGCTCGCCGAATCGCTTTAGTCAGCTCCGCAATCCCAGAACCATGCATCGCCGAGATAAAGACGGTGTCATGCTCAGGCAAGAAATCCAGTTTTCGGGAAAGTTCGCGGCGTATCCCATTCTTGTCCCTTCTCTCGAGGCCATCCCATTTATTTACAGCAATCACAATCGAACGGCCTGTCTCAACAATCAAGCCGGCAATCGTTGCATCCTGGTCACTGACACCTTCTCTCGCATCGAGAACAAGCACCGCTCCCTCGGCAGATGCGAGGGCTTGCAAGGTCTTGACCACGGAGAATTTCTCAAGAGTCTCGCGCACACGGGATTTTCTGCGCACCCCCGCGGTATCCAGCAGCAGCAAGGCTTCCCCGTCGCGTTCAACGGGCACCGCAACACTGTCCCGCGTTGTTCCCGGAAGATCTGCGACGATCATCCTGGGTTCACCCGCCAGGCAGTTGACCAGAGTGGATTTGCCGACGTTAGGTCTGCCGACTATGGCGATTCGATTGGCCTCCGCGCTGATCTCTTCAGATTCCGAGTCAGGCACGATGCTGGCAACTGCGTCCAACAGGGTCCCAACGCCTTGTCCTGTTTTGGCCGAAACGACCTGAGGCGTACCCAGGGACAGCTCAAAGAATTCACTGGCGGTGATGTCGCGATCCAGTCCCTCCGCCTTATTGACTGCCACCACGACTGGGGTTTCGTCCCTGCGTAAATCTGAGGCGATGTCTCTATCTGAAGCCGATAGCCCGTCGCGCGCATCAAGCAGAAAAACGACAGCGTCGGCCTCTGACAGCGCCTGGATCACCTGTTCGCGGACCGCGGCACTCAGCACATCTCCATCATCCGAGAGCCCCCCGGTATCAATCAGGAGAAAACGTCGATCCTGATGTAAGGCCTCGCCATAGAGTCGATCACGGGTAACGCCGGGCTGGTCGTCGACAAGTGCCTCACGCGAGC
>WTHR01000117.1:10200-15191 GCA_011523045.1 Gammaproteobacteria bacterium | reverse complement strand
TGTCTCCTCAGCGGAATAATTAGCCAATCCGCGCGCGATCCATCTGCCGTCCTCATCTGCCAGGCAGTCAACCAGCTCCCCGCGCCGAAAACCCCCTTCGACGCGAGTTACGCCAACGGGCAAAAGACTTCTGCCAGAGCCTACCAGGACGCTACACGCTCCCGCATCGATGTAGACCCGTCCAAGGGATTGCATTCTGCCTGCTAGCCACAGCTTGCGTGCGGCGATTCGACCAGACGCCGCTTTGAGCATCGTTCCCGGCACATCGCCTTGAGGGATGCCCAGGAGCACCTGCGGACTTCTTCCTGAGCAGATGATTGTCGAGGCCCCCGACCGGGCTGCTTTGGCAGCGGCCTGGAGCTTCGTCAGCATTCCGCCGCGGCCTAACGCGCCACTTGGGCCCGCGTATTGCTCCAACTGGGGATCCCCTGCGTTAGCTTCGCGAACTAACTGGGCATTCGGATCATGACGCGGATCTGCCTCATATAGGCCTTCCTGATCGGTCAAAATGACTAGATAATCGGCCTCGACGAGGTTTCCCACAAGCGCCCCAAGGGAGTCATTATCTCCAAACTGTATCTCCTCCGTGACGACCGTGTCGTTCTCATTCACCACCGGGACAATGCCCATCTCCAGCATAGAACGCAATGCGCTTCTTGCGTTGAGATAGCGATTGCGATTGTTCAGATCGGCACTGGTCAGAAGAACCTGAGCTGTCTCAACGCCATAATCTTCAAATGCTGACTGGTAGGCCCGAATCAGTCCCATCTGTCCCACCGCTGCAGCAACCTGAAGTTGATGCAGTTCGTGAGGACGGACTCGCCATCCGAGCCTCACCATCCCCTGAGAAATCGCGCCCGATGACACCAAAATGGGGTCGATCCCCTGCTCCCGAAGCCGAACGCAGACGTCAACTAGCGACGCAATCAAAGGTTGATTGAGGCCCTGTGTTTCGTGCGCCAAAAGGGCACTGCCGAGCTTTATCACCCAGCGTTGTCGAGCGCCGTCTTTAGGACTCGAGCTATTCACTGTCATCATCCAATTTATACCAGATTTTTTGACACATCTCTGCGCACCCCTGACCACTGACGCCAGATATCAGAAACCAGGGTTGATCCCACTTGAGTGCAGAACGCGTTTCCGCAACGATCTCAGCCGCCGCGGAAGAATCTAGCGTGTCTGCTTTGTTGAATACCAGCCAACGTTCTCGACTCGAAAGCTCTGGATCGAATCCTTCCAGTTCCCGCACTATTGTTTCGACGGCGGATTGAGGTGTCCCCCCTGAAACGTCATTGATATCGACAATGTGCAAAAGCAGGCGGGTTCGACTGAGATGCCGCAAAAACTGAACCCCAAGGCCTGCTCCCTCGGCTGCGCCCTCTATCAGCCCAGGAATATCCGCCACCACAAACGCCGCGCCTTGCCCAACGTCTACCACCCCGAGGTGTGGATACAGCGTGGTAAATGGATAGTCGGCAATTTTCGGTCGCGCGGCAGAGATTCTTGAAAGCAGCGTCGACTTACCGGCGTTCGGCAGCCCCAACAATCCCACGTCTGCGAGCACCTGCAACTCAAGTCGAACCGACAAACGGTCCCCTTCGCCTCCGGGGATAGTCCGTCTTGGGGCCTGATTGACAGAAGACTTGAACCGGGCATTTCCGACTCCGCCACGGCCTCCCATCGCGACCGTGAACTCCTTGCCGTCTGAATCCAGATCAACGAGAAGTTCCTCGGTGTGCTCGGCATAAACCAGGGTCCCAGAAGGCACCAGGATGACGCAATCCTTGCCGGCAGCTCCCGTGCGGTTTCGCCCCGCACCTCCCGACCCGTTTTCGGCAGAAAACTTCCGCGTGTACCTAAAATCCGCAAGCGTATTGAGATCACTTGTCGCCCGAAGGACAACGTTTCCGCCTCGACCTCCATCGCCTCCGTCAGGGCCGCCCTTTGGGACGAACTTCTCACGAAGAAAACTCAGGCAGCCATGACCCCCATTACCTGCCTGGAGAGCGATCACGGCCTCGTCGACGAATTTCATTTAAGACCTTCTTCCGTAAAAAACCCCGCTCAGTTGGCGGGGCTTTTTGCGAACCGTGGAACCTGCATTCAACTCTCAGTGAGGACGCTCACAGTTCGCCTGTTTTTCGGCCCCTTTATGTCGAACTTTACCTTTCCCTCAGTAAGAGCGAAGAGTGTGTGATCTTTTCCAAGGCCCACGTTCACCCCGGGATGGAATGCCGTACCACGCTGACGGATAATAATATTGCCGGCACGCACTACTTCGCCGGCATAGCGTTTTACGCCAAGCCGTTTGGACTCTGAGTCGCGACCGTTCCGGGAACTGCCGCCTGCTTTCTTATGTGCCATTTGTCGTAACCTCCAGCGCCTTGCCGGGTCTAGTGAGTAATGTCTGTCACCCGCAGGTGCGTAAATGACTGCCGATGCCCCTGCGTACGGCGATACTTCTTTCGCCGTTTCATTTTGAAAACACGAATCTTCTTGTCTCGTCCATGAGAGAGAATCTCTGCCTTGACACAGGCGCCGTCAAGCTTTGGACTGCCCACAGACACCTGCTCGCCATCGGCAACCATCAGCACGTCGGAAAGATCAATGACGTCGCCGGGTTCGCCTGCGAGTTTTTCTACCCTCACGCTGTCTCCCACGCTCAGTCGGTACTGTTTACCACCCGTTTGAACTACTGCGTACATATCTCTGTTCCGGAAATTCTCTACCCGAATCAACCTGTTAGAAGACAGGCGATCGGCTTTGATGTCTCGTTGAAGGCGCCGAATTTTAGGCGAAAGCGAGTTTTTGGTCAACGTAACGTGCCGGATACTTCAACAGGCACGTTATCATTCTACTATGGGAACCGTTACTTCTTTAAATCAGAGGTCTGCAGGCGTCAAAAAGCCGGAAGATCTGCTGTCCTCCATCAATATCCTCGTCGGGGAGGATATGGCTGCGGTGGACCGCCATATTCGGAATGAATTGCGCTCGGACGTCGCCCTCATCGAGCAGATAGGCCACTACATCGTCGGCGCGGGCGGAAAGCGACTGCGCCCCGTTACCCTGCTGTTGAGCGCCCATGCGCTTGGGTATAAAGGCACCGCGCACATTGATCTTGCCGCTGTCATCGAATTCATCCACACCGCAACGCTGCTTCATGATGACGTCGTAGACGAGTCCGAGTTAAGACGAGGTCGGGAGACCGCGAATGATCTTTGGGGCAATGCTGCTTCCGTGCTTGTTGGGGACTTCCTCTATTCGCGCGCCTTCCAGATGATGGTTGCAGTAGGCAATCCCCGAGTGATGGACATCATGGCACAAACCACGAATTCGATCGCCCAAGGGGAAGTCATGCAGTTGATCAACAGCCATGACCCGCAAACTACCCAAGCGGCGTATCTCGAAACCATTACCCGCAAGACAGCCCAGCTTTTTGAATCGGCCGCCCGTTTGGGTGCCGTACTTGCAGACGCCAGTCCCGCCGGCGAACGGGTGCTGGCCGACTTTGGGCTGAATCTGGGGATAGCCTTTCAGATGGTGGATGATGCGCTGGACTATTCCGCCGAGGCAGATCAGATGGGCAAAAACGCCGGGGATGATCTCGCCGAAGGAAAAATTACACTGCCTTTGATTCACGCCATGGATCGCGCAACCGCAGGGCAGCAGGCAGTCATCCGCGAGGCAATCGAAAATGGCGATCGCGATGCCCTGACTGAGATTCGCCGAATCATTGAATCTACCGGGGCACTTGCGTACACTTGCGCGCGGGCTCAAGAGCATGCGGGTCTGGCCCGGCAGTCCTTAGAGGCGCTGCCACCCTCTCAATATCGTGACGCTCTTGGCGCGCTCGCAGACTTTTCGGTTTCCCGGACCTTCTAGTGCGAGTAGGCGCTTAGCCCAAATTCAGTCGGGGTGTAGCTCAGCCTGGTAGAGCACTGTCTTCGGGAGGCAGGGGCCGGAGGTTCAAATCCTCTCACCCCGACCATTCTTGATCTGGCGCTTCTGTCAGTTATAGCCTGCTGACAAAGTTCGCCGGCTCCAGTAAATGATAAACGGCGTGATCACGATGGTTGGCGCGATCCACGCGATCCAAGGGGGATCCGTAGTCACGTTGACGACCAGAGCCGCAGTAACGGTCGAAATCGTCCCAGCCAACATGTTCGTCAGATGACGGGCAATCCGCTTTCTGCCGGTCAGCGCGCCCTTGATCCAAGCCGCGCCATCAGATACTCCCAGCAGGGTACCAAGCGTGCCAAAAACGATCAGGGTGACCCATTGATCATTTCCGGTCATAAAAAAGAAGTAGCCCAAGCCCCACATTCCGACCCCCGACAACACTGCAAAACCGACTGCGATCCAGTCTTGCCCCTCGGGAGCACCGGTTTTATTCCGTGAGAATCTGAATCCGCTGAAGACCAGATAGAAGCTGAAAAAAGCAATTAATAAAAGGAAAAGATTGGCCTGAAAAAACGCAAGGGGCAAGGCCGAGAGAAACACCACAGTCATTCCAGCCACATAACCTTTTCCAAAAAAACGGTGACCGGGTCTACCCTTTTTTGACACTAGGGCGCCGCCCGCGCATAGCAAAGCGATCACCCCGCCCGTGATGTGCGCGGCAAGAAGGGTTTTGAGAATAAAAGGAGTCATCTAAAACAGGTGTTCAATCTAACGGTGCTGCATCTGCAAGAGTTACGAAACACTTCTATGGTTTCTGGTTCGGCTAATCAACCCGGTCCATCACAAGAATCGGGTTGACCCTCACGGAGCAGGCTCCACTAGACTCAAGTTTCTTAACTCAGGAAAGTTTTCCGGCCTTAGTCAGCGCAGTCTATTCCAACAGGTGTTGATCTTTTGAATGAATCTTCTATCAATCTAAAAATGGGTCTCGTCGAATGGAGTATGGTGCTCTGCCTCTCGATTCTTTGGGGTATGACATTCTTTCTCGTCGAGCTGTTGATTGAAGAACTCCTACCTCTGACCATCGTGTT
>WTHR01000117.1:0-10100 GCA_011523045.1 Gammaproteobacteria bacterium | reverse complement strand
CATTCTTTCTCGTCGAGCTGTTGATTGAAGAACTCCTACCTCTGACCATCGTGTTTCTTCGAGTCGGCATTGCGGCACTGACTTTGTGGGCAATCGTTCGCATTCTCGGACTCCCCTTTCCCCGACGAATCGGAACCTGGGCCGAATTTCTTGGAATGGGGCTTTTGAACAACGTGATTCCATTCACCTTGATTGTTGTCGGTCAGATTCATATCGCATCAGGCCTCGCCGCTATTTTGAATGCCACCACACCGATTTTCACAATGCTGGTCGCTGGAGCCTTGCTGACGGATGAGCGCTTAACCGCCGTCAAGTTAAGCGGCGCTGTTCTGGGACTATCCGGAGTTGCCATCATGATCGGCCCAGGGGCTCTGCAGGGTATCGGGGAGAACGTGCTGGCGCAGCTCGCGATACTGGGGGCGGCTCTCTCGTATGCGTTCGCCTTCGTCTTTGGTCGACGATTCAAAAAGCAGGGCTTGCATCCGGTAACAACCGCTGCCGGACAGGTAAGCGGCTCCACCATGTTATTGATTCCGGTGGTTTTCTATTTTCAGGAACCAGGGGCACTGGTCGGTCTTTCCCTCATGGGTTGGGGTGCCGTGGCAGTGTTGGGGGTATTCTCTACCGGCGCGGCATATGTTCTGTTTTTCGGAATTCTGGGACGCGCCGGCACTACCAACGCTGCGATTGTTACCCTTCTGATCCCGGTCTGGGCAATTCTCCTGGGCTCGCTGGTTTTGGGGGAAATACTTCATGCCATACATATTGCAGGGATGGCACTGATTGCTCTCGGACTGGCAGCCATCGATGGGCGTCCGTTTCAGTGGCTGACTAAAGCCTTGCTTCGCACGAAATGACATCAGGACGGACGGACACCTCCGGAAGAGTCTTCACCCCCGGTTATTAAACAGAGGGATTGGCGAGTCGAGGGTGCTGAAAGATTCGCTCTCTGCTAGATTTGGTTCAAACCTATGCTCAATATCGACCTTTGGCATTCAAAAAATCCACTGCATGGCTTAAGGACACCGTACTTTTCGGGGATCGCTACAACAGTATCTGGCGGTTTCTCGGGATCGTGCTCGTGATTCTTTGCTTTGGGCTGACCCTTTACTATTCAATTCCATGAGCGCAGTCCCGTCAGCCGCAAAGCCCTGTGAGCCCGCGTCGGGTTCCCTTGAAAGCCTCATCGCGCACGAACGTGATCTTTACACCCGGAACAACCCAAACAGCCTTGCGCTGTATCGGAAAGCCAAAACCTCCCTCCCAGGTGGTAACACCAGAACGGTCCTCCACTACTCCCCCTTCCCCATCACGGTAAGACGAGCGCAGGGTGCCCACATCGTGGACGCTGATGGGCATCAATATCAAGACTTTCTGGGTGAATACACCGCAGGTTTATACGGACATAGTCACCCCAAAATCGCCCAAGCCCTAAGCCGGGCGTTATCCGACGGACTAACCTTTGGCAGTCCGACAGAGCAGGAAGGTCATCTGGGCGCCTTGATCTGCGAGCGCTTTCCTGCCGTTGAGCGCCTGCGGTTTTGTAACTCCGGAACTGAAGCCAACATGCTCGCACTGAGCAGTGCTCGTGCTCACACTGGTCGAACCGATATCATGGTTGTCGACGGAAGCTATCACGGGGGTGTGTTGAGTTTTGCCGGCGATAACCCTTTAAACGCACCTTTCCCAACGCACCGTATCCCGTTTAACGACCTCGTAACTGCCGCCGAAACAATTAACACGGTCGGGGATAGATTGGCTGCGCTCATTATCGAACCCATGATCGGAGCGGGTGGATGCATTCCGGCTGATGCAGACTTTCTTAAGGGGCTACGGGAGGCTACCGAAGCAGTCGGCGGGCTTCTCATCTTTGATGAGGTCATGACGTCACGTCACGGCCCGAGCGGACTGCACGGCATGTATGGTCTTCTTCCGGATCTCGTCACCTTCGGCAAGTATCTTGGCGGGGGCATGAGCTTTGGCGCCTTTGGGGGCCGTGCAGATATTCTGGACCGATTCGATCCAAGCCGGCCGGATGCCTGGCCCCATGCCGGTACTTTTAACAACAATGTCTTCAGCATGACTGCCGGCTTGGTCGGTCTAAGTGAGATATACACCCCGGAAGTTGCCGAGGCCTTTTTTGCTCAGGGAGAGCGCTGTCGAGAAAAACTTGCGGAGTCCTTATCGGCCTTGCAGTTGCCCGTCCACGTAACGGGAATGGGATCAATGATGGCGCTCCACTTCGGACTCCAAGCCCCGAGAGCACCCTATTCTCCCCCGCCAGGTTATTCGGATCTTTATGAACTGGTGCACCTCAAGATGATGGCCAAAGGTCAGTTCTACGCCCGGCGCGGCATGATCAATCTCTCACTGCCCGTGACCGAAAGCATGTTCAGGGATTTTGCGTCTGATCTGATTGCGACGCTGGACTTGTGCTCGGATGCAATTCTCGAGACGGTAGGCTCCTGAAACCAAAACGCCCCGCAGAGCGGGGCGTCGTGATTGGCTGTCACAGCAAGCACTGTCACCGGACAGGGTCTCGATGAAACTACGAGAGGATGCTCCCGCGTTCCATATCGACACCAAAGCTCACTATGACGATTCCTGAATCACTAGACATTGGATCACCCCCTTGTTTATCTGCTGAAAGGACCTTCAGTTTACCCCCACAAAGGTGATGGAGCAATCAATCCATGAAGCGGATTATCCGTACTGCTCCCGCAGTTTTTTCTTGTCTATCTTGCCAACACTGGTCTTGGGAATTTCTGCCACAAGTTCAATCCGCTGGGGCACCGCCCACTCGCTGATTTCTCCTTCCTTCGCGTGTCCTTGAAAGACAGCTTTGATCGCATCCAATGACAGCCCCTCCGCATTGGGCACAAGCAGCAACAAGGGCCGCTCTCCCCATTTTTCATCTGCGATCCCAATCGCTGCGGCCTCACTGACCCCTTCGCAGGTTAAGGCAATGTCCTCGAGCTCGAGGGATGAAATCCATTCGCCCCCACTTTTAATAACGTCCTTCAGCCGATCCGTGATCTTGAGATATCCCGCCTTATCCACATGTCCGATATCGCTGGTGTGCAGGTATCCCCCTTGCCAAAGCTCCTCTGAGCGGTCGGGGTCATTAAGGTAACCTTGGGTCAGCCAAGGCGAACGCACGACCACTTCTCCCGTGCTGGCGCCATCCCGGGGCACCTCGCGAAGCTCCGAATCAACCACTTTAAGATCAACCAGCGGAATGGGTCTGCCTGCCTTACAGCGGATGTCCGTCCGTTCAGGATCATCCGGGAGCCCCTCTTGAGAATTCAACTGGGCAAGCGTCAGGACTGGAGCGGTCTCAGACATGCCGTAACCGCTAAACACATCGACACCCAGATCTAACGCACGTCGAGCCAACGCCGGAGGCAGTGCAGATCCGCCAATAATGACCTTCCAATTGGACAGATCTATCTTCTCAACCGACGGATCGCTCAATAGCATGTGCAGGATCGTGGGAACACAATGCGAAAAGGTCACCTTCTCGCTTTCGATTAGAGACAGAAGTTTTGCAGGCTCGTATCGACCGGGATAGACCTGTTTGAGCCCGAGCATCGTTGCAACATAGGGAATTCCCCAGGCGTGCACATGGAACATCGGGGTGATGGGCATATAAACATCATCGACGCTCACCCGCCCCTGGCCCGCAGCACTCGAGAGCGCAACCGCCACACCCAGGGTATGCAGCACAATCTGGCGTTGACTGAAATAAACCCCTTTGGGATTGCCTGTGGTCCCCGTCGTGTAAAAAGTGGTCGCGCGGATATTTTCGCTGAAGTCCGGCGGGTCGAAACTGCAAGACGCGGCGCTCAGCAGGGCCTCGTACTCGCTATCAAACGTGTCGACGGCTACCTGATTGTTCTTGGTTCCGGCATCGCAAAGGCGAATAACATTCTTAACTGTAGGGGTCTTTCCTTTAAGCCCCTCAAGCAAGGGAGCAAAGTCATCATGCACGAGCAGCGCGGTGTCCTCGGCATGGTTGATCGTGTAGAGAATCTGCTCCGGTGCCAGACGTATGTTGATGGTATGCAGCACAGCGCCGATCATCGGTACCGCGAAAAAGCACTCCAGGTAGCGATGACTATCCCAATCCATCACTGCGACCGTATCGCCGGGGCCTATTCCCAGCGCCTGAAGTCCGCTCGCGAGGCGCTGGACCCGATCGAAAAATTCCGCGTAGCTAAAGCGCAGATCGTTCCCGTAGCAAATCTCCTGTCCCGCATGCTGGGCAGACAGTCTTGAAAGCAGGTGCCGAATCAGCAACGGAAATTCGTAGGCCGACGGCGTTTTGGGTATGTCGTATTCGCTCATGGGTATCATGTTAGCGCATCTAAAGCGCTAACGCTCTACGTCGAAAGACCCGCCAACCGCCGGTCAAAGCGCATCCCGATGGTACGCCTGACCGCAGTCACATTCCTCACCGAATGAAATGGTCGAACGAAATCCGAAGCAATTCCCGGTGCCCCCATCATGAGCAGTTGCCCCGGTCGAAAATCAATAACCGTTCCTTCGGCTTCATCACGTTCGGGATGAAGCCGAAAATCCCCGTCGCCGCTTAAGAGCAGGATAAGGATAATCATCCGATATTCAATGTGATCGCGGTGCGGGCTGATCCCCGCACAACCGGGAGGATAGCGCTGAACGATAAGATCATTCAGGCTGAAACCTGAATCGTTATCGCTGAGCCTTTCTCGAGGGGCATCATCAAGTAGCGGGCCGAAAACACTCTGCAACGCCTCGGCAATACGCCAGAACGGGTGCTCGCGCGGAACCTCGTAATCAAGCTCAAAATCCTGATAGACCGGGGTCTTGACTGATCCGGTTACCGGCCGGGCCTTTCGATACTGAAGCTGATCTGCGAGATCCGAAAGATTTACGCAAGTTTCAGGAGAAATGCAGTCGATCGCGACGGCAGATCCCGCCCGCAAATCGGCCAGTTTGTCAGGGATGGGGCCGGCGTCCAGCCTGTCCAGAGCATTCATCTTTACCTGACCACATCGATTTAGCGCCTAGTTTTCTAGCCGCGATGTTGATCCATCGCCCAGCCGCTCGGGACGCGCTACTCAGCCTTTTTTATAGACGGTGCGAGGCGATACCCGTCGTTTCGAACACGTTCGGAGGGGATGTAGTGTCGGACAACGAAGTTAAAGACGCCAGTATCATTTTCGATCGGCAAATTGTTGACCGCATCTGCCCCACAACCAAAGTGAATCGTATAGGTTCCGTCTGAGTTGGCAGACGCAGTGTTAGAGCTCATATGCGCCACGTCATCAAACATGAAGCCGTCCCGGTTGTAGACAGTAAACGACCAAAACGCGCCGTTACCCGGATCCTCAAAGCTTGCCTCATAGCACCCCTTTGCCGGGTAATCAGGCGAGCTTTCGTAAATATTATCCTTGTACTGTGCGCCTCCCCAGCCCACCGCTGCGCCAACGGTGTACTTGTCGAATGTGTACAGCCCTCTGGAGTCATCAGTCGGCGCCGTAAACATGCCCTCATTGACGTTGGCACCGTGAGCGGCGAGAAGCTCGCCGAGTTTTTTTCTAAGGGAATTTTCAACCGCCACGAAGGCCTCCTTATCGACCGGCTCGGCCCGAAAGGGCTCAGCACTGCCGGCATCGATCACCATCGCATCCTGTAGCGCATTCGCTTCTTCCTCGCTGAATGTGCTATCCAGCCGGACGATTAGGTAAAGATGCTTGCCATAATGCGTTGCCAATTGATAAGTACCGCTCCCGTAGGACATGGGTTGGATCCGATGATCCTCTGTCACGGGTTGGACGGAAATGTACTTACCGTCCGGTACCGCCGGCAGAGTGATCGTTGCGCCCCTGGAAACATCAACGACTGCAAAACTATAGTAGGTATCCCTGTTCATGCGTACAACAGGCTGATCCTCTGTGCGCGTCAGTTTTCGGGTATGCGCAAAGTGATTCACCTTCGCCCGAGCCTGCGCCATCAGCAACTGTCGCGAGGTTTCAACAGTGGGGTAGTTCTCGGCTGTCGTCTTCATCCCGCCCGACTGAAAAAACTCATCAGGTGACGAGACAGAATCTGCGAAAACGGGTAAAACGAAAAAAGACGAGAGCAGAAGAATCCCTATAGATTGCGGGACCGAAAACGGGCGCTTGTAAATCATGGTGGTTTTTGATGGCGGGTAAAACTAAATATTACACCAGCGCGTTATCTGAGAAGGTGAATCACCTGCCGGCGTCAAATTTCGGTAACTTTGCCTAAAGTATCATCTTGTGTGAATTCACTAATTTCACCTGAGATGGGGATGGTTTACCCGATGAAATTTCCTGGCAAGCTCTCTGGATTCGCTTTCTTATTTTGCGCTCTTGTTGCTCAAACACCTCAAGCGGACATAGGTGACGGGCCGCGCGCGTATCTGCCCCCACCGATTGATACTGATGTCTTTTCGCTTTATGGCATGAAGGTATCCGGGAACTCAATGATTGGGTCTGGACGGGTTACCCCTCATCTCAATCTCGATGTTGACTTGGTTGTCGCACAATACACCCGGACGATGGAAATCAGGGATCGTTACATATCTTTTACGGCCGTCCAGCCGGCCGGTCGGTTGACGTCTTCCCTTTCGCTCCCCAACGTGGCTATAGCGGGAGCTGAAGCCAGCTCTGAGGGGCTTGGGGATACTCAGTTGTTACTCACCGCAGGCCTTTACAACCTGCCTCCCCTGACTAAAGAGACGTATAGGGACTACAAGCCCTCCTTCGCTGTTGGAGGTCTGGCTCGCTTCACACTGCCGACCGGCAAATACGATCAGCAGCAATCCGCCAATCTCGGTGCCAATCGCTATTCACTACAGTTGGGGACGCCGATCACACTCGGATTCGGTGAAAGTTTTCTGGACCCCCGTCTGACTACCATCGACTTTCTCCCAAGCATCACCCTCTTCGGGAATAACGATGACCCCTCGACCGGGGACACATTGCGTCAAGAGCCTCTATTCAAGCTTGAAACCCATGTTACCCACAACCTGAGTTCGGGATTCTGGCTTTCCTTAGACAGTGTCTATACGTTTGGGGGCGAGACAGAGGCAGATGGCACAGCGCAAAACGACGCTCAGCGCTCGTTCGGCCTGGGTGGCAGCCTTGGGCTGCAGTTCTCAAAATCATTGGGCCTTAAGGCGTCATACGGGAAGATTGTCGATCACAATGAAAATGGCCTGGACGGCGAATTTATACGCCTGACCCTTACCTATGCCAGGCTTTGATGCCGAGAATGACTGAGCGAAACAAAAAGCATCCCAATTGGCCTGAATTTATTCTGGACGATTAGTGATCTGCGCCTTAAGGCCTCCTTAAGGCCTCATATAGCGACTAAGATCTCCCAAGCGATCATTTCCCCCGGGGAATAGCGGCCAATGCTTCACGGTCTTTGAGCAGTTTTTGATCTAAAGCACGTTTATCGTTGATACGGTTTAACACGACGTCGATTACAATCCTACTCCATTAGCCTCCGAGTCCTAACTCCCCTATCTGCGAGAGGGTTAAATTTGGACCGGCGACATTTCTGCCCAGATACGATCGAAGAAGACTTCTGTTGATGAGTCAAAATCCCGATACTTGGTTGACGCGTTTTCATCGACTCGGCTCTCCGCCCAGTTTTTACCGTCTGGCCGGAATCCTCATGCCGTTCATCGCCATTATCTGTATCGCGCTTTTTGTCGCCGGCCTTTATGGAGGCCTGGTGCTGGCTCCGCCTGATTATCAGCAGGGAGAGAGTTACCGAATCATTTACATTCACGTCCCCTCTGCGTGGATGTCGATGTTCGTCTATGCCGTTCTTGCCGCAACCAGTGCGATCAGTCTGATCTGGCGCATGAAACTTGCCGAAGCGGTGGCGCGAGCCAGTGCTCCGGTGGGAGCCGCGTACACTTTCCTCGCTCTTGTTACGGGATCCCTGTGGGGCAAACCCATGTGGGGCACCTGGTGGGTGTGGGACGCACGACTGACTTCTGAACTCATCCTGCTCTTTTTGTATCTGGGCTACATGGCGCTTGTGGCGGCGATTGATGACCGGCGCACGGCTTCGCGGGCCGGCGCGGTGCTCGCCATCGTTGGGGTGGTCAATCTTCCGATCATTCATTTTTCGGTCGAGTGGTGGAATACCCTTCACCAGGGCCCCACCGTAACCAAGTTTGACCAACCGTCGATCGCGATCAGTATGCTGATCCCGCTTTTGCTGATGGCTGGGGCTTTCAAATTTCATTACCTCTACACCATGCTTGCTCGTGTCCGCGTTGAGATTCTGGACAGCGAACGGCGCACTGCATGGGTGAACACACTCGTCACTTCGAAAGCATCATGATCGAGTTTTTTCAAATGGGTGGCTATGCAATCTATGTCTGGCCTGCTTATGCCCTCACGGCTTTAACACTTGCAGTCTCTGTGATTGCGCCAATACGCCGGCGCAAGCGCTTGATCCGTGAGCTTTCGGCTATAGCCACTCAAAAAGAGCGTTCCCGGTCCGAATGAAACCCCGACGAAAACAAAGACTGATTCTTGTGAGCCTCCTGATTGCCGGGGTGGCTGTCGCGGCGGGCCTTGCGCTTTTGGCATTGCAGGAAAACATTAACCTCTTCTTCAGCCCTTCTCAGGTCGCCGCTGGCGAGGCGCCCGCCAATACCCCTTTTCGGCTTGGCGGGATGGTGGTCGATGGCAGTGTCCGTCGAAGCGATGGCAGCCTGGAGATTCAATTCGACCTTACCGATACAGCGAATTCAGTAACCGTGGCCTACACAGGTATATTGCCCGACCTCTTTCGTGAGGGTCAGGGCATTGTCGCTCAAGGCAGTCTTGGAACGGATGGCACCTTCAGCGCAACCCAGGTTCTAGCTAAACACGATGAAACCTATATGCCTCCGGAGGTGACGGAGGCATTAGAAAAAGCCAAGGCGATGGGGGTGCAATGATTCCTGAGATTGGTCTTTTTGCGCTGATTCTGGCGCTGCTCGTTGCCATTCTCCAGGGCGTGGTTCCTATTATTGGTGCGGCACGTAACAATTACTCCTGGATCAGCATTGCGCGGCCTGCCGCCTTTGCCCAGCTGCTTTTTGTTGCGATCTCATACGCCTGTCTGACGGCGGCATTTCTATCGCACGATTTCAGCGTAGCCTATGTCGCCCAGAATTCGAACTCGCAACTGCCCCTGATCTATCTCATCTCTGGCGTCTGGGGCGCCCATGAAGGCTCACTGCTTTTATGGGCCCTGACATTGGCTGTCTGGACGGCGGCCGTTGCCTGGTTCAGCCGAAGTGTTCCCGACCGAATGGTTGCCCGAGTGCTGGGGGTCATGGGCATCGTGAGTGTCGGCTTCCTGCTCTTCATCCTCTTTACCTCAAACCCTTTTGAGCGACAGTTCCCGCCGCCGATGGACGGGGGTGATCTCAATCCCTTGCTTCAGGATCCGGGGCTGGCGATTCATCCACCCATGCTCTACATGGGTTACGTGGGCTTTTCGGTCGCATTTGCGTTTGCCATTGCCGCCCTGCTTGGAGGTCGGCTCGACTCTGCCTGGGCGCGGTGGTCCCGACCATGGACGCTTGCGGCCTGGATCTTTCTGACGGCCGGCATAGCGCTCGGCAGTTGGTGGGCGTATTACGAACTCGGCTGGGGAGGCTGGTGGTTCTGGGATCCGGTTGAAAACGCCTCCTTCATGCCGTGGTTGGTCGGCACCGCGCTCATCCATTCTCTCGCCGCGACGGAAAAGCGGGGCGTATTCAAGGCGTGGACGGTCTTGCTGGCGGTGTTTGCGTTTTCATTATCCCTTCTTGGTACTTTTCTGGTGCGCTCCGGGGTTCTGACCTCTGTGCACGCCTTTGCCACCGACCCGACGAGGGGGCTTTTTATTCTGATCTTCCTCGCAATCGTGGTCGGAGGATCCTTGGCGCTGTACGCCTGGCGCGCCCCGTCGGTTCGCTCAAGCGGCGGATTCAACCTCGCCTCTCGGGAGGCGGGCATTTTGCTCAACAACGTACTCCTCGTAGTCTCTGCAGCAACGGTACTGCTGGGAACGCTCTATCCCCTGGTAATCGATGC
>WTHR01000125.1 GCA_011523045.1 Gammaproteobacteria bacterium | reverse complement strand
CGCCATAACCCTGCACGCTCTCATCCGTGGCAACGATCAGCGGCACATCATGCAGCGGCAACGCCGGCTTGTCCGACGGGTCAAAAAGATATTGGGGAGCAGGTGCCGCCATCGCCTCAGCGCCTGCGGCCGCGTCGGTGCCAACGACCGCCGGTTCGGGCGGGCGCCAACAGACGCACATGCGGATATTTAAAAAGTGGTATCAACACTACCCCTGCGACAAAGCCCCCGATGTGGGCGAACCAAGCGACTCCCGGACCATCACCGGCCGCCAATGAACTGAAGATCTGCAAACCGAACCATATCATCAACACGATACCGGCTTTAAGTGACATCGTATGGATATAAAAGCCTATCGGAATCGCCACCAGCACCCTGGCATGGGGAAAAAGGAGCAGATACGCGCCCAACACCCCCGAGATCGCGCCGCTCGCGCCAATCATCGGAATAGTCGACTCCGGATCGGGCAGCGCTTGCGCAAACACGGCCGCGACTCCGCAAATCAGATAAAAGACAATAAACCGGCCGTGTCCCATGGCATCTTCGATGTTGTTGCCAAAAATCCACAGGTACAGCATGTTGCCGCCCAGATGCATGAATCCGCCGTGCAGAAACATCGACGTAAACGGCGTCAGCATCGGGTCCACCCATTCGAGGTGCGATACCAGCCGCGCGTGGTCCAGGATCACGGCGGGAATGACCCCCAGCGCGTAGATGGCGGCCTCCTGTCGCGGGCCCAGTGACAACTGCCAGAGAAAAGCCATGACACAAAGGCCGATCAGAGCAATCGTCACCACCGGCGTGATGCGGGTAGGGTTGTCGTCGTGCAGAGGAATCATCAGAAAAACATCACACCGCTGACCCGGTGATCGGAAACAGGCGCTTCAATATGGGGGGTGCAAGAATGCAAGATGCGATAGGCAAAGTGGGAGTCCCCTGAATCTAAAGCCAACCCACCCAGTCCGCCAGCAGGTAGCCAACGCTTAACACGGACAACCCGCTGCCCCAGAAGATCATCCAGCGCTGGCGCAACCGCTTTGCGAGAAAGGTCAGCAGGATGCCAACCCCGAACCCATACAGCGCAGTCAGCAGCATCATGTCGTCGGTGACGGTCGGCGCACCCGGCATCTCGCCAATACGATACCTTGTCAGGGACAAATCATTTCTCTCCTTTGCAAACGCCTGGCAAGACCGGTCGGCCGCCGGGCGCTTCGCTCAATCGCAGCGCTCAGCACTTCGGGACTGCCCCAAACCTGAAGCGAGTCTTGCGCGCGGGTAGCGCCAGTGTAAACGAGCTCACGAGAAAGAATCGGCGACACTTTCTCAGGCAGGATCAGCGTCACGGCAGACGACTGTGAGCCCTGGGCTTTATGGACAGTAAAGGCAAACGCCGGCTCATACTCAGGCAATCGACTGAGACTGATTGCGCGAATCTCCCCCAGGGCATCCTGAAAAACCGCCTGCATACCGCCAGGATGATCGCGATCCGGCACCACGATGCCGATGTCTCCATTAAAGAGACCCAACACTGAGTCGTTGCGCATGACGATCAATGGCATCCCCACAAATGCAGCACTGTCTGATGAGGATCTGGGTGCACGACGCAGGCCAGCCTGAATGCGCGTATTGATATCGGCCACTCCCCGCGGGCCGTGGCGGTGAGCACAAAGCACCATTGCCTCATCCCGCCTGGCGAGAAGAGTTTCAGCAGGCGCGCCTTCAAGTGCCAACCGCTCAAGGTCTGCAAAGTGTGGAATGACGCGGTCGGCGAGCAGCGTATCAATGTCGGACGTATCCGACATCGCAACGAACTCCAACTCCGTGGGGTCTGCGCTTTCAAGCAATGTCGTCACTTGAGAGATATCGCCCTCTCTCACCGCGCTCGCAAAGCCGCCCAGTGCGCTTGCTGATGAAAAACGCCAGTTGTGCCTGAGGGTGATGAGAGCCTCGGGCAGCGTCCCCTGATCCGCGGCGTGGCAGATATCACCAAGCACCGCGCCTGCCTCGACCGACGACAACTGATCCCGATCGCCCAAAAGAATCAGACGAGCCTCTTGCGGTATGGCATCAAACAGACTCGTCATCAGCGACAGGTCGACCATGGATGCCTCATCAAGAACCAAAAGATCGCAGGGCAGCGGGCGCGCCGCATCGTATCGGGGACGCTGGCCGGGTCTTACACCCAGCAACCGATGAACGGTCACCGGCTGGGGGACCCGCTGCAGGGCTTCGGGCAGCATCTCTTCCGCATTCGCAAGCACCTCGCGCAGTCGGGCCGCGGCCTTGCCAGTCGGAGCGCAGAGCAGAATGCGTTCGGCACGTATCGAAGTCAGTTGCTGCACCAGGGCCAGAATACGTACGACGGTTGCCGTTTTGCCCGTACCAGGCCCACCGCTGATCACAAGCAGGTGCTGATCGACCGCCTTGGCGGCGGCAGCACGCTGATCGGCCGAACCCGGGTCATCAGAAAAGAATGTGTCCAGCCCTTCGGCAAGGGAGGACGCATCAACCGAGTGACTCACCGGCCGGGCATGCCTGCCAATAGCCTCCGCCAACCGGCACTCAAGCGCATAGTAGCGATACAGATAGAGCCTCCCATTGTCCGTCAGCACGAGTGGAGACAGGTGCCCGCCATCACCCACCAGCGAACAACGCCGAAGCGCCTGCTGCCAGCTTGAAAAGTCCGGCGCCAGCAGATCGCCATCTGAGTCTCCTTCCCAGGCAATGCTGCCCGCAATACTGGCAAGATCAATACAGACATCTCCCGCAAGAGCACGTTCAGCCGCAAGCGCACCCGCCAGCAGCACAGACGGATCCGCTTCGGGATCCTGTCTTTCCAGTAATCCGGCAAACTGCACGGCGGTCTCTGAAAGCGTGCCGGCACGGCTTGCCTTTTGCAGCGCGGTAATAACCCCGCTCATGCACGACCTCCCATCAGCGCATCAAGATCTTCAATCAGCAAATGTTGTGGTCTGTCAAAAAAGACGCCGCTGCCCGGATGGGCGGGATGCATGCCGCGCAGAAAAAGGTAAAACACCCCGCCAAAGTGTTGCTCGTAGCGGTAGTCCGACAACCGCGTCCCGAGCCACCTGTGCAGAGCAACGCTATAGATCAGGTACTGCAGGGTATACGCCGACTGGCGCATGGCGGTTTCAAGCGCCTTGCTGGTGTAGTCGGAAAAATCCGGGCCAAGATAGTTGGACTTGTAATCGGCGAGGAAAAACTTTCCGTCATGGACAAATACCAAATCAATAAAACCACGCATGAACCCCGTCAGGACATCAAAACTGTTGCCATCGAGTGTGGTGTCGATCGCTGGATGCAGTCCTTTGGCATGCCGCGACAGGGCATCATGCCATCGAAGACCATCGAGATCATTGACCGGGTAACAAAAGGCCATCTCATCCACCCGGTCACACCGGGCGAGGCTCGCGAGTCGCAGACCCCGGTCATTGAGCGGGACGTCCAAGACCTGCTGCAGCATGCGGGTGATCACAGGTCGCCAGTGATCCTCAAACCCATACTCGCCCAATACCTGGCCAACGGTCTCATCGTGTCCTGTTGCTGACGCTTCGCGAAAATCGATCAGCTCAAAGATCCGGTGCAGGCAGGTACCCGCCCGCGCGCCGCGGGGAAACGAGAAGAAATCCTGCCCCCCTTCCATGGGTCCCCGTGGGACCTGACGATCATGGTCGGGCAGCGTGCTGTCGTGTCCCGTGGACAGTGAACTGAAACTGCCCATCTGCCAACTTCGACTGACGTGGCGCGACGGCTGTCGCGCTTTCAGCCTTTGCGGTTTTACCTGGCCTGCCTTCCCGACAGTCTCCATGGGCTCGGGCAGTCGCTGCATGCCGATGACGCCATCCGATGTCTTCGCGAGCGCCTGGAGTGTGTCACCCAGATCTTCATCCGACAGGGTTTTGAAATGATTCGCCAGATGACCAGCCAGACCCGTGTCATCGGCCTTTTCTTCTTGTGCAGGGCGGTGCAGCAGCCACGACAGCGCAGAAGTGGCGGCTCCGTTCACCGCGCCGTAAGTCAGATAACAGCGGCTTTGTGCCCGGGTCAGTGCGACATACAACAGTCTCAGATTCTCGGCGAGTTCCTCCTCCTCAGCACGCGCCCGGTGGGTCTTGAAATTCTCCGAACCAAAGTCCACCCAAAGACTGTCGTGGTCCGAGGCATCATGGAAAAACACACTCGACGCCTGTTGGGCTTTCAGCGTGCCCTCCCAGGCAAAGGGGACGAATACCACCGGATACTGCAGACCCTTGCTGGCATGCATTGTTACGATCCGCACACGGTTGTCGTCACTCTCCAGACGCAACAGAGTCGATTCTTCCGCTTCCAGGGGATCCTGGCGCATCGTGGAAAACCAGTTCAGTGCGGCCGGGATGTCCGTATGACGGGAGGCGCCGGCAGCGACACATTCGGCCAGGTGCAAGAGATTGGTCAGGCGGCGCTCGCCATCAGCGAAGCGCGCCAGGCGCGGCAGCACTTCGCACTCACTCACCAACTCGCGAAACATCCGCATGAATCCGTTTTGCCGCCAACGCTCATGCCAGCGATGAAAGCGGGCGAGCCAGACATCCCATTCCCCCGCATTCGTTTCAAGCACAAGCAGCTGCGAGACATCCAAACCCATCAGGTCCGTGACCAGGGCGCTGCGCAAAACGGGCTCGCGCCGCGGTTGAGCCACCGCCTGAAGAAGGCGCTCAAGCTCCATTGCCTCGAAGGTGTCGAAGACGCTTTCGTGCCCCTGGCGCACGCTCGGAATCCCGGAGGCACTCAGCGCGTTCTGCACCGTGATCCCCTCAACATGATTGCGCACAAGCACCGCTATGTCCTGGGGACGAAGTCGCTCATCGCCGAGCGTCGCCCCGGCATCATACAAACGCCGGATTTCGCCGGCGACTGCCGCGCTGCCTTGCGCCCGGGCGACACCTTTGGTGATGGTGCCCTCGGGATCTTGCCGATCCAGTGTCCAGACCATCATCGACGCATCGCAATGCGGATCGTTCAGCGCCGGTGCGCTGCCGGCCGACACGGCGTCCGCAAACGGGATGGCGTCATAGACAAAACTGTTTTCCCGTCCGCACCAGGAAAACAGAGTATTGACCGCCGTCACGAGGCCCTTGGTGGCGCGGTGATTGGTGTCCAGGGTGTAAAGCGCCGTCGCGTTCTGACGCGCCTTGAGGTAAGCAAAAATATCTGCACCCCGGAATGAGTAAATCGCCTGCTTGGGATCTCCCACCATGAACACCGGCTGATGCCCATCGCCATAGAGGGTGCGGAAGATCTCATACTGCACGGGATCGGTATCCTGAAATTCATCAAGGAGCGCGGCCGGATAGTCGGCGCGGACCCGGTTGATCAATGCGCCGTCGGTATCTGACGAAAGTGCCGCATTCAGATTGAGCAGCAGATCATCGTAGGCCTGCACGCCCCGCTGTGTCTTGAGTGCCCGCTGTCCGGCATCTGCGCTCAGCCGCATGTCATGAAGCCATTTGATGAAGTGAGACCGCGCAGCTTCATCATAGGCATCCAAATGAGACACCAGGGTGTCCAGGCAATCGAAGAACGCGTGCTCGGGTGCTGGTGCGCCTTTCTTGACCGCGCCTGGTTCAGACAAGGTCGTGCTTGTGAGTTTTCTGACACCCGGAGCATCCTCCAGCCTGCCGATGTCGGCGAAAGGTTGGGAAAAGATGGCGTCGAACCCGCTGATCCAGACCGGCATGCTCTTCAGCCGGTACCGGTTGCGATGAAGCCCTGATGCAGGATCAGTCAGCAAGGCACTGACCTCATCCCGATGGGCGTCCCAGCACGCCGCTGCCTCACAAAAAGCCTTCGTCAGGGCATCTTCGCGCACGTCGAGGTCTTCGGCATCGGGAGGAATCGATATGCTGATAAAGGGCTTCCCGACAAGCGGGTTCAGGCGCTCGCGAAGATCGTCTGCGCTGCGCAACTTCTCTTGGCTTGACAGCCAGTTCACCCAACAGGCACTGGCCGGGTAAATGGCCTTGCGCCACAGGTCGTCGACGACCTCGGCCAACAGCGGGCCATCATCGGGGACAAGTTCCGTCTCAAGGGCCATACCGCTCTGAAAGGCGCTGTCGCCGAGCACCCGCTCACAGAAAGCGTGGATGGTGAATACCGCAGCCTGATCAAAATCAGCAACCGCGCAACGCAGTTTGCGGACCGCCGCCTGTCTGTCATAGCCTGCCTCAAGAAGCGGCGCAATCATCGGATCCGCACAGGCCTCTGGATCGCCGAACGCCTCGAGGGCGGCTACCAGTGCATCGCGCAATCTTTGCCGCAACTCACCCGTCGCCGCGCGGGTATAGGTCACCACAAGGATTCTCGCGACCGGCAGATCCTGTTCCAGCAGCAGGCGCAGATAAAGCGCGGTGATAGTCCAGGTCTTCCCCGTGCCGGCGGCCGCTTCAACCAGATTGACACCCTGGAGCGGAACGCCAAACGGATCGAGCGGTCGGGTGATCATCCGCGCGCCTCTTTCACCAGCCGTGCCGGGGTCCCGAACACCTGCGCCGCAAGCGATTCAAATTCCCTGTCGAGGGCCGTCTCCAGTCGGTCACGAAATGCCAAAGCAAAAAACGGATCTGCAGACTCTCGCGCCGCTGATGCATACTCAGATCCCATCCAGGTTCTTTGCGCCTTGGCGAGTGGGTTTTTCGTTGCCGACACATAATCCCAGGCGCTTCTTGGAAAAAACGCCACCGGCCGGCATAACCCCTCACGATAGACCTCAATGAGGCGGCCCAGCGTTTCAACGGCATCTTCCTGCGCAGGGAAACGAATCACCCCTACGGCATCAACAAGATGCGTCTCGCGAAACGGGGCGTCCGAATCCGTATTCAACAAAAGATGCGCACACCACGCGCGCAGCATGACCCAGGGACTTAAGGCATCGACCGACCACAGGATCTGTCCGTTGGGCCCGACATTCTCAAGCAACCCATGCAGGCGCCATCCTTCGAGCACTGTTTCGATCGCTACCGTTTGGCAGGATTCGTGATCCAGCAACGGTGCAAGATGCTCGATTACCGGGGCGACCCGGGTCCACGCCTGCTGGGCCGCGAGCACACCCGGCATGCCCGACGGCAGTGTGCCCCCAAGACGGGATTGCTCAATAAAGCGTGTGCGCTCCTCTCCCGACAATTGCGCAACAAGCGCATCTCGCTCAAGCGCCCGCCGTGCTCGGGGATCAAGCACCATGGGCTCACGGACCGACAAGAGAGAGGCGCCCGGTTCGAGAGAGATATTGAGGCGACCCTTAAGCAGCACCCTGGCTGGGTTCGCCAGAAAATCCACCAGTTGATCCAGCGAAAGATCCCCGGGTTGCACCGCCTCCAGTTTCGATCCAAAAAGCGGCGGTGTGTCCTGTAACGAGACCGTTGCAGGCGTCACCATCTCCTCGGCATAACTGAAAAGCCCTGACGAACCGTCAAAATACCGTTCGCTAAAGGGCTGTAGCGGATGACGCACAGTCAATTTCTCGGATCGGGTGGGATCTTGGGTCAGCGCATCAATCTCCTCCAGCAGTTCACTGACGACAACGGACGGCGGCTGCAGGGTGTCATCTCGGGCGCCTGCCCCGGTGTAACTGATATAGAGCGCAGAGCGGGCACTGTTCAGTGCTTCCAAAAACGCCAGTCGATCCTCATCGCGCCGGAGCCGATCCCCCACACGGGGCGCAAGACTCATCTGATCGAGGCCGCGCACCCTTTCCCGACCCGGGAAGTGATCGCCATTCATCCCCAGCAGGCAGATCAGCCGCGCCGGAACGCAACGGCCATGAGCCAGCGTTGCGAAAGTAACCCCGCCACTCATGAAACGCCCGCCCACGGCATCGCCGATACACCGCTCAACGGCATCACGCAGGACCGGCAAAGACAACGGACCCACAAACTGAGCAATCGCGCCGTCACTTGCGAGCCTGGCAAGACGCTGTCGAAGCCGCACCACGTTGTCCATCTCAGCCTCATCCGGCGCAAAAAAGCGATCCAGGATCTGATGGCATATCGTTATCCAGCGTGACAGGGAATACGCCCCGGACAACGTCTCGCGAAGCGAAATCACCTGCTCGAGAAATCCCCGCCATCGGCCAAGCAGCTCGGCCAGCGACGAATCCCCAGGCAGCACGGGAAGGGTTCCCCCGTAGACCGAATCCGTCTCGCCCAGGGCAAAACCCATCAGCAGGCGATCGGTGCCCCCGCGCCAGGTGTGCTCAGGATTGACCGAGACCGCCAGGGACTCAAGCTCTTGCTCATCCACGCCCCAGTGGATGCCAAGCGTTTCTATCCAGTTCAGGATCTGCTCCACATCGGTTTGCGACAGGGCAAATTTTCGTTGCAGCATGGGCAGATCCAACAGTGCACTGACCTCGCGGGCATCGAGTCGGCCCTGGGGCAAACGAAGCAACGCAAGAAATCCCTGCGCCAGAGCCCCCTGATCCGCAAGAGCATGTTCGGCGAGCGCGAAAGGAATGTATCGGGCTCCGGTCGCCGAGCCGAAGACCGCCTCGATTAACGGCGCATAGTCCTTGAGCCTCGGAATGAACACCCGGACATCTGCCGGCGTCAGATCAGGATCACGCTCAAAGGCATCCAGCAGCCGGTCGTGCAACACCTCGACCTCACGCATCGGGCCATGACAGACATGCACCTCGATCGAACGGTCATCCGCGGCGAGTTCCGGGGGCGGCGTCGAGCGGCTGTCAACCAGTTGCGTGATATCGGACTGAATCACACCCAGCAGCGTGTGACGGCCAGGTACCTGATAGGTCTCCGACTCAATAGCGTCCAGACCAATCAACTGTGCCAGCGTTTCACGGCCCAGGCGCCCCATGGAGGCCAGCAGGCGGTTACCCTGATCCAAATAGGCATCTGCTGCTTCTCCCTGCACAGCCAGCAGCCGGGCGCGCTCGCGGTCACTCACGATCTCGGCCCAATAACCCTCGCTGAAATTTAGGTGGTACAAATGGATCTCGGTATGCCGGGCGACAGTGGCAACAAATTCGAGAAATGCCGGTGACAGACCTGTCAGGGCAAAGAGCGATAACCGCGCGGGCAACACCTCTTCATCGATTGATCCGGTGGCGAGGCGCTCAAACAACGCATCGCGCCATTTCAGCCAATGACGCGTATCCCCATCGCTGATAAGGCGTTGCCACAAAGCGCCCTGCCAGTGTGCGGCCTGACCCCGCTCCCAATCGAGAATCCAGTCGGGTCGGAACACCAGATACTGCTCATAAAGAAGGCCCATCTGCCGAGCAAGCTGCCAACGCTGCAGCTCACTGCTGTCCTCAAGGTAACGTGCCAACGCCGGATGACGCGATACGAAATCCTCCTCTTCAAGTACCGGCAGCACACGCCAGGCGAGGACATCGGCCGAGAAGGCGTTGGCGTCGGGTACCTCAGCCAGGGTGTCGCGAAAGATCTGCCAAAGGAGTCTCGCCGGCAGCAGCCATTGCATATTGGCGCTGATGCCGGTGGTGGCGGCGAGGTGAATCGTCAGCCACTCGCTCATCGCCGTACCGGGAACCGCGATGATCTCCGGTTTAAGTACTTCGCTGAGGGGGGTTTGGAGATTGCGCCGAAGTGCTTCGGCCAGATCCTCCAGACGATTGGCGTGGTGCAGATGCAGCATCGCCTGCCGCTTAGTAGAGCAACTTTGCGAGGAAAATCATCTAACCAATTATCGCCTGTGGGCGTCTCATGGGGTGAGCCCGTCAGCGGCAGTATCTGCCCCGCGTGCAGGCAGTCGGACTTCCAGTTTACCGCGTCTTGCTTTGCTGGCGGATCGAACGCACTTCCTGTTGGGCCATCCAGGTGGCCGAACCCACGATCACGGCTCCCCCGATCCAGATCCAGACATCAGGGGTTTCATCAAACAGGATGAGCCCCAAAATGGTTGCCCAGACCAGTTGCAGGAAAGTAAAGGGCTGCACCGCGGAGACCTCTGCCGCCTCAAGCGCCCGCGTCATGCAGTAATGACCCGAGGTAGCCAACAGTGCCGTCAGCCCCAGCAACAGCAACTCGTCAAGGGTGGGCGTCCGCCAAACCAGAAGCGCCGGCAAAGCGAGTGTCAGGGTGCAGAACACCGATAACAGGACCACAATCATGGAACTGGCCTCGCGGCGGGTAGCTGACTTCGCCATCAGGTAAGAGCAGGCAAACAGCGGCGCAGCGCCCAACTGGGCTAACGCCCCGATGTCGATCACTCGCAGTCCCGGCCGCAGGATCAGCAATGCGCCGATAAATCCGAGCAGGACCGCGGCTACCCTATAAGGCTTCAGGCGTTCACTCAGAAATACGGCAGCCCCAAGGGTGACGAAGATCGGTGTCGTGAAACCCAGCGCCGTCACTTCCGAAATGGGAATTCGGCTCATCGCCAGAAACCACAGTATCACGCCGCCGCCGTGCACCAATCCGCGCAGGGCGTGGAATCCCAGACGGTCGCGGTCCAGCGACATGATCCCTGCCCGCGACAGCAGCGGCAGGATCAGCACAATGCCGAAACAGTAGCGGATGAATGCTGCCTGAACCGGATTCATGTTGGTGCCAAGATAACGCACTGCAACGGTCACACCGACAAACAGCATGCCCGTCAGCAGCATCCACGCGATGCCCCGGAGATTGCCTGACAGGCCTGCTGCCGAAGAGTCGCCCGGCTGCAAGCCTTCAGTCGCCGTATTGCGAGGCGGCGTCACCCAGCCTGCGATGCACGGCCCGACGCAGGCTGTCGGGCGCCAGGACCTCAACGTCGGCACCGTGGCGCATGATATCCATCACCAACTCCGTTTCATCCGCATAAGGAATCGTCAGCGTGTAACTGCCGTCTTCTCCGAATACCCCGTGCTGACGAGAATGCCATTTCTCACGAGCCACCCAGCGGGCTGCCTCGGGTGAGAACTTCAGCACCGCTTCTTTAGTATCCTCTCCGGCGAAAATGCCGTAACCGGTACCCAGCACCTTTTCCAGTTCAGCCTCGGTGACATGCTTGGCCTTGGGGTGCTCAACAAGCTCAGCCGACTGGATTGCATCAACCGCAAAACTTCTGAGTCCTTTGCGCAGGTGGCACCAGCTGTCGAGATACCAGTTATCCCGATAATGCGCGAGGCGTTGGGGTGAAACGGTACGCCGGGTGACTTCGCCGGAGCGCCGGTTGAGGTGCTCCAGCTCCAGCCGGTGGCGACGCAGCAGGGCGTGTGAGATGACGCCGAAGACTTCGCTGTCTGCCTGACGCGCCGCCATATGGAGCACTCGGATACGACGGGTCACTTCTTCGGGCGGGTGATCGCCGGTGTCGAGCAACCTGCGGATACGGCTTCTCAGCGGCTCAATATGCGGACCCAGAAGGCCCGGCTGCAGACTCGAGAGCAGATGCTCCATCGTGAGCAACGCATGCACCTCGGAGGCGTTGAACCATAAGCCCGGCAGCGCGTAGCGGTCTTCCTCCTCTCCCTGCGCATCGTTGTCATAACGGTAGCAGCGCGAGTCGTTATCCCAGAGTATGGGTGCCGCCAGACGGTCACGCATGTACTCAAGATCGCGGCGTACCGTCGCCCGGGATACCTCCATGGCCTCCATCATGGCCCGCAGTGTAGTTCCCTGGCGCGAGCGCAGCAGCCGGTCAATGGTGTAGAAACGCTCCGTGCGATCCAAAGCAGTCGTCCGGTTTACGATTGTGCCTGGTAGAGCACATCGCTGCGGGCAGCGAGAATCAGGTCATTGAGGTGGATGTCGCGGATCTTGTGTGTCCACCAGTCAACCGTCACTCTTCCCCACTCGGTCAGCAGCGCCGGGTGATGACCTTCAGCTTCGGCGATCTCGCCGATCGCGTTGGTAAAGGCAAGCGCCGACGCGAAATTGTCGAAGCGGTAGACCCGCCGCAGCCTCGGCTCATCGTCAATCACCAGCCGCTGCCAGTCGGCGCTCTGCTGAAGAAACTTCTCGAGTTCACTATCGCTCGCCGGCGGCGCGCCCGCGCGGCAGGCCTCGCACGCCATCTCGGTGTAGTCCATTCCTATTCTCCTTGGCTTTGAAACGCCACAGTGCCACAGCATACCCAAGGCCGTTGCGACCAAGGCACCACTGTGACGACTTTGGTTATCTTTTATTTTGCGCTAATTCGGGCAGAATATCCCGCCCATGAACCTTGAGGAACATCTCGTTGAGTGCCCCTACTGCGGTGAGGCATTTACTGCTCTGGTGGATCCCAGCGAGCATGAAGCGCAGTACGTGGAGGATTGCGAAGTGTGCTGTCAGCCTATTGTGTTTACCGTCGTCGACAATGGCGCAGATGCGCCCTGCTCGGTCTACACCCGTCGCGAAAATGATTGAGGCCTAAATTGCCTGTCCCGCAACGCGGATCAACTGACAACCGTTGATTCTCCAGTTCTGTGCCTGGTCACGCACCATCTGATAGGCCGCGATCCACGAACTGCCGTCCTGGGCATAGACCTGCACCCCGAACACCGGGCCGTTTGACGATGCCTTTGGGCCCAGAAATTCGACACGCTGGGGCTGAATCAGTACGCCATATCCCTGGCGAACCATCGCCATGAAGATGTCCTCGTTCTCAAATTTGGCCTGAATTACGGGCGAGGCCTGGGCAAACGCGGTCGATGCGTCGCCGCGGGCAAAAGCATCCAGCTGACGGCTGATCACTCCCTGCATCAACTCGGCATCTGCACTGACCGGGCTGTCCGCCGATACGGCGGTCACCGGCGACAGCACCAAAACCAGTCCTAGTGTGCGAATCAGTTTCTTCAACATGGCGGTCTCCTAGCGTGGGTTTACTTCCTTACTGTGATCTTTGGTCCGTGAACAGGCTGTCGTCAAGACACATTCAAAGGCCCGCACGTATACGCCAGGGAGCTCCGATCGGGTAGCCCCAAGACCCTATCCTCTTTAGAGTAGGCCGCCACCATGGTGACACCAGCTCGACACAATGCCAGGGCGGCGGGTGCAGTAGTACTCGCCATGGCCGCGATTACTGCCAGTGATGCTCTGGTTAAGGGGCTGCTCGAAGAGATCAAACCGTCACAGTTCATCTTCGTACGGGCGTTGGTGATTCTGCTGATTCTGGGCGTCGCGCTGGTACTTAACAATCAGCGTATTCCCCTGCCGAGTCTCAGACAACCCTGGTCGCTCGTACGGGGCGGCTGCGAATTACTGTCGACCAGCCTGTGGCTTTTCGGACTGCAGTTCATCGCGCTGCCCACCGCTGCGGCGCTCGCCTGGACCTCACCCATTATGGTGACACTGCTCGGCATCGTTATCCTGCGCGAAGCCAACTCACTGTGGCGTTGGGTATCGGTCCTCATCGGCTTTATCGGGGTCCTGTGCGTTACCCGTCCGTGGGGAACGGAGTGGAGTCTGTTGCTGCTGCTGCCAGTTGCGACCGCAGCGGCGAGTGCGTTGCGGGAAATCTCAACCCGCTTTATTGAGCCTTCGGCTCACCCGTTGCAGGTTGCGTTCATTACCGTGCTAGTCGTTGCCGTCGGTGCCGGAGTTGTCAGCGTCTTTGAGTGGCAGTCTTTCGGCTGGAGGATGGCGGGAGGCATCCTGGTCTCCGCCCTGCTGGTGAGTGCCGCTTTTCCTCTGATGATTATGGCGGTGCGCCTTGGGGAAATTACCTTTATCGCACCCTTTTTCTTCACGGCCATCCCGTTTGCCGTCATTCTGGGTTATGTCTTCTGGGGTGACACACTGGACGGTCTTGCCACCCTCGGCGTCATCGCGATCATCGCGGGCGGATGGCTCACCGCACAAAAGACGCGCACGCGCCCTTCTCCCAAATAACCACTTGCGCTACTCTTGACCGATGCGCTTTGATGAAAAGAAAGTCCTGGTGACCGGAGCCTCCCGGGGAATCGGCCGCGCCATCGCACTTCAGTTTGCTGGCGCTGGCGCACAGGTGGCGGTGCATTACCAGTCCAACCTCAAGGCGGCGCAGGCCACCCTTGCCGAACTGCCCGGGACAGGTCATATCCTCTGTGCCGGTGATGTCGCGGACCCCGACGTAGCCCAACGGCTTGTCGCTGAAGCCGTTTCTGAACTGGGGGGTATCGACATCCTGGTAAACAACGCCGGCATCTTTGAGGCACATCCGGTAGACGAGGTGTCCTACGAGGACTGGCAATACCATTGGCAGAGGACACTCGCAGTGAATCTCGCGGGGCCGGCGAACCTCTGCTGGCACGCGGTCCGGCATATGCGTGAATCCGGCGGTGGCAGGATCGTGAACGTCAGTTCGCGCGGTGCCTTCCGCGGGGAACCGCGCTGTCCTGCCTATGGCGCCAGCAAGGCTGGCCTTAACGCGCTGACCCAATCACTCGCCCAGCAACTCGCCCCGCTGGGCATTTTTGTCGGGGCGGTAGCGCCGGGATTTGTTGAGACCGACATGGCGAGCACAGTCCTGGATGGGCCCGGGGGCGATGCCGTACGCAACCAGAGCCCCTTGGGGCGGGTGGCAAAACCTGAAGAAGTGGCCTACGCGGTTCTGTTTCTCGCCTCTGCCGGTGCGGAGTTCTCGACCGGAACAATCATTGATGTCAACGGCGCTTCCTATCTGCGAACCTGATTACCGATTGCGCTTATTTGCCGCGATCAAACTGAACAAAGTTGCAGGCTTTTTCAAACAGTGCTTCGGACAGGCTCCCGGCCTCTTTCAGATATTGCTCACAACCCCTGATCGTGCAGTCTTCATAATCTGACACCATCACCGTCCAGTTTTCCCCGCTGAGGTCATATCCCTTGCTCATCAGGCAGGCGTTGCGGAAGGTATGAATCATGCAGTAGTTTGCCTCATCGTCTGAGTTCAAACCCTGAGGCACCTTGCATTCGGGCAAACCCCACGCGAGACCGCCGTACAGCATGAGGGCGAAACCCAGCGCGCAAGTTTGTCTGACAGCCAGCATAATATCGTTCGTTGATGTGGGATTACGTCGTCAATTTAAAAAGTCATCGAGGCATATCTTGTACGAGACGGGCTTTTGTATGGCCTGACAGGATGACAGGATAAGAAAGCATCATGCCACCAACCATCAAATTCTCAAAGCGACGGGCGTCTTTTGGCCATCACAAAGACATCGCAACCGGTAATGTGAACAAAACTTCATTTTTAAGCCACACCGCAGCGGGTAGACTTCTGAAATTAATAATGATGAGTGGTTTGCTGGG
>WTHR01000082.1 GCA_011523045.1 Gammaproteobacteria bacterium | reverse complement strand
CGTTACCACGATGCCGACCAACAAGCGTGGGCTTGGAATGGTATTCCAGAATTACAGTCTATTCCCCCACATGACTGTCTCCGAGAACATAGCTTTTGGTCTAAAGATGCGCAAAGTCTCAGACAGCGAGATCATACAGCGAGTTGGCGAGATGCTGGATCTGGTACAACTTCCCGGGGTGGAGAAGAGATTTCCTAATCAATTATCGGGCGGACAACAGCAGCGCATCGCTCTAGCGAGATCTCTTGTCACCAATCCGTCTATTCTTTTGCTTGACGAACCCTTGGGAGCCCTAGATAAGAATCTTCGTGAAACAATGCAATTTGAATTGCGGAGGATACAAAACCAACTGGGTATCACGACGATTCTTGTCACTCATGATCAAGAAGAAGCGCTCACTCTAAGCGACCAGGTCGTCGTCATGAAAGATGGTGAATTGCTCCAGGTTGGAACACCCAGCGAGGTTTATGAAAGCCCCAAAACTCGGTTTGTTTCCGAGTTCTTGGGCACTGCCAATTTATTTGATGGGGAAACGGTCAGATCAAACGCCGGACAAAATTGGGACTTCATTGTCAAATACCAGGACAAGGTAACAACCCTGAAGGTCCAGGCGAACGACGCTGCGTCCCCTGGCCCTGCACAAATCGCTATTCGCCCTGAAAAACTCTCCCTAACCAGGGAAAGACCTGAATCAGTGAACCAACTGAATGGAGTCATCCGTGGCCACGTATTTCGCGGCAGTTATCACGCATATGAGGTCGAGATTCCGGGCCGGCCTGCAGCAATTTTTGTTTACGATCAGGCTGAGAACCGTTCGACCAGTTCCGTTATGAAATTAAACGAGAATGTTTATATCTCTTGGAAAATTGAGAACGCTGTTTTGCTTAACGACTAATGGCATCCCACGCCGATTATGAAATGCCAAGCGCCACTCAGTCTCTAAGCATTGGTATTAAGTTTAGATTTTTATTGCAGTTGTAGGTGTAGCTGTAGCTGTAGTTTTAGTTGTGCTAACTAGCAACAAACAGGAGGATAGAAATGTCACGAAGTAAACGTTGGATTCAAGGCTCAATCGTCGGGTCTGCGATGCTTTTCTCAGGGGCGGGCACCGTCTCGGCCGAAGAGATCACCGTCACCTCTTTTGGTGGGATTTGGGAAACCGCAATCACCAATTGTTTTGCAGCTGAGTATGAGAAACGAACGGGACGCAAAGCCAATGTAACGATCGGGAGTCCTGCTCAGTGGATGAGCCAGATCGAGGCTAACCCTGACAATCCGCCGATTGATGTCATTGTGTCTACTCAGAGTCAGACCGTTGCAGCGGGCGAAGGTGGTCTAATTTCTCGAGCCGGGCCAAACGAAATCCCTAACCTAGCGGATGTTGACCCTCTTTTCATCGATGCTGTCGATGGATGGGGCGGCTGTTTTGATTTCGGCTCTTTCGTTATTGCGTACAACAAAGATACGGTCAAAAACCCGCCAAAATCTCTGAAAGAGTTTATGGATAGAACCATAGCCGGAGATTGGGTTGCCTCGTTCCCATCAATAACCTACGCCATCATGCCTGACATCATCTGGTCTTTCGCCGAACTGTATGGCGGTAGTGCGGATAATGTCGATCCCGCTTTTGAAATTTTCAAGAAAATTAAAGCAAGCGGTAATGCGATCGCGTGGGCGAGCGTAACTGATTTCTTAAACCAGATGTCCACTGGCGATGCTGATATCGGCATGTACTGGGATGGTCGTGCATACTCGTTCATCGACAAAGGAAATGACTGGATGGGCGTGATTACACCCACCGATAAAGCCTACATGAGTTGCGTTGCGATGAATAAATCCAAAGGCGCACCGGACGCTGCATGGGAGTATCTCAATATCGTTTTTGAGCCCGGTCCACAATCATGTTTTTCCGACTACCTCAATTACGGTGTCACCAATCAGAAGGTTCAGTACTCAGAAAAGATGAAAAACCGCGTAACCTGGCCTAAAGATCTTCGAGCGCCAAGTACTGCTACTTCAAGAAAGATTGCTGAAAATGCAGCTGATTGGATTGAGCGCTGGAATAAGGAAATCGGTCTCTAAGTTTTTCTGGCTCCTCAAACCGGCACTGGCTCTCTATGAGTCAGTGTCGGATCTTTTTCAGGCAGACCGATGATTCTTAAGCGAAGCGGGATAACCACAGTCTCTGCTGGGGTCGTAAGTCCGTGGTGGATCGCTTTAACCGGACTTTTCTTAGTTGTGTTTTTCGTGCTGCCCATTGTAAATAACCTTTTAAATACCACCGAACTTGCCACCCTCGCAAAACAGCGGCCAATTAGTTTCTACTACCATAAATTATTTACCGATCCCTACTACATTCGAATTGTCTTCGACACTGTTGCCTTGAGTGTTGGGGTTACAGTTATCTGCATCATCATTGGATATCCTGTTGCAATGTTTCTGGTGCGTCACTCCGGAAAGTGGTCCGGTTTTATTATTTTTCTTCTTATCGCTCCACTGCTAACTTCCATCATCATGCGAACGTTCGGTTGGCGTGTCTTGTTTGCCCGGCGCGGGTTGGTCAACGATTTTCTTATCTGGGCTGATATTCTTGACAAACCATTTATGTTTCTAAACAGCGCGAGCTCTGCGGTCGTCGGCTTAGTTCATGTACTCGTTCCTTTTATGGTCCTCTCTATCGCATCTGTACTTCGCAGCATTGATTTGCAACTTGAAGAAAGTGCTCGCATTCTTGGGGCTAGCCGAGTAAAAACCTTTCTCAAGGTCACTTTTCCCTTAAGCCTAGACGGTATTGGAACCGGTTTCATTATTGTCTTTTTGCTAGCCAATGGAAGTTTCGTCACCCTGCTTCTCCTTGGAGGAGGAGACCTTAAGACACTTCCTCTCTTAATCTATCAACAGTTTACTATCAGCCGTGATTTTCAGTTCGCCGCTGCGATGAGCAATGTCCTCCTCGCGATAGCCGTCGGCTGCCTTTATCTGCAACTGCGACTTATTCGGCGAAAAGGGGTCAAAGGAAGCTAATGAATAGCCGGTCTTGGTTCAGACTCAAGCAGAATGCTCCTAAATTGAGCATGCTCGCCTATATGGTGCTGTTTTTTATTTTTTTGCTCGGCCCCATACTGATTGTGGTTGCAATCTCGTTTACTGAAACCGAATATGTGGCGTTTCCGCCAAAGGGCTTCTCTCTTCGTTGGTACGAGAGGTTTTTTGAATACGATGCTTTTGTTGATAGTTTCATCGTCTCAGTCGAACTCGCTATCGCGACCGCGGTTCTTGGCGTGGGCCTCGGTGTACCTGCTGCTCTCGCGGTGACTCGCGGGCATGTTCCCTACGCCAATACCATCATGACTTTTCTGTTATCACCTTTGTCCATGCCGCTGATCGTGATGGGATTTGCGCTGCTCTTTTATCTCTCAGCGCTTGGTTTTGGAGTGTCGTTTCTTTCACTACTTATCGCGCATACGGTAATCAGCCTGCCCTACGTAGTGCGTACCGTCGCTGGCGTTTATCGGGGTATCTCCCCCGATTTTGAGGAGTCTGCTGCAGTACTTGGAGCCAACCGGCTGCAAATCTTCTGGAACATCACATTGCCGATGATTAAGCCGGGAATATTCGCGGGAATGCTTTTCGCGATGCTTATCTCTATTGATAATCTTCCGATTTCATTTTTCTTCGGTAGTGCAGATACCAATACACTCCCCGTAGTGATGCTCTCCTATCTGGAACATCAATTTGATCCATCGATTGCAGCCGCAAGTTGCATTCAACTAATCGTTGCAGTGATCGGGTTGTTTATTGTCGAGCGCATTTATGGTCTAGATGCGATGACCCCCGCCACCTAGCCCGCCGGCTCCGGAGTGGCGCCCCGATGGTGGAATGCGACTACTCTACTGTTTTTAGAAGATTGAGATAGTCTCGAATTTTGATCGAGCTGTAACCGACTTCAATCAGACCTATCTGCTCTAACCTCTTTAGAGATTTATTTACGCTCTGTCGAGATAGGCCTAGCATGAGAGATAATTCTTGCTGCGTAACGTAAACGACAGAGTCCTGCGGTCGCCCGTCTGCGACCTTGTACCAGCCTGATGCCAGATCGGCAATACACTGGGCAACTTTCTCATAAGAACTAAAAATCGCCGACCGGGTTTTGTAGGTTGCAAAATAGCGGAAACGATCTGCCAAAAACTCATTAATTCCCTCTTGGAAATCCTTGCGAGTCTCCGTGAGTGTACGAAAGTCTCTAAGCCCTATCGCTAAAGCATCGACTGCCATCACGGC
>WTHR01000037.1 GCA_011523045.1 Gammaproteobacteria bacterium | reverse complement strand
CCACCGTCTGCCGTGGGGACAACCGTGTTTTTGATGACTTCAGCCTGACCCTCTCCCAGCATGAGAGTGTCGCGATCCTTGGGCCAAATGGAGCAGGAAAAACGACGCTTCTTAAGTTGCTGATGCGGGAGATCTATCCCCTTTGGCGCAGTCATCCAGTAGTCAGGATTCTTGGCAAAGAGCGTAACGACATTTGGGATCTGCGCCGCCAGCTCGGCATCATCTCAGCGGACCTTCAGGAAAATTATTCCCCCGAGGTGCTTGGCCGCCAGGTCGTGCTCTCCGGGTTTTTCAGCAGCGTTGGCGTCTGGGGTCATCACAGGCTCACGGATGAGCAACATGAGCGAGTGGAGTCCGTTCTCTCACAGTTGGATATCCAGCCTTTGGCCGATCGAGCCTTTGGGGAGTTATCGTCAGGACAGCAGCGTCGCCTTCTTCTGGGTCGTGCCCTGGTGAATGCGCCGGCCCATCTGATTCTGGATGAACCCACCAGCGGCCTGGATCTTTCAGCAACCTTTCAGTACCTACAGACCATGCGTGAGTTGATCCGGTCGGGGCATACGCTGGTGCTGGTAACGCACCATATCCACGAAATCCCGCCGGAGGTGACCCGCGTGGTTATGCTGAATCAGGGGGAGGTCTGGGCGGACGGCGAGAAGACAGAAATGCTCACCGAGTCACGCCTGTCATCGCTGTACGGCGTTGATGTGCGGTTGGTTGAGTCAGCCGGCTGGTATCAGGTGATCCCTGCCTGAGGCATCAGGACTTCGGGCTGGCAGTGGTCGCCGCTTTTTTTTCTGGAATTGCGTCGTACTGGATCGTGTCTTCGCCGTTATAAATCAGAAAATGCCGGCCCTTGGCCCGTGCAATCATCGTGACGCCAAGATCCTGGGCAAGTTCCAGCCCCATGTGAGTGATGCCGGAGCGGGATACCAGAATGGGTACGCCCATGTGCGCCGCTTTCATCACGATCTCCGAGGTCAACCGTCCGGTCGTGTAGAAGATTTTGTCGTTTCCGCCAATGCCTTCCAGCCACATTTCCCCCGCAATCGTGTCGGTCGCGTTATGTCGGCCGACATCCTCAACAAAATAAAGAATGCGCGATCCTTCACAGAGTGCGCAGCCGTGGACCGCGCCAGCCACACGGTAAATCTCGTTGTAGGAATTGATCGTTTTTAGCAGGGCATAGATGGTGGACTGACATATCTCGACCCTTGGCAGTCGAGAGTCATAAAGCTTATCGAGCGTGCAACTGAAGATCGTGCCTTGCCCGCATCCGCTGGTGACGGTGCGTTTGGAGATCTTCTCCTGGAGGTCGACGATGCCGTTGCCGTGGTTGGTGAATACGTCAGCAGTTTCCTGATCCCAATCGACGCGAACCTCTGCTATTTCGTTGATGTCATCTATGAGCCGTTGGTTGCGCAGATACCCGAGGGCCAGTTTTTCCGGGTGAGTGCCAAGGGTCATCAGGGTCACGACTTCAGAGCCATCAACTTTTAACGTAAGAGGAGATTCTCCCGCGACGCTCATTTCCCGGGAATGTCCGAACTCATCTCGCGCATGTACCAGTTGGGTCGGCCCGATACCCGCGTTTGACAGGATTGGGCGATTATCTTTTTGGAGCGGTCTATTCATCTGAGAACTGGCGCTTAAAAACCTTCCTCACATGGTCAGATTAAAGGAAACAGGCGGGCTATTATGATTCATTTCGATAGCGGGTTTGGCGAAGATGTCTTTGATCACTAAAATCCCAGCAGCCCGGTATTGTTACCAACTAGGATAAATGAAAATGCAAGGATGGGTATACGTTGCAACGATGAATAACGTAAGTTCGGTCGTCAAGATCTGCTGTTCTGATGAGGACCCTGTCTCGATCATAAATGAATGGGCAGAGCATGCAGGAATCCCTGGATCCGCCAACTTGGAGTATGCGGCGCTTGTGGACTGTCCCCGTAGAGTAGAGAAGAAAGTCTATGAGGATCTTAAGGGGTTCAATACGAAAAATGACTGGTTTCAGGTGACGGCCTTGCAGGCTATGGCAGCAATCAAATCAGAAAAGAGAGCGCGGGTGTTTGAAGAGAAGGGATCCTTGATCGAGACAAGTTAGATCACCAACGTATTTGATTCGCAATCATTGCGAATTGACTGCGCAAGACTGACACAGAAAATGTTTCGGAATTCGGGCTTCCCCTTTTTAGTGATTAAGGATGTTTTGATTTAAAATGCGCGAACAGGGTCCAGTGTCTTTGATGTAATCAAAAAGATTTCCGGAGAGGTGCCAGAGTGGTCGAATGGGGCGGTCTCGAAAACCGTTGTACCGCAAGGTACCGTGGGTTCGAATCCCACCCTCTCCGCCATTACCAAAAAAAAGATCCGGCGAGTGGTTGTTGCTTTCCTGCCATCGGCGCGGGCTTTGACATTCTGAGTTTTGGGATTTGACAAAGACATGGAAGATTGCCTTTTTTGTGACTTCGATAACGACGAACTGCTGGAGGAAGGGAAGTACTGTTACGCCCGGCGGGATGGTTACCCCGTGAGTGAACACCACACGCTCATTATCCCCAAAAGACATGTTGCCTCGTATTTCGATCTAGAAGAGCCCGAGCTTCTGGACATGCATCAGATGCTGGTCAAGATGAAGGCCCGAATTGAAGGGTGGGATGCAACCGTCAGTGGATTTAATGTGGGGGTCAACGCCGGGAAAGACGCGGGCCAATCCATCTTTCACGTCCACATGCACCTTATGCCTCGGCGAAAAGGGGATATCGACAATCCGCAGGGTGGTGTCCGTGGGGTGATCCCGTCAAAACGGACCTATGTCCGTAAGACCAGGGCGCCTTTAAATCAGGGCGGTCCCGACTAAGCAGCGCCAATCAGAGGGCAGGGAGGTCGGTTAACTTCCACCCTGGCCAGGGATTTCCTCGCCGAGTGCCTGAAGATTCCTGACCGCTGCGCGATTACCTTGCGCGGCAGCTTCGCCGAACCAGTGCACCGCTACGGCCCGATTGGGAGCTACCCCGTCATAGCCGTTGAAATAAAGCCATCCGAGGTTTGTTTGTGCCGGAGCGTAGCCCTGTTCGGCTGCCTTGCGATACCAGAACGCCGCGCTCGAGAGATCTTTATCGATCACGAATCCGTCAACAAAATAGTCTGCAAGATCTGACTGTGCCCAGGCGCGACCTTCGCGCGCAGCAAGTTGAATCGGAGCGAGTGCTGCGCTGAACATCGCGATGGCCTTGGGCTTATCACGATTGGTGCCCCGGGCCTCAAGGAGCATTCGGGCGACCCGGACCTGCGCTTGGGGCTCGCCCTCTTGCGCAAGGGGGGAAAGAAACTGATAGGCCCGCTGATAGTTTCCATTGTAGTAGGCGGTGACACCGCTTGTGAGGTTGAGCGATGCCTGTTCATCCGCAATGGCCTGGGCCTGGGAGATTCGGTCATCTGCTTCTGCCTGGAGTCTTTGTTGTTCAGTTTCGAGATATTGCCGCCGCTGCAACTGTGTGCTCAGGATGACAACATTCGGATTAGTCGGGTCCACGGCGGCTGCCGCCTCGAGCTCTTGGGCTGCCCGGCCGAGCTGGTTTTGGGCCAGGGCATCGCGAGCTTCATCGAGATAAACCTGGGTGATTCTTGTAATTCCGTTCCTCGCTCGGGCATTCGCGGGATCCAGTGTGAGGACGGTGCGATATATCCCGAGCGCATTGGCCCCTGGCGGGGTGCGAAGGCGATTCTCATTCATTGCTGTGGACGCTGCAGCCAGCAATGTCTCAATTTTCTGCTGTTGTTCTCGCGCACGCCGTGCCTTGTCGGCCTCAAGTTTTGCGAGGGCCTGCTGTTGTTTCCACTGTGCCTGGGTGGCTTCAATGTTTGACCTGGCAGACTGAAACTCAGGGCTATCACCTATGACCGCGACCGCCTCATCAAGAAACGCTCTGGCGCCGGAAAACTCATTATTTTTAGTCAGTTCTTCGGTTTTGATCAGCACACCAGCGGTGACTTGATTGATTCCCCGTTGCGCTGCGCTGCTGTCGGGATCCATCTTGAGTACGGTTCGAAACTCGCTGTAAGCATTCGCATCAGGCGGAGAAATCAGATGACCCTCAGCGAGGTAAGTGCGTGCGCGGGCCAGGTGTGGTTCGCTGAGTCTGGCCAGCTTTTCTGCATCGCGGTAGGCATTGGCGCGGGCGAGATCATCATCCTTGGCGAACTCAGTGGTTTGCGGGATTGTGGATTCGCTTGAACTCCCTATCTGGGCGATTTCAAGTGTGGGGGTATCTGAGGGAGTCAGGTCAGTCGCGCCAATGATCTCGATAGTCGTATTGGAAGCCGTGTCCCTGTTTGCTCCTGGGGGCGTCACAAGCAGATAAAGGAGGTAGATGGCGAGAAGAGCCAGCAGCACGCCGACCCCGAAGCGTACCGAGTAATGCTTGAATGGACTACCGAGCCGCTGAGACCATTTCTTGATATCGAGGTGAGGCAGGGCGTGAGAGCGCTTGGGTTGGGTTTTGGCGCGACTCTGGGGAGGCAAAGAGAAGTCCCGGAAGTTCGGTTCGGTGAGTACCTCGCCCGCATCTTCAAGATCATCCGCAATCTTTAAAGGGGCCCGGTTCTCGGCAGACGGTGTCTTAATGTCGTGAGCGTCTCCTGTAAATAGCGGCTCCTGACGTCCAGGAGTTTTGACCGGCTTCGCTGTGTGCGACTCGGCTATCGAGGGCGCCTTTGTATTGCGCCTCGGCGGTACAGGTTTTGCAAGATTAACGGCATTTTTGGTCTTATCGAGAGCGCTTAAGACGATTGATGAGGCACCCTTGACCCGACGGGTGATCGCGTTTTCCCCGTTTGCCGGACCTTTATAGGCTTGCTGCTTTCTCGGCTTCGCCGGTTTGGCCTCGACACTCAACTCCGGAGGGTCGGCCTGCTCATTATCCAGAACCCCTCTCGGCTCGATGGCATCAATGAGTTCTTCCGCATTCTGGGGCCTTTCGGCCGTGTCCAAAGACAGAAGCTGATCGACAAGACTCAAGAGGGTTGGCGAAAAATAGCCCTCACCAGCATCCATGACAGAGGGCAGGGGATCCCCAAGACCGCGATCGAGGGCATCCAGGCGTGTCAGGGAGTCGACAGGAACGCTGCGACAAACCGCCTGATACAGGATGGCACCCAAGGCGTAGTAATCGGTCCAGCGGCCGAGCTGACCCCGATAACTCGCCAGTTCTGGGGCACGAAAGTCGTGCTCGGTGTGGGCATCTTCGGGCGGATAATGAAACCGGTCGGTGCTGAATCCGCAAATCAGCAACTGATCCTCATCCGCAATCAGAATTCTCTCGGGGGTAAGTTCAAGATGTAAACCGCCGGTTTCGTGGATCGCATCGAGGTAGGTAATGGCAGCATACAGAACTGCTCTCAGGGTTTCCTCAGGCAGGCGCTGTCCGGGTTGCAACAGATCGGCGAACGAGGCACGGACCGGCAGTTCAACGGCGTACCAGGCGGCGCCATCGTTTTCCTGATAATGCGCAATACGTCCTGGGTGATCCAACTGGCTCAATGCGCGAGCCAAACGCAGAAATTCCGTCAGACCCTGCTCGTAGTCTGTATTGAACTGGGCATCGCAAAGCAGCAAAGACGTGTTATCTGTATCTCTAACGGCAAATTGGAGCGGAAAATACTCCTGAATAACGGTTGCCCCGTCATCGGCAAGATAAGTGTATCCGCTGTCAGAGGTGACGAGCAGTCTTGAGATTGTATGGGAGCCAAGGGCTGCCCCTGGCGCCAAAGGCGCAGCCTTTAGGAGATCGCCCTCAACGGAGTCTGTAGAGTCTGCCTGATTGCCGGCCTTGTCAGGCGCTGGATTGTGCGTATCTGCTGTCATCGTGATACGGAAATATCTGCTATGAGCCGAATCCTGCAGGCGTTAACAGTGTATTGGAAGATCATAGGGTCGCCGGTTATCGATACCGCAGCCTGGCTGTGTGAGAGGTCAAGATAGGACGCAATCGATAGGGTCATATAATACCGCGGAAAAGAGCCTCTTAATAGGGATAGCGACACGGGTATCGCGCTGCAGGGAAAGTTGTCTTCACAACTCCCGTATCAGTCTTCAGTCAATGACCTGCGTTGACCCATCTTGTGACTCCAACCCCAGCAAAAACCAAAATGATTTCTGCCAGCAAGCGGATGGCATCCGTCCAGCAGCCGATCATCCCCGTTATTGGGGATCTGATTCTCGCAAACCCCGGGACGATCTCCCTGGGTCAGGGAATCGTGCATTACCCTCCGCCGACTGAGGTCGAGAGTGCACTTCGTGACTTCTGGAACGATCCCACCGCGCATCAGTATGGCCCCGTAGAGGGGTTGGAGCCTTTGCGCTCAGCGCTTGCAAAAAAGTTGGAGCAAGAGAACGCTATAGGACTTGAGGGCAGGGAGGTCGTGGTAACGGCTGGCAGCAATATGGGATTTTTGAATGTGCTGCTGGCGATTAGCGACCCCGGGGACGAGATCATTTTGCCCGAGCCCTTTTACTTCAATCAGGAGATGGCGGTTCGGATTGCGGACTGTATTCCCGTGACTGTACCGACGGATGACGCCGGACACCTGCAGATAGATGCCATTGAAAGCGCTATTACGAAGAAAACCCGAGCCGTCGTCACGGTGTCCCCGAACAACCCGACCGGTATCGTGTATCCGGAAGCCGACTTGAGAGCCGTCAATGAAGCTTGTCGGGCACGCGGGATTTACCATATCAGCGACGAAGCCTATGAGTATTTTTTGTACGATGATGCCGAGCATTTTTCTCCCGGTGCGATTCGGCAAAGTGCGCCACACACTATCTGCCTGTACTCATTGAGCAAGGCGTATGGTTTCGCCAGTTGGCGTATCGGCTACGCTGTTATTCCTGAGGAGCTGTTCGGAGCCTTGAGAAAAGTTCAGGATACCAATGTCATCTGTGCAACCGCGATCTCCCAATATGCTGCTCTGGGCGCATTGCGGGCGGGGCCGGGATATTGCCGTCCCTATCTCGCTGACATGGCAATTGTTCGCCGGCAAGGCATTGAGGCCATGAAGTCTCTTGAAGGCAGGGCGAGTCTTCTGCCAAGCACGGGAGCGTTCTACCTGTTTGTCAGGATCCCTGGCTACAAAGGCAACGATCTGGATCTTGCGCGTAACCTCATTGAGCGCTTCGGTGTAGCGGTGATTCCGGGCAGCGCCTTTGGTGTTAGCGAGACCTGTGCCTTCAGAGCCTCCTTTGGCGCATTGCAAAGCGATAGCGCGATCGAGGGATTGGACCGACTGGTCACGGGTCTGAAGAATCTCGTCTAAGCCAATCCGGTTTGCGTCGGGGGCTTAACTTCGATACCCTTTGGCGCCCTGCGGAGAGGTGGCTGAGTGGTTGAAAGCGCACGCCTGGAAAGTGTGTATACGTTAATAGCGTATCGAGGGTTCGAATCCCTCCCTCTCCGCCACACAGTCAGGTTCCGGTAGAGCGTCTCTGCGCGGGCCTTTTTTCTACCGGGACTCGATACCGTGACCACAGACAGTGGTGACCGCCTGTTCCGATGCGGACCAGCTCATCCAGCGGACTGAAACGATCAGGGTGTCCTGCCGATAGCAAGAGAAGAACCAGCAATCGTCAGATCTGACCCGGCAACCACAGGACGATGGCGGGGAACGCAACCAGTAACGCGATGGTTATGGCATCCGCGATGAAGAACGGCGTAACACCGTAGAACACATCTTGCACTCGTAAATCGCTGCGCACACCCGCGACTACAAAACAGTTCAACCCTATGGGTGGCGTGATCAGGCAGAACTCGGCCATTTTCACCACCAGGATGCCAAACCAGACGGCACACATCGGACCCGACATGCCGAATGTACTGTCTGCAGCCGATACAAACTCGCCGCCATTGAGAGCCATGACCGCCGGGTAAACGACCGGCAGGGTCAACAACAGCATACCGATGGCATCCATGAACATGCCGAGGACAGCATAGGCCAGCAGGATCAATACCAGGGTCAGCATCGGGCTCTGATCCAGCCCAGTAATCCATTCCGAAAACGCCTGGGGCAGGTTGGCAAACCCCAGGAAGCGTACATAGATCAGTACACCCCAGATAATTGTGAAAATCATCACCGCCAGCTTGGCGGTTTCCAGCAAGGCTTCACGGAACTGTCGCCAGCGCATCCCGCGCACCAGTGCCATACAAAAGACAATGAACGCGCCGATGGCGCCACCTTCGGTCGGCGTACCCCAGGCATCACCGCCCACCTGCCAGGAACCGATATACCAGCTCTCGGGCATCGGGTTGTAGACAAAGAAGATGATGATCACGACAACGGCGATGATCGGCAGTGCCGGCGGCAGGGCCACAAACCGCTGTCGCCAGGAAAACCCTTTTACCGGTGGTCCGAAATTCGGTACTGTCAGCGCCAGAATCACGATTAGGGCGCCGTAGACCAGCGCGGAAAATGCCCCGGGTATGAATCCGGCCAGAAGAAGTTTGCCGACATCCTGCTCAACAATAATGGCGTAGATAACGAGGATCGCCGAAGGCGGGATCAGAGACGCCAGCGTTCCCCCGGCTGCTACCACACCGGCGGCAAAACGCTTGTCATAACCGATCTTGAGCATCTCTGGAATCGCGATACGGGCGAAAACCGCTGAGGTGGCAACCGATGCCCCGGATACCGCCGCGAAACCTGCTGTTGCGAACACGGTTGAAACCGCAAGCCCACCAGGCAGCCAGCCAACCCAGCGCTTGGCCGCTTCGAATAGTGCACGGGTCAGCCCCGCGTAATACGCCAGATAACCGATCAGGATGAAAGTCGGGATCAGGCTCAGGGTCTGGGTGGATATCTTGGAGTGCGGCACCTGCCCGGCGGTCTTCACGGCGATAGTCAACGCCTTGCCGAACCGTTCAGGGTCATATCCAAACTTTGCCCAGAAGATCCAGATCAACCCCAACAGGCCAGCAAGGCCCGCGGCGAAGGCGACACGCATACCCAGCACCACGAGCAGTACCATGCCGCCCGACACCCACAGTCCGATCTCAATGGGCTCCATCAGCGCTGCTCACTCACCACGACGTCCTTATCCTCCAGCACCTGTACCTCATCTGCTGCCTGTTGGGCTACAGACTTAATCATGGGTACGGCCACCGGCTCGGACTGGCCATAGATCATGGCCCGCGCATAGGCCCACAGCTGGATGAGAAAGCGAATCACAAGAACGGAAAACGCGACCGGCGCCAATAACTTGGCCGGCCAGATCGGCAAGCCGATATCGATAGAGGAATCCCGACTCCAGTTCGGTGCGCTGAAATCAAAACTTCTATCAAAATGCGACCAGCTTCCCCAGACCAGGAGCATCATCAGGATTAAGGCGGCCAGAGTGGTAATGAATTCGGCAATCCACAGCGGGCGGCCTTTAAGTTGCCCGATCAGGATATCCATGCGGATGTGGGTGCCATCGCGCTGGGCATAGGCAACTCCCATAAACGCGATCAGGGGCATCAATTGCTCAATCCAGTCAACGTAACCCGGGATTGGCGCATTAAACCCGTTGCGTCCGGTGACGGAAATGACAGCGAATGCCATGATGGCAAACACCGCAAGACCTGACACGAGTGCCAGCCAGCCCTCGAGTCGGTGCAGCGAGCGGTCCAGCCTGCTCAACAGGCCGTCATTTTCCAGAACTGAAGATGATCCGGCCATAAAAAAAGGGCGCCGGATGAACCGGCGCCGCTCGGAATTTAACGCATGCTGTTCAGAGTGCTCATTACCAGGTCGTAGAGCTCCTGGGCAGGCAGCCCCTGCGCGGTCATGTCAGCGATCCATTGCTCGCGGATCGGATCCGCTGCCTGGGCCCGAAAGGCATCAATTTCGGACTGGGCAAGCTCAATCTTCTGAACATTCTTTTCGGCCAGAACCGTATCCCACTTTGCGAGCAATTGACCATAGTTGGCGAGATAGTGATCAAGCGCTTCGCTGATGGAACTGTCAAAAGCCTCACGTTCCGCGTCGGTCAGCGCCTCATAGGCATCGATGTTGGCGACGACGGGACAATTCACCGTGCCCGGATTCAGGTTTGAGGTCCACCAGGTAGCCTGGTCGATGGTGCGAAAGGCGAAGTGCGCGTGTTGTGCAAAGGCGACCGTATCCACCACACCGGACTCCATGGCGTTGTAGGCCTCTGTAGCGGTTACCGAAGTCGGGACCGCACCGATGGCCTTGAAAGCCTGGCCGATGCCGCCGGTAGCGCGGACCCGCATGCCGTCCATGGACGCCAGAGTTGTACGAGGCTCTCCCGTTCCTACGATATTGTATTGCGGCATGGGCGAGGTCATGATGAGCTTGGCATTCCACTGTGCCATTTCTTTCTGTACCGCCGGATGCCCATAAACAGCGCTACTCACCGCAACTTCTTCTTCGAGCGTGTTGACCCCCAGGAAAGGCAGTTCCAATACCGTGATCGCACGGTTTTTGTCGCGATGATATCCAGCACAGAACTGGGCCATTTCAAACGCCCCGATCGAGATGCCGTCAAGATTCTCACGGTTCTTAGACAGACCGCCGTAGGAAATATTCAGGGTGAATCCGCCGTTGGTCTTCTCGCTGACGAGTTCAGCCAGCTTTTCGATGTGCTCGGTAAACGCGCGCCGCTTACCCCAGACGGAGACATTCCACTCGGTGGCGACCGCCTCAAGTGCAAATGTACAGGCAATTGCCGCGACAACAGTACGTCCGATGAACTTGTTCATGGGTTCCTCCAGGATTGAAGTTGTACAATTTTGAGTGCTTACAGAGATATTGGTGAAGTAGCCATCGTTCTCCCGGATAAATTTTGAAGACGCCGTCCCACGGCGTCAAGGGTGCGCAGACCGGCGCAGTGACGCTGAATCAGCGATTTGGCTCGGGCCTGAATCCCAATTTCCACTTTCACGCGCTGTTTTTCGATGGAATTTTCAGCGCCACCTTTCAACCACGAATCCTTCGGCTGACGTCAGCATACCGCACGCTGGCGCTGTTGCGCTGCTCAAACAGATCGTAGCATTCATCCCGCTTCTGAGCGGTATCGGTAGTTCCTGTCGAAACGCGCCATCAGGTACTCACCATAGCGGATCCGCGCTTCATCTCCGGTGGATGTCGCCGGGGGCACTTGGGGTTCAATGATTGCGCTGAAGTTCGGATCATAGAAAAAGGCTGTGGAGTAGCGCTCGCTTCGATTAAGGACAACGCGGTGTGGCGATGAGGGCCACCGGCCTCCGGAAATAACGGAAAGCATATCCGCGACGTTCAAGACGAGGGCGTTCCTGACTGGCGGCAGCGGTATCCAGGTTCCATCGGTTCCCCGCACCTGAAGGCCGCTGGTGGCGTCCTGGGCAACCAGGGTCAGGAAACCATGGTCGGTATGTGGCGCAGACCCAAATTCACCCTGAGGATCGGTCGTGGCGGCGGCGGGATATTTCAGCAAACGCAAAAAGACGGTGGGCTCGGTGAACCAATGACTGAAGGCATCAGGTGCAAGCCCCAAAGCAACGGCGAGTCGTTGCGTCAGTTCGTTGGCAAGGTTTTGCATTGCCTTGAGGTAACTGAAACACTGTGTCCGAAAATGATTGCCCAGGGATTCGGGCCATTGATTGGGTCCGAAGATTGCGCTGCCCCACTGGCCATGATCAGACGGGACGGACTGCATCATCATAAACGACTCGGACCGGTTGGAGTGGGTCGCTGTTGCTACCGTAGACGTGACCGTCTTGCTGGCGCCTTTCCCGATGTAGCCCCGATGAAAAGCATTGACCGCGATGGCTTCTTTGTCGTGTTGGGCTAACCGATGAAACGCATGGTTCGCTTCAAAGATCTGGGATATCTCGGCCTCAGAGATGCCATGCCCTTGGATATAACAGAAGCCATGGGAAGACAGGGCCTTATCAAGCTGCTGGGCGATCCCGGAGTCTGAAACCGAAGACGTCGCCGATTTAAGATCAACGCACGGGATCGTAATCGTCATCTATACCTGAAGCGCATCCATCACCAGACGATGAAACTGGTGCACACCGTGCTCGGCAACTCCGGATTTGGCCGCATCGACCATGAATCGGCCCTGGTTATATGAGCGTGACTTGAGGCCCTGCTGTACGGATTCGCATAGCGATTGATCCTCAGGCCCCAGGATGGCGTTGAGATACTCGCTGCGCTCGGCATCAACGGATTCCGACAGACCATAGCGGTGACCCGAAAAAGCGGTGCGCTCGTGACCGTTTGGCATCATGGATAACACAAAGAGGTTGGCGTCACCCGGGACCAGCCAGATTGAGGTCGTCGGCCAAAGATACCAATACGCAGCAATCTGAACGTCGTCACTGGCATCAAAACGATAGGCTTTGTTGTCCGTGCGCGTTGTGCGCGAGACCTGGCGGGCCCAGTGTTCCTGAACCTCGTGTTCGTAGCTGGTCATCTCCATCAGATCGGCCAGGGCAGGGTGCGCCTGATGGCAGTGGTAGCACTCAACGTAATTGTCCACGACCACCTTCCAGTTGGCAGACCAGTCAGCAGACTCTGGCGAATCAAAGGCAAAGGTATCCATTGGCCTAAGCGCATCGAATTGAGGAACAAGCGACTGAAGGTCCTCTTCAAATCCAGGGGCCAGCGCTTGGATCGGTGGTGCGTCAGGATCCAGATTAACGAAGAGTAATCCTCCAAGTGATTCCAGGCGAACAGGGGGCAGACAGAACTCTTCTGGTGAGAAAGAGGGCATCTCATTGGCGAATCTCGCGTGCCGCAGCCGCCCATCGTTGTGATAAGACCAAGCGTGATACGGGCACACGATGGCACGGGTGTTGCCGGCCCCTTCAAGCAGTCGATGGGCGCGATGCCTGCAGACATTGAAGAACGCCCGCAATTCATTGTCATCAGAGCGGATGACAAAAACACTCTCGTCTGCGATGTCCAGCGTGAGGTAGTCACCAATCTTGGCGACATGGCTCTGGTGTCCGATGTAATGCCAGGATTTGGCAAAAATTGCCTCTTTTTCCTGCTCGAAGATGTCTGGGTCTGTGTAAAGCCTGGCCGGCATGGTGTAACTGTCGGCGGCATTATCACAGAGCGGTTTGTCATTTAAGAAGGGCTTTGGCACTGCATTCATCGCATCCGTCTCCTTGCGAGTTGTCAGAGGCCACGAACCGGGGTCGGTGATCCAGAATAGCATGGAGATCTCGCTTCTGACTAGACGCCTCCAATCATTTGAGCAGGGTGAGTCATAGCCACCCATGCGGGGGATCTCAATCGGTTAAACTCCGCGCCCGATTACTTCTTTTCAAAATATTCAGTTGAGAAAAACCATGACCGACAGCAATCCGACCCAATACCGCATCCTCATTCTGGGCGCGTCATATGGCTCCTTGTTAGCGACCAAACTGATGATGGCAGGCCATCACGTGACGCTCGTGTGTCGGGACGCCACAGCCGAAATTTTTAATGCTGAGGGCTCGGTGGTCAGGATGCCGGTCAAGGGCCACGAAGGCCTGGTGGAGGTCGCCTCGGGGGGTCTGCCGGGTTCCTTGCATGCAAGTGCGCCAGAGAAGGTCACTCCCTCGGAGTTTGATCTCGTGGTACTTGCCATGCAGGAGCCGCAATACAGCGCTGCTGGAGTCAGAGAATTGCTTGGCCGGGTGGCAGCCTCGGGTGTGCCGACGATGGCGATCACCAATATGCCTTTGCTTCCCTATCTCGCACGCATACCGGGGCTTGAGACCCAAAGCCTTCGGGAATGTTTTCTTGAGCCGGAGCTCTGGGATCCGTTCGATCCCGGTTTGATGACACTGTGCAGCCCGGATCCGCAGGCGTTTCGTCCGCCGGAAGAGCAGCCCAATGTGCTTCAGGTGCGGCTTCCGACTAACTTCAAGGCGGCGGCGTTTGCGGATGACAGTCATACCGCGATGCTGCGTGAGCTCGATGCGGGAATCGAAGCGGCCCGCTTTACCAGTCCTGAACTCGGTGAGCTGGAGTTGCCTGTAAAACTGAGAGTGTATGACTCGGTTTTTGTTCCGCTGGCCAAATGGGCGATGCTCATGGCCGGCAACTATCGCTGCGTCCAGGCGGAAGAGATGCGCCCGATCAAAGATGCGGTCCATGGCGACATAGAAGCGAGCCAGGCCGTTTATGAATGGGTTGTCGGCGTATGTATCGACCTTGGCGGGGACGCGTCCGATTTCGTGCCTTTCGAAAAGTACGCCAAAGCCGCGAGTTCCCTCGCCAGCCCTTCATCGGCTGCCCGCGCGTTGGCCGCTGGCGCCACGAATATAGAAAGGGTCGATAAGTTGGTGTCCCTGGTCGCCGCTCAACAGGGTAAGAAACTTGAAGTCGTGGATGAGACGGTGGGTCTTGTGGAGAAGTGGCTGACCCAAAACCGGGCAGGCTAGGTTCTGAGCTTTCACTTGTGCGGTGCCTGCAGCCAGTAAAGGTCTGCGGGACCACCGTTGAGAGTGCCCATTCCCTATAAAGTGGCGCCGTGTTCTTTCACGCCGTAGCGCGCGAGCGCATCGGTCAGATGCGTGAACGCCTCGTCCACTGAATCCGTCAGTAGGAAGAGGGCGAGGTCGTCTTCGCTGATGGTGCCGTGGTTGATGAGTGTTTGGAAGTCGACAGCACTTTCCCAGAAAGACCTGTCAAAAAGCACGATAGGCAAGTGCTTGCGGATCTTTCCGGTTTGCAAAAGGGTGAGGATTTCGAATAGCTCATCGAGGGTGCCAAAACCGCCAGGAAAAAACACGACTGCTTTCGCCATGTAGGCAAACCAGAACTTGCGCATAAAAAAGTAGTGAAACTCGAGCGAGAGTTCGCGGGTGATGTAGTCATTGTTGGCTTGTTCGTGCGGCAGGGAGATGCCCAAACCGACATTGATGCCTTCCGCCTCTGAGGCGCCACGATTGGCCGCCTCCATAATTCCGGGACCCCCTCCTGAACAGACGACAAATCGACGGTGGTCTTCTGGTAGGTTTTTGGACCATTCGGTGAGACGGCGCGCGTGCTCTCGGCATGCCTGGTAAGCATCAGCAAGAGTGGGGCGTGGATCGCCACTGGCGCCTGCTTCATCGGAGAGATGCTCAGGAGCGCTAGCCCGGGCTGACCCCATGAAAACGATAGTGTCCTCGATATCATGATCCGCGAACCGGGATTGGGGTTCGATAAATTCGGACACGATGCGCAGCAGCCGGGCGTCAGCGCTGTCGAGAAACTGGGGATTTTTATAAGCCTTCAAAGTTTTTCTCCACTGATGTCATTAACGGGAACCCACGGGGAGTGAGAGAACAGAACATCAAAGTAAGGAGCGTAACGGGGTTTGGTACCGGGAGATACACTATGGTATATTGTATACCAG
>WTHR01000086.1 GCA_011523045.1 Gammaproteobacteria bacterium | reverse complement strand
GACAGTCAGTGTTGTAACAATGCCAGCGGTGTGTATGTAATACCCGTGCTGCAACCGACCTACCTCCGCGCTGGTGATGACACCGAGGGTCTTTAACTGCTGGCGCAAAAGTGCCAAGGGATGCGGACCCAGTGTCAGACCGATACTGGCGTAATCGGCACAGACCGATTCGCCCGCGTGTGGCGCACGCAGCATGGGTACCGCCTCTTGGATTCGGGGTGAGGGGAAAACGGGGGATGGCTTCTCAATGCCTCCAGCTGCCCATGCCGCCTGACGGCGGTGGCTATGGAGCAGAGTGGATAAAGCATCTGCGTCAGCCAGTGCCTGAAGATCTCCTTTGTCCAGCCTGGCGCGATGGGCAAGATCTTCAAGGTCGGCAAAGGACTGATGCGCTCGGGCATCTGTCAGGCGTAAGGCACCAGCCTGGCTGAGATGCTTGACTCGGTTGAACCCAAGACGCAAGGCCAGGCTTTTGCCGGTCGATTCGATAGTGCAGTCCCATTCGCTTTTTGTGACATCGACTGGTCGGATACTGACACCGTGGCGACGTGCATCCTGCACCAGTTGTGAGGGTGAATAAAAGCCCATGGGCTGACTGTTCAAAAGTGCGCAGGTGAATATTGCCGGCTCATGGCATTTGAACCAGGCAGATACATACACCATCAGTGCAAAACTGGCGGCATGGGATTCAGGAAAGCCGTATTCGCCAAATCCCAGAATCTGCTGATAGATGCGTTTTGCAAAGTCCTCAGCGTAACCCCGTTCACGCATGCCCTGTATCAGTCGTTCCTCATAATGACCGAGTCCGCCGTGACGCTTCCAGGCTGCCATGTCCCGTCGCAGGCCGTCCGCCTCGCCGGGCGTGAATCCGGCTGCCACCATAGCGAGTTTGATGACCTGCTCCTGAAAGATCGGGACGCCCAGGGTTCTTTCCAGCACTTCCCGGACCGCCTGACTGGGGTAGGACACCGCCTCTTCGTCGTTACGTCTCCTGAGATAAGGATGCACCATATCGCCCTGGATCGGCCCCGGGCGGACAATAGCCACCTCAATGACCAGGTCATAAAAGCAGCGCGGCCGCAGGCGGGGCAGCATGGCCATTTGCGCACGGGATTCGATCTGAAAGACACCTACCGTATCGGCATTGCTGATCATCCGGTAAACCTGAGGGTCTTCTGCCGGCACGGTCGCCATGGTCATCGGAATGCCCCGATGCTTTTGCAGGAGATCAAACGCGCGGTGAATCGCACTCAGCATACCCAGCGCAAGACAATCGACTTTAAGCAGCCCAAGGATGTCGATATCGGTTTTATCCCACTGAATAACGGTGCGCTCCGCCATGGCAGCGTTCTCGATAGGCACCAGGTCGCACAGAGGCTCTTTAGAAATCACAAATCCTCCGGAATGCTGTGACAGGTGGCGGGGAAAGCCAATCAGTTGCTGTACAAGTTCCAGAACCCGAAAAAGGAGCGGCGCTTTGGGGTCGAGGCCAATCTCCCGTACCCGCTCGGGAATGACCTGATTGTTCTGCCACCAGATACGGTTTCCAGCGAGGCGTTCAATCTGATCCTGTGACAATCCCAGAGCCCGCCCCACGTCGCGCACCGCACTGCGTGAGCGATAGGTAATGACCGCGCTGGTCAGTGCTGCGCGGTGCCGTCCGTAACGGCGATAGACATACTGCATGACTTCCTCGCGCCGTTCGTGCTCGAAATCCACATCAATATCCGGCGGCTCGTTACGTTCGCGCGAGACAAAGCGCTCGAACAGGATCTCCATATGCGCCGGATCGACTTCAGTAATCCCAAGCGCAAAGCACACTGCTGAGTTGGCCGCTGACCCCCGGCCCTGACAGAGAATGCCGCGGGACTTTGCAAAGCAGACGATGTCGTAGACCGTCAGGAAATAGCCCTCATAACCCAGTTCGGCAATCAGACTGAGTTCATGAGAGATCTGGCGGGTGACTTTGTCAATCGGTCCGTCTGGCCAGCGCCTGCGAATACCTGAATCGACCAGTTGGCGAAGATACTGTGTGGGGCTGAGATCGTCCGGAACCTGTTCGCAGGGATAGTGATAGCGCAGTTCATCCAGCGAAAAGCAGCATTGATCCGCAATCCTGATGCTTTCATCCAGAAGAGAGCGCGGATAAATATGCTCCAGAATTGATTGGGTCCTGAGATGGCGCTCCGCATTGGGTGCAAGCGTATGCCGGATATCCGCAACAGACCGCTGGCACCGGATTGCAGATAGTGTGTCCTGCAGGGGCTGGCGCCCCCGAATATGCATGTGGACATTTCCGGCAGCAACCAGGGGCACACCGGTTTGTTGCGAGACGGCCAGCAGAGATTGTGAATGGATATGGTCAGCGCCGTATCCAGGCTGTTCCAGCGTGATCCAGATGCGACCGGGCATCAGTCTCTGCATGCTCTGGGTGTGCTGCAACAGTGCCTGATACCTTGAGAGCAATACGGCGTTGGGTGCCGGGGCAGGGTCACTCGCAATCAGCGCAAGGCAGTTCTGCAGGCGGTCTGCACAAAGATCGTCGGCATCAAGCTGGTAACAGCCCTTTTCAGAATGTCGGCGGGCAGCGGTAATCAGGCGAGTCAGTTCCCGGTAGCCCTGGCGGTTCATGACCAGCAGAATCAACTTGTCGCCATTGTGCAGGGTGAACTCACTGCCGATGATGAGATGCAGGCCAAGTTCACGGGCGGCCGTATGGGCCCGGACAACCCCGGCAACACTGCATTCGTCGGTCAGGGCAAGCGCGCGATACCCAAGCTCAAAAGCTCTTTGCACCAGTTCACCGGGGTGGGAAGCCCCCCTTAGAAAGGTGAAATTCGATAGGCAGTGCAGCTCGGCATAGCCGGACATTTCAAGATTCCAGTATACTGTATAAAAACACAGTATATCGAATTGATCAGTTTTGTGGCGATGCCGAATCGGTTTTGGCTGTCTGCTCCGAACTCTGATAGTTTTGACTCTGGGAGACTCTTTGCAGTTTTAACAAGTCATTTTCAATTGGCTTGTTATGAACTGAACCGGTTAATTTCGAACCAAACCATATTTTAGAAATGGTTGATATCTCTGTGAAAACGACTAAATTTCGTAATCGAAATACCGTTCACCAATCAAAAAACGCCCATGTCGAAAAAAGTTTTGGTTTTGCCGTTCGTTATAGCCTTAATGCTTGCCCTCGCAGGCTGCACTTCAAGCTCCACCAGTGGAGTCGATTTCGATCGGGATACTGATAGTGACGGGATCAGCGATAAGAATGACCTTGATATCGATGGGGACGGGATTCCGAACGTATCAGATCCTGATATAGACGGCGATGGCATTCCCAATGAGCAAGATCCAGACCGAGATGGTGACGGCAAGGGCGATAACGGTGATATCGGTTCACCAAGTGGTCCGGTTGCACCCTGTACCACTATCCAACTCCATCCGCGTCCCGATACAGATGTTACCAGTGGACGAATGACGTCCATTGGCTGGCGACTGTTGAGCGCAACAGGGGATCAGGATTGTGGCGTTGCACAATCAGGCATTGTCAGGATTTATGCCGATTCCAATGCCGAGCGAAACCAAAGCAAACAGTTCAATCCCGCCGGTAGTGTGCGTGCAGTAGAGATTCTGGTCCCGCTCCCATTGGATTGCACAGAAACCGTGCAAGTTACCTATGACCTTACCGATATCGCCGAGATCATCGGTGCAGACCCCTCTGATGGCTTCACTTATCCGGCAACCCATCCTGTTGACCAGGCCACCTGTGAAAGTCTACTGCCTAAATTTGGCGTCCAAAATCCCTGTGATTTCGATAACAAGAGTATCCGAACCGCTATTCGAGATTATCTTGGTGGCGGGAGTTACGAGGACGGCTCGGACTATGCCAGTTGTGGCGCGATAGGCGACTGGAACGTATCACGGGTAACCGACATGAGACAACTTTTTGCGTTCTCGTCTTTTAACGAAGATATAGGAAATTGGAATGTTTCGAATGTCACTGATATGCGTGAAATGTTCTATTTTGATTCATCCTTCAACCAAGATCTCACCTCTTGGTGCGTTACTCAGTTTGAGGAAGAACCCACCGACTTCAGCTCCCATTCAAATCTTTGGCTAGAGCATAAACCTGTTTGGGGTACCTGCGGCGGAGCTGGTACCAATACCGATACAGATAAAGATGGGATCCCGAACGGATCTGATTCTGATGTAGATGGTGACGGCACCCCTAACGCGTTAGATCGAGACATTGATGGCGATGGAATATGGAATCGGCATGATTCGGATATCGACGGGGATGGCATCGCAAATGGCGTTGATCCAGATTCTGATGGCGACGGAGTGCCCGATGTCGAGGAT
>WTHR01000115.1 GCA_011523045.1 Gammaproteobacteria bacterium | reverse complement strand
ATCCACAAGGTTGCGGTCTTTTTCGATCCACTGCGGCAAGCCTGGCCCGCCTTCACTCTGGTTAACGTATTGACCAGGAGCATGCAGTTCATCGGGATCGTAAGCGGTGACCCATAAATCGTGTTCTACAAAACCGGCTCTTCGCATAAACGGCGACCCTGGCTGATGCATCGGAGCAACATTAGGCCCTGGCATCAATTTGTATGCAGGATGCCAACCGAGCCGGTTCGACCGGCCCCGATTCTCTATCTTCCAGAAGCGGCTGTCCTTTGGCGCGGTATTGCGCGCTCCTTCGCTCTCTGAAGTGATCACGCTCTCGCTGACGCCATGGGCATTGCCGTGGGGATTGTCTGGGCCTGACGGCACGCGATCGGCCTGCATTTCAACAACCGTATTGGCATCGCCGTCCACGCTCATATCCAGTCGGATATTGAAGTAATGCTCATGAACCATGCCATTGACTCCAGGCGCAACAAGCGACCCATAAGGCGTCGGCTCTCCTTCTGTGATTGCCCTTAAGTAAAGCGTGCCCGTCAGCTTCGCTTCAAATTCAATCGTGCCGTCCAGATACAGATACCAGAAAATGCCGTAATCGTAATTGCCGATCGTAAAGAACGAAGAGACCACCAGTCTTCGGGATCTTCTTACTTCACTTCTTTGGGTGTGCGCATCGGTATGCTTCCAGAGAACGCCGTAATCCTCTTCGTGCATACATACGATCTGGCTAAGATCCAGAGGATTACCCAACTCGTCTACCTGATCGAAATCAAAATAATAAATCTCGCCGAGACAGTCACAGCCGAGCTTGAGCGAATTAACCTGTTTGCCAAAGATCGTCTCACCCAGATCAAAGGAATGGTTCATGTAGTGGTCCCCCGCTGTATCACCGTAGGGCACTACCAGTTCACTTAGAGACGCTCGATAGACCACGGGCCGGTCGATCTCGCCATCCTGGAAAGACAGGGTGTGCAGCACCAAACCTTCCTTGGGCGTAAAACCGACACGAAAGCGCCAGTTCAGCCACTCCACCGCGTAGCCATTGACCCGAAAGTCCGGTCCATCAGGCTGAGTAATCTCAAGGGAGGCCAAAGGTGGCCGGGTATCCAATCGATCTGAACGATAGTCGCCCCGGTCAGGCGGCAAGGGCACAACGCCGTTATCTTCGATGCGCAGGACTTTGCGGTTATTGAGGTCAACCACAGGCACAAGACCTTCGATCGGTCGTGCGTAGGCATTGTCCTCGGGATGCTCCCGGAAAAAGCAATGCGCACGAGTATGACGCAGATGTTTTTCATCGGGCTCGGCGAGGTTTGCCACGGCAAAACCTTCAACAAGCACCTGCTCGGGGTCAGAGATTCCTCGACGCTCAAGCGCCGCCAGAAAATCGGGGTGCTCGCAGATGATCTTTCGAAACTCCGCACTCTCCTCACTCAGGAAAGATATGCGAACTCCAGGAATAATCTCGCGCGACGTTATCTTGTTTTCATCCAAAGACACGACGACTTCGCAGACCTCGTCTGCAGAACGATCCAACACAACCGCGAACGCCTCCCGGGTGATGTTGGATGGATTTCCTGAATTGAAAGCATTGACGGCCGATTTGCAGGGCTCTTTAAGCCTGACCTGCTCAAAGAGAGCGTCGGGCGGAAGATTCATCTGGTCCCGGATAATTTGGACCGCGCGGTCGAGTTCTTCTCGACCCAGGGGATCTAAAGGATGCATTGCTGGTATTTGTGGCACACGATCAGCGGCAAATTATAGACTTTTTGGATCCTGCCAAGGTTTAACCATCGCCCTTCAAAAGAAAGGGTTTGCGTAAAATTCCCTCCCTTACGAAAGGGTAAGTAGGCTATAGAATCTCCTCATTATCGGTCGACGTTGTGCGATGGTTCCAGTAACCCAGAGCCCTGTCCCCATGAGCAAAGTCGAAGACTATTCATTTCCCAAAGGACTGCATCTGCTTACCCGGTGGCAGGCCGGAGAAGAAGCCGCACGCAAGGAGATGACGGCTTTCTTTGACGATGCAATCGCTGGCAACTTCGACGCTGATTTCTTGACACTTACCTCCCCCAATTGTGTCCACTCAACCGCATCTGTCCACATGCTGGGGCTTTCCGTGCTGCACGATCTTTACGGCATAGAGTCCTGGGCTTACTACAACACGGATCCCTACCGTTACGTCCGGACCAATCTGGCGGTCAGTCGGCTTTTGGGCATTCATAAGTTCTATATGACCTGGGCGCTTTATGCCTTTACCTGCGAGCCGCTTGGACAACAGATGATGTACCCGGACCGGTTTCCCCCTGGTGCCGATCCGGACGCGTTTCTCATCAACAAAAACAACTGGCGGGACCTCAAGACCCCCGACTTTACGACCGGCATTCCGAAAACCATTGACGGTATTCTGAGCGCGACACAGGAACTCACCGGTGTGCCGCCGCTGCTGCAAATCTCTGCACCTTACAGCCTCGCTGCGGATATCTACGGGCAGGAACCGCTTCTTGCTGATGTGGTTAGCGACCCCAATACTGTCAACGCGCTGCTGGATCACCTGGGTGATGAGGTGCTTGGACCCTGGATGGATCATCACTTTGAGACCTTTCCCGACGGCTGGGTCGAACTCTCAGACGCATCCGGATCTCCCTTCTTCATAGGGCCGGAAAACTGCATGCAGATGTCGATCCGGTCCATTCGGCATATGCTGCGTGACAAACCTTATGCCGATAGAGTGTTTGACAACAACTTTCGCGGAGACTTTGTCGCTGGCGCCAAAAAGAAAGATCGCAGATCCCGTCGGGAGGTCCAAACTGCTGAGGACGCCAGTCAGGAAAAACTTCTGGAACTCACTGATGCAAAGGTAAGCGTCAATCCTGTCTTCATCATGCGTCTTGAGGCCGACAAAGTAAATGTTTCCTTCTACGAGCATGAGGCAATCAAACGCAACCTGCCACTGACCTGCGGAATTGGATCACCGCAAATTGACCGAAACAGCATAGAAGACATTGACGCAACGAGAATCAGCATCCGCGAAGATGCCCGGTCATTCGTGAAATCGATCAAGCGGGTGTGCGAAAGCGTAGATCTGCCCCAGGACAACCATATTGGCGTGCCCTGGCCAAGCCATGTCTATTTTGAGGACATCAATGGCCAGTCTCACTTCGAATTGGTAGAGATCATCCTGGATGAGGTTTACCAGGCAGATTCCATTAAACGAACTTAAAAAAAAGCGCCCGGTTGGAAAACCGGGCGCTCGTTATTCAAGCTAACTCAGCATCCTTAAGCTCTGGAATTGGTCCATCATAGTAAGGCAGCTTGTCTACTCTTGGCGTCCAGCTACCATCGTCGATACATTTTTGAATATGAGCAGTGATTTCTTCCATTTTTGCAAACCAGACGTTTCCTTCCGATCGTATATCTTCAATCATCTGCGCCATTCGATCGCACCTCGCGAGTCGTCCGGTAACAAATGGATGCCAGACAGTCACCCATAATCCACCATATTTATGCATGGCTTTAAACTCAGACATAAAGACATTCATGGCTTCATCTGGCGCTTTGATAGGCATCATATAGTGCATATCTGGCGCGTGCGTATAGTGCGGCCAATCATCCATGCCCCAATGACTTGGTAACTCAATTACGCTGCCCTTATCTGTCTCCAAAATGTATGGGACATCGTCACCCATCAAACTCGCGTCATATTGAAAACCCTGCTCGATCATATAGTCGATCGAATACTTAGAGTAGTTATAAAGAGGCGCCCTCCATCCTCTTGGCCTTTGCCCGGTCATCTTCTCTATAACCTCAATCTGTCTCTCAAACCAGTACAACTCATCTTCCGGCGAGAGTTTGTTAGGATTCTCATGAAGATATCCATGGGCCGCGATCTCATGCCCCCCTTCCAGGATCATGTCCACAAGGTGCGGATATCTTTCCATACACCAAGCTGGATAGAAAAACGTCTGCTTAATTTCGGCTCGCTTATAAACGTCCAGGATCCGAGGAATCGCGATTTCGTCATATTTCAACCATGACATGGTTGAGAGCATTGTCGGAGCTCGCTCACGGTGTTCAAGGTGCAGAATGCTATCCGTATCTATATCAAACGTTATTGCACAAGCGCACTTTGCACCGTTCGGCCAGGGAACAGGATTACTGATCATTTATTCCTCCTATATTTGGGAAACAACGTGTCATTGTGAATCAGGGCCTACTTGATTGCGACGCAATCCGCTTGAAACAAAAGCCCAGGTTTAGGTAATTCGTGAACACGCACAGGCGTCATCGTTGGGTGACTATTTGGGTTGAGCTCAGCCCAGGCCGCACAGGCCTGATGAAAACACTCCTCAACTTCGTCGTCGTCAGCAACAAAAAAACA
>WTHR01000153.1 GCA_011523045.1 Gammaproteobacteria bacterium | reverse complement strand
TGATTGACCATCTCCCGGGTAATTTCGGGGTGAAATTCGATCCCATAGGCGTGATCCGCGTAAGAAAAGGCCTGGCCCGAAAACGACTCGCTTTGAGCCAGATGCACTGCCCCGTGAGGAATCTCAAATGTCTCCGAGTGCCACTGGTAAAAAGTCGTTTCCTGAGGCAAGAAGGCTTTGCCCTCAGGCGTCGGCGCCACGGGCCAATAACCAATTTCGACGATACCGTCTCCGCGCGGTCCAACTTTCGCCCCGAGCACCCGTGCCAGCTCCTGCGCGCCGAGACAAATCCCCAGCAGGGGAATCTTCGAGGGCAGTACCGTTTTTTCCAGCCAATCCAGTTCGGCCCGGATTCCCGCAACATCATCGTCAGTAGCGCTTTGCGGCCCGCCGAAGACGATGACAGCGTCAAAGTGGGAAAGGTCTTCTGGCAATACGTCTCCGAGGCAGGGACAGTACTGATCCAGTGAATATCCTCTGGCCAAAAGATTTCTCCCAAGGAACCCAGGCGTGGAGGTTTCCTGATGGACTACCGTCAATATCTGCAGGCCGGACTTCATTGAGCATTTGGATAAAAGAATAACAGCGTCTGATTGTAATTCAGAAGTTGGACGTAAACCCATAATTGCATTTCCTCAAATTGCTATCCGCTAACGATCGAGCTTTAGCCGCATGCCCATGAGAGGAGCATCTTCAACGGGATGTCTTCGTAAAGATTGCACTTGGCCTAAAATACGGGCGCTTTTTTCTGCGGGAACCATCATCATGGATCACTTTTCGCTCACCTGGGGCCGATGGGTCACCCGGTATCGTGCCGCCACCATCGCCCTATCACTCCTGCTCGCATTCGGCGTCGCCTCGGGTGGTCAATTTCTCACTTTTACGAATGACTATCGAGTCTTTTTTGGAAGCGAAAATGCACATCTGCAGGCTTTTGAGGAACTGCAGGATATTTTCAGCAAGAACGACAATGCGCTGATCGTCCTCGCGCCCCGGGATGGCGAGGTTTTCACCCCTGAAGTACTTGCCGCTGTTACCGATGTTACAGACCGGGCCTGGCGGATCCCATTTTCGATTCGGGTCGATTCACTCACCAACTTCCAGCACACCACGGCGATCGGAGATGACCTTGAGGTTGCCCCCCTTGTAGAGCATCCCGAAGGTCTTACCGAGATTGATCTTTCTCGTATCAAAGCGGCGGCACTCGATGAACCGGCCCTACTTAGCCGGTTGATCTCGCCCGATGCGCGCGTTACCGCGATCAACATCACGGTTGAACTGCCAGGCATCGATGAAGCGACCGAAAATCCCCGCGTGGCCGCGGCAGTTCGTGAGATACGTGACTACGTTGAAGTCACCTATCCGAACATGGATGTCTACCTGACCGGAATCGTCATGATGAACCAGGCATTCCAGGAAGCCTCGATCAGTGACACCACTCAACTGATTCCTGCAGCACTGGCGATTATCCTGTTAATGGTCTTTTTGCAGTTGAGGGGCCTCACAGGCACACTCGGCACGCTCATTGTAATTGCGCTCTCCGTCATCGCCGCCATGGGCACTGCCGGCTGGATGGGAGTTCGCCTAACACCGCCCTCCATGTCAGCGCCGACAATCATCCTGACCCTTGCTGTCGCAGACTGTGTTCACATTCTGTCGAATTGGCTCCAGAAAGTGCGAGACGGTCTGGGGAAACAGGAAGCCATGGCTGAGAGCATCCGTATTAACTTCAGCCCGGTACTGCTGACCTCCGTGACGACCGCCATCGGCTTTCTCTCGCTCAACTTCAGTGATTCGCCGCCTTTTCACGACCTGGGAAATATCTCAGCAGTGGGTGTGATGTTTGCCTGGCTTTTTTCCACGACACTGTTGCCGGCTCTGGTCACCCTGTTGCCCGCAAAACCCCGTCAGGGTCGCGGCCTGATTACTGAGATGATGACTCGACTGGCCGATTGGGTCATCGCGCACCGGCGAACTCTCATGCCCACGGTCAGTCTGGTGATTGTTGCTTTGGTACTGGTTATTCCTCGGAATGAGCTGAATGATGTCTTTGTGCGCTACTTCGATGAACGGATCGAGTTTCGTCCACATACCGATTTCGTTGTCGATAATCTGACCGGGATGTACTTCATTGATTACGCACTCGATTCGGGTGAATCAGGCGGTATTTCTGACCCTGACTACCTTGCTCAGGTTGACGCGTTCTCGACCTGGCTGTCTGACCAGCCTGAAGTGATGCACGTGAGTACGCTGACGGATGTTTTCAAGCGCGTAAATCGCAGCATGCACAGCGATGACCCCGACTGGTACCGCTTACCCGAAGAGCGGGACATGGCCGCACAATATCTTCTGTTGTATGAAATGTCCCTACCCTATGGCCTGGACCTCAATAACCAGATAGACGTCGAAAAGCAACGGACCCGATTGAGCGCCACTCTGGAAACCCTTTCAACCACACAGACGCTTGCCTTTGAGCAGCGCAGTTATGACTGGATGCAGGAAAACACTCCTGCGCTCCTGACAACGGCTGCCAGCCCGCCGATCATGTTTTCCCATATCGGCATGCGCAATATTGTCAGCATGCTCGGGGGCACCACCTTTGCGTTAATAGCAATTTCTTTGTTGATGATTGCGGCGCTGCGCAGTTGGCGGTTTGGACTGCTCACCCTGATTCCTAATATTGCACCGGCAGCCATGGCATTTGGATTATGGGCTTTGGTGGACGGGGAAGTTGGCCTGGGCCTATCGGTGGTTGCCGCCATGACGCTCGGGATCGTCGTTGATGACACGATACATTTCATGACCAAATACCTGCGTGCAAGGCGCGATCAGGGCCTGGATGCTGCGGCAGCGGTGCGCTATTCCTTCGCTACGGTCGGCGTGGCGCTTTGGACCACGACGCTGGCATTGGCGGCAGGGTTTCTGGTGATTTCTACTTCGGCATTCTCGGTAAATGCGGAAATGGGATTGCTTGTGGCTGTGGTTGTGGTGCTGGCGCTCGTTGTCGACTTTCTGCTGCTGCCGGGCCTGCTTATCCGCTTCGATCGGTGGCTTTGTGGAGAGAAAGCGCGGGAGTCCCGCGAGCGCCCTGCCCCCCAAACCAACTGAACAAAAATTCGCACAGACTACTGGAGCCTTTTGATGAGACACCCAAGTGTTTTCTTCGTTGTAATCGCCCTGCTCTTGCCACAGCTATCGTCGGCTGACGCATCCGACGGCAAAGTCCGGGGTCTCGAAATCGCGACCGAGGCCGACAAGCGGGACAGCGGTTGGCAATTCCAAAGTTCTGATATGGAAATGATTCTTCGAAACCGGGCGGGCAAGGAAAGCCGGCGAAAGATTAGTTCCCGCCAGCTTGAGGTCGAAGGTGATGGCGACAAAACCCTTTCACTGTTCCACGAACCGCGGGATGTCCGGGGGACGGCAATGCTGACCTTTTCCCACGGTCTCGAACCGGATGATCAATGGCTTTATCTGCCTGCAATTAAACGGGTAAAACGTATTTCCTCGCGAAATCGATCCGGCCCGTTTATGGGAAGCGAATTTGCCTTTGAAGATCTGAGTTCTCAGGAACTCGATAAATATGATTATCGATATCTGCGGGACGAACCCTGTGGCGTCTATCAATGCTATGTGATCGAACGCATCCCCCTCTACGACAACTCTGGTTACACACGCCAAATTGTCTGGCTGGATGAGGCTGAATTCCGATCCATCAAGATCGAATACTACGACCGCAAGGATGAACTGCTGAAGACCCTGGATTTTTCTGACTACCAGGAATACCCGGGAGGTTACTGGCGCGCAGACAAAATGGAAATGACCAATCATCAAACGGGTAAGAGCACGACCCTACTTTGGTTCAACTATGATTTTGAAACTCCCCTTGACAGCGGAGACTTCAACAAGAATGCCTTAAAGCGCCTATTGTGATTACGCTTCACAGAAGGCGCTGGTGCGGGCGGCTTATCGCCGGGATTCTGGGTGCCCTGACGGTTAGTTCTGCCTCATGGGGGGAGGTCGACCGGCAATTTCAACTTTCACTTTCGGGGCAGTTTTTCCCCAATATCAAGTCCAGCTCAGCCGATGTTCGCCAGCAGTTTCTTACGGGTCTTGAAGCTGAGTTCACCAGCGATTTTGATTCCGACCATCTGATCGGTACGTTTCTCCCCTACGGCCGGATTGCCTCCAGTGGAGGCGAGATGAATCATGCTGATATCCGGGAATTGAACCTGTTGTACACCGCGAACGACTGGGAGGGGGTTGCCGGCATCAGCCGGGTATTCTGGGGTGTAACCGAATCCGGACACCTGGTGGACATCATCAACCAGACCGATCGACTCGAGGGCTTTGATGGAGAAGACAAACTCGGGCAACCGATGGTCAGAGCGAGTCGCCTGTTTGATCAGGACGTGCTGGACTTATATGTACTCCCCGGCTTTCGAGAGCGCGCATTTCTGCCGTCAGACCAACCCCTGGCCCTGCCCTTTCCCATAGAGGAAGACAAAGGACTCTATGGGGCCCGCAATGGGCAACAGCACGTGGATCTTGCGGCGCGATTTTCCGGCTATCGAGGCCTGGTCGACTATGGTCTTTCGTGGTTTAGCGGTACCTCCCGTGACCCGGAGTTCATTGCCCAGTCAAACGGGACATTCCGGCCTCGATATCCCCTGATCAATCAGTGGGGTCTGGATGTTCAACTGACCCTGGACAGTTGGCTTTGGAAGCTTGAGGCAATTCACAGAGCCTTCGAGACCGAAGCACTTACCAGCGACTTCAACGCAAGTATCGGCGGAGCCGAGTACACAATTTACGAACTTGCGGATTCGCTCTTTGATCTTGGTCTGCTCGCAGAATGGCATTTTGACAGTCGTGATGACCGCACCACGGTACCGCTACAGAATGACCTCTTTATCGGGATGCGTGCCTCATTCAATGACACCCAAAGTTCGGAGTTTCTGGCAGGTGTCTTCTCCGACCTTGACGACAGCAGCAGCAGTTTCCGATTGGAGGCCAGTCGGAGAGTGCTGGACGATGCCCGGATCACACTGGAAGCGCAGACTTTCCTTGATGTCGATCCGGATAACGCCATCTATTATCTTCAAGACAGCGATTTCATCGTTCTATCCCTTCAGCTGTTTTTCTAGTGTTGCTCTAAAACATCGGCCGACCCGGTGAACCGCAGCAGTCCTGCCAGAATTGGTAGGACTGGACAGAATACTGAAATAACTGTATATATGAACAGTATTTTGAATCCTGCCCAATCGGAATCCGACACCCCATGAACAGACCTCTCACTGCACGGCAACTGCAGGTGCTGGAATGTATCCAGGCCTTTGTCGACACTACCGGTATGCCTCCCACCCGCGCGGAGATTGCCAAGCAGCTGGGGTTTCGCTCAGCCAATGCGGCGGAGGAGCACCTGCGCGCCCTGGCCCGCAAGGGTGTTATCGAACTTCAGTCTGGCGCATCCCGGGGCATACGGTTGCTGACCCCATCCGGAGTGCCCGTTGTAGGTGAGGTGGCTGCCGGCAATCCCATCCTGGCAACCGAACACATTGAGGATCATTATCCTCTGCCGCCAAGGCTGTTTCGCCCGCAAGCTCACTATTTGTTGCGTGTGCGCGGGATGAGCATGCGTGATGCCGGCATCCTTAATCGTGACCTGCTGGCTGTGCACCGCACACGAGAAGCTGCCAACGGACAGATCGTGGTTGCCCGACTGGATGACGAAGTCACTGTCAAGGAGTTCCGACGTCGGGGAAATATCGTTACCCTGATCCCCAAAAACCCTGATTTCGATCCTGTGCGGATCGATCTGCGCCAACAGCCGCTGGCTATCGAAGGAATTGGCGTCGGGGTGATACGGAATGACTCTCTGCCGTGAGCCTCGAATCCTGCCTACAGCGGCGGGATATCTGGCGCGGCAAGAAAGCAGCCCCATCCGAAGATGCTGTCGCAACCGGTTTCGCCGCTCTTGATCAACATCTGCCGAACGGTGGATGGCCCCAGAATGCCCTCACCGAAATACTGGTAGAAGATATCTCCTACAGTCCGCTATGGCTGCTCATACCGGCTCTTGGCAGAATCATATCCTCACGCCCCTGGCAGATCTGGATCGCGCCACCAGCCATACCCTACCCGCCCGGCCTGAGTCAGCGCGGGCTGGATTTGTCCAGAATCCTGCTGCTCAATGCATCAGATCCGGCAGATATCCTGTGGTCAGCAGAACAGGCATTGCGCTCACGCGCATGCAGTGCAGTGTTGTGCTGGCCTGGCAGATTGCGTCAGTCCGCCACACGAAGACTGCAATTGGCTGCCGAGCAGGGAGGCGGGCTGGGCATCTGTTTTCAAAATGAGAGTGCGCTCAATACTCACAGCATGGCTGCGCTCAAACTGCATTGCCGCAATACTGATGATGGTCTATGTATCGACCTGATCAAATGCCGTGGTGGCCCACTGCACCAGAATCTGATGGTGACGCATCCCTTATCTCAATCCAGACCGATACCCAGACAGCATCAGGATGCGCCAAGAAAGACTTAGCACTGTGGCTCAGTTGCATCAGCGTGCAAAGCACTTGGCTGCTCTGCCAGTTTCGGTGCACGGCAACCCTGATGTCATTCGCTCGCCGTCAGATACCCTGTCCAAGGCACGGCACCGTATTGCCCAGGAACCCCTCTGGGTTGCGGTGTCTTTCCCTTTTCTGCCGCTGGAAGCGCTTGGCAAAACCACGCAGCAGCAGCCGATGGCTGTTTATGCCCAACGGGGTCAGACACACACAGTCATTACCCCCAATCAGCTGGCTCAAAAAAGCGGTATACGATCCGGAATGACACTTACCGCAGCACAGGTGCTAAGCCCTGCGCTGCAGGCAGTACCTCAAGATGTATCGGCCGAAAGCGATTGGCTTGCAGGACTCGCTCTGTTGGCAAGCCGCTGGACACCAACGGTTAGTATTGCCGAGGATAATCTGCTGCTGGAGATCAGTGGAAGCACAAGACTGTTTGGTGGCGCCAACCAGCTTCTTGGGAAGATTCGCTCTGGGTTGGCTTTTGAAACGCAATCGCCCTGCATCAGCGCTATGCCCACAGCTGCAAGCGCGTTGTTATGTGTTCGCAACGGAAAATCTCTATGTATCACAGCAAAAGAAGGGATACATGCTGCCATACGTGAGCTGCCAGCAAAAGCAGTAGTGGCTGGCGCCAAAAGACAGCGGACATTAAAGCAGTACGGTATCAGTACTGTGGGCGACCTGCTGCGCCTTCCCAGAGACGGACTGGCCCGGCGCCTGGGCCCAGATCTTGTTAATCAACTGGACAGACTGCTGGGGAAACAGGCCGATCCTCAAGCGGCAATTGCACCACCGCCGGTGTTTCAACAGGATTCCGCATTTGATCCCGGTATTGCCAATACCGAGCAACTCATGCCTTTTATGGAGATCCTGCTGGGAAAGCTGCAAACCCATCTTACCCGGCATCACGTTCTAGCCGAACAACTCGAGTGGCATCTTCTCAATGACTCCAATGGTTCAGTCCGCATCCCGGTATACCTGACGCATCCCCGCGGGAATGCTCTCGATCTTATGAAGCTCTGTCGACTTGCGTTTGAGGGATTCCAGGCACAAGATCTCATTACACATGTTTCACTCAGGGTCCGCCGTTTTGCGCCGCTGCCCTCTTCAAGTGAGGATCTTTTTTCGATACTGCCCAGAACAGCAACCCGTGAGACCTCTCTGATTGAACGACTGCAAAATCGACTCGGAAGACAGGCGGTACAGGGTCTTGGCATGCAGCCAGATCACCGACCGGAAAAAGCCTGGAACCGATGCGCGGTCGGTAAAGCGGTCGCTTTACCGCATGGCGCACAACGGCCGCTGTGGTTATTTGACACGCCTCGCTCCATACAGGTGTCCAATAGGCAATTGCTTCTGGGGAGCCAGTCACTTCTGCTGCAACGCCAGCGCGAGCGCATCTGCAGCGGATGGTGGGACAGTCAATCCGTTCGCCGCGATTACTATCATGCAAAATCCGGCGCCTTGAGCGCATGGGTTTTCCGTGATCTAGACAGCGGGATCTGGCAACTGCATGGTATCTTCTGATCTTCGCCCTTGCGCGCCAGTCGAGACAGATCTCAGATGAATTCGCCCTCTACGCGAGATATCCAGCGTCGGGTTTTTCTGTCCGAGACCGATTTTGCCGACAGCCGTCTTTCGCCGCTGCAGCAGGATGCCTCCTTCCGACGCTATTTTCGAATTGACGATGGCGAGCACGGTTGCTTGCTTATGGATGCTCCGCCTGAAACAGAAAATCTCACGGCGTGGCTTGAGATTGGAAATCACCTTAACCATCTCGGATTGCGCGCTCCTGCTGTTCTGCGGTCCGACACGGATACGGGTTTTGCCCTGATTGAGGATTTTGGCAGCAGTACGTTCACTCAACTCCTGAATGCAGGCGAGCCTCACGAGGCACTGTATACACAGGCCATTGACCTACTGATTCATCTTCACCAGCAACCCGATGCCTTGCTCGAGGGTCTCAAGCCATATGACTTTCAGACCCTCATGACCGAAGCATTGCTGCTGCCGGATTGGTTTTTACCGCTACTGTCCGGTCAGCCGACGCCCCCTCAGAAACGAGAGAGTTATCAGAGGATCTGGGAAACCGTGTTTGATTCTTTGCCCACGCCGGCAATCACTTTAGTGCTGCGGGACTTTCATGTGGACAACCTGATGGCGATCCCCGCAGACGAACCCTTGAGGCAAATCGGGTTGTTGGATTTTCAGGACGCCCTGGTCGGGCCAATGGCCTATGACCTGATGTCTTTGCTCGAGGATGCCCGGCGGGATCTGCCTTCGCTCCTTGTGAATTCCATGCGGGAGCGATATCTGCAGGCAATGCCCCTTTTGGATCTCGAGAACTTCCAGCTATGGTATCGGATCCTCGCGGCACAGCGGCACTGCAAGGTCGCCGGTATCTTTAGTCGGCTCGCCATCCGCGACGACAAACCCCAGTACCTCAATCATATTCCCCGGGTGCTTGGACTGCTGCAGTCCCATCTGGAAGACCCCCTGCTTCGCCCGCTTGGTGACTGGCTACGTGGCTGCGGCATCAATGAAAATCATTTGCCGATTTCAAGCGATTACCATAGCGTCCGCACCGCGCTGGGGCTCACTGAACCCTCAGCCGGTTGACCACCCATTTTCCAAAGAGGAATCACAATGGAAACCATTAATTGGAATGACTTTGAAAAGGTAGAACTTCGTGTGGGCACGATCGTGTCGGCGGAGGTGTTTAAGGAGGCCCGGCGCCCCGCCTATATTCTCCACGTGGATTTCGGCCCCGATATCGGGGTACGAAAATCCAGCGCTCAAATCACCGATCTATATGAGCCAGAAGCACTTGCCGGCGTGCAGGTGATTGGCGTTGTGAATTTTCCTCCCAAGCAGATTGGGCCAGTGCGATCACAATGTCTCGTCACTGGGTTTCCACAGGAAGATGGGTCGGTCGTTCTCGCAAAGCCAGAACGACCTGTGGCGAATGGCCTAAAACTGGCCTAGGCTCACGCTAGCCATTGATCCAGAGCGTCTGAAGGCAGATCCTTTGCATGGATCGCGTCAGCGTGTGCACGGCCATGCGGCAACACCTGACGGGCATAATAGGTACAACTCAGGAGTTTCGCCTCACAGAAATCGCTGTCGGCTGTTTGGCTATCCAACTGTTGCTGAGCAGCAGCAGCAGCTCGCGCCATCTGCCATCCTCCCGCCGCGATACCGAACAGCATCAGGTAGTCAAAAGACTTATGAAACGGACTTCTGGGATCTCGAATGGCGCTTTCCAGGATCTCGGCGGTAGCACCGGCGAGTGTTTCCACCAGACTCAGCGCTGCCGCACCTACCTCCTGAACTGTATTGGCTGAACTCGATGCTGCGTCTGCTGCGTCGTGGCGCATCAAGTCGATCATCTCGTTCGCCATCTCGCCCCCATCCCGCAGCAACTTGCGACCCACAAGGTCTGCGGCCTGAATGCCCGTCGTGCCTTCGTAAATCGTCGTGATCCGGGCGTCACGGTAGTGCTGGGCGGCACCCGTCTCCTCAATGAACCCCATACCCCCATGCACCTGCACTCCCAATGCCGTGATCTCGTTTCCGACTTCTGAACTCCAGCCTTTGACAATCGGAGTGAGGACGTCCACACGCCGCTGACCGAGTGCGCGTTCGTTGGCATCCGGATGATGGCTGGCCCGATCCGCTGACGCAGCAGCGAAAAGCGATAACGCACGCATCGCCTCGATCCGGCTTCGCATACTCAGGAGCATTCTTTGGACATCAGGGTGGCGCGCGATTGGGGCGCGTGACGCACTGGTGTCTCCCACAGCGCGTCCCTGAACACGATCACGGGCAAAAGCCAGCGCACGTTGATAGGCGCGCTCTGCAATGGCGTAACTTTCGATGCCCACTGCGTGACGAGCGCGATTCATCATGATGAACATATATTCAAGACCCCGATTTTCCTCGCCCACAAGGAATCCCACTGCCCCGCCGTTGTCTCCATAGGACAGGACGGCGGTTGGGCTGCCATGAATTCCGAGTTTGTGCTCAAGGGACACACAACGCACATCGTTGCGCTCGCCCGGTTCTCCGTCGGCGTTCAGGATGAACTTCGGCACAATAAATAGAGAAATTCCTTTGACGCCCTCTGGTGCATCTGGGGTGCGGGCCAGCACCAGGTGGATAATGTTCTCAGAGAGGTCGTGCTCTCCATAGGTGATGTAGATCTTCTGACCGCTCAGTAGATAGTGGCCTCCCTCACACGGCACCGCGCGGGTTCTCACAGCCGCGAGATCCGACCCTGCCTGGGGCTCGGTGAGATTCATGGTCCCGGTCCATTTTCCAGTCACCATCGACGGAAGATACTGGGCTTTTTGTTCATCACTGCCTTTCAGGAAGATTGCCTCCGCCGCGGTCTGGGAAAGCATCGGGCAAAGTCCAAAGGCCATATTGGCTCCATCCCACATCTCCTGAACCGCACATGCGAGAGTCTGGGGCAGGCCTTGTCCGCCGTACTCTGGATCAAGCACCAAACCCGTCCAGCCTGCCTCACTGAACTGGGCATACGCCTGCCGCCAATCTTCCGATGTCGTAACCACCCCCTCATCAACCGTCGGCCCGCTTTGATCACCTGAACGGTTGATTGGCGCCAACACTTCAGACGCAAACTTTCCCGCCTCCTCAAGCACGGCGTGGGTCAGATCTTCGCTCGCATCCTCAAATCCGGGCCATGAGGCGACCTCTTGCAGGCCGGCAAGATCCAGAGCAAACCTTAAATCGTCCAGGGGCGCAGTGTAATTTGGCATCTCGCTATTCTCTTTATTAAACGTTGGTGCAGGCTTATTGAACCCGATCCCATGTGATGAAATTATAAAATCCCCGGAATAATGGCGCCAATCGACACAGACGGTCTTCGCCAGAAGATTTGAAGCGGGGACGACGCCCATCCTGACACCCGGCCAGTAATAATTGAGCTGACCCAGTTAATATTGGCCGCCATGCAGATGCCGAGGTATCAGACGAAAACACAGACTAATCGGGAGTGGCCGGTCATTGTGATTCCGGCATTGTTCGGCCTCGCGCTCTTTTGCGTGCCGTTGCCACAGGATCACATTCTCAGTATTCATGAGTCGGTCCTCCCCCAAACGGCGAAAATGATGTTCTACAACGGCGACTGGTTGATCCCCCGTCGAGACAGCATGACGCCATGGCTGGAGAATCCTCCCCTGCCTCAATGGATTACGGTCTCACTTTGCAGCCTCGTAGGCACCTGCTCTGGCGCCTGGATCGCCCGCCTGGCAACTGCGATCGCAGGTGGCTTGGTAATTCTGTTGGTTACTTTGATGGGCGCCCGACTCTTTGGTCGGACGGTTGGCATCCTCGGCGGCTTGATAATGGCAACCAGCTTTGAGGTTGTCCGCTACGCTACCCTTGCCGAGGACGAGATTTTCCTTGCCCTCACCTCAACGGCGGCAATGACCTGTTTCGTCTTTGCCCAGTTTAGGCCATCCAAAAATCCTGTCAGTCCTGTCACTCAGATACCGGCCGATAGCGTCCGATTTTGGGGGGTGCGCCCCTGGGCGGTCGTCGGACTGTTTGCCGCGGCAGGTCTCACTAACCTCACCAAAGGCATTGGCTTTGGGCCATTGATGGTCTTTATCCCCGTAAGCGCCTTCATCCTGTTCACCGGCAGGCTGTCTGTGATTCGGCGTTATCTGTGGGCGTGGGGTGTCATCCTTTTTTTGCTCCTCGGACTCTGGTGGCCGCTCGCCATCACGCTTGAGGTTCCCGGCGCCATCGAACTGTGGCTCTATGACCTCGTTGGGCGCACCTCTGGTGACTACGCGCTGATGAGCAAACCGTTCTGGTATTACGCTGTCGCATTACTGCAGGTGAATGCTCCCTGGATCCTGCTGGCTCCTGTAGCCTTCGCCGCGACCTGGCGCACAGCACTATCCAATCGTGAGTCTCCGGAACGTTTTTTGTGGGTTTGGGCCTTCTCCATTCCGGTGGTCCTGAGTTTTTTTTCTGGTAAACATCATCATTATCTGCTGCACAGCGTCGCGCCCTGGGCCATGCTCTCTGCCCTGGGCCTCAAGCAGATCGCCTCTCGCCTCCCGGCGGTTTGCCGATCTCCGCGAGCTGCAACGTCCATACTCTTTGGCGTGCTCGCAATGATTTACGGTGGGCTATTGTTGAGTCACAAAACGGTCCACCACGACGATGGGAAGTTCATTCAGACCGTTGCCGATACCTACCCCTCCGGACCCTTCCTTGTCGATCACAGCATCACTGATGATCTCAAGGGACTGCAGATATTGTTCTATCTTCCTCAGAAGCACACGAGAGGACTCCATAACCTCAGTTTTCTGAAGGCGAATGACATTACGCAGGATCGGGTATACGTCATTACCGAGCAGGGTCGGCGGGATGACTTGGCAGATTTAGGAGACGTCACGCAGCTATTGCAGAGCAGAAAAACAGGACGCCAAACCGATCCACAGGCTTTACTTACTCTGTTTGAATTGGTATTCCATGATGATCTCGAGCGGATCAGCACTGAGGGCCTCGTAATCACGCCCATGCAGGCGATGTTTCGCGCCCCAGGACCCGATCTTTAACCAAAAGCGGATCCGCGCTCACTTCGACAGCCCCCGCCTCTAAACCGTGCTAATGTGTTAGTGCGATCGTCACCCGCAACGGAGGAGAACATGAAACTTACCGGCGGCTGTTATTGCAAGGATGTACGTTATCAGATCGAGGGCGAAGCGCAGGCCGCTTTGCACTGCCACTGCCGGGAATGCCAGTACATCAGCGGCGGCAATCCCAACGCCTTGATGATCTTCCCGCTTGACGCTTTCGAGTTAACGCAAGGCGAAATGAAATCTTTTCGCCGGTCAGATCTGGATAGCCCGGTTACCCGTTATTTCTGCGAGACCTGTGGCACCAGCCTCGCCACCCAGACACCAAAACGACCCGGATCGATCGTGATCAAGGTCGGCACTCTGGACGATCCATCCGTATTTACCCCTGGGGCCGCGATATTCACCTGCGACAAGCAGGCTTTTCATCACATTCCTGACGGCATCCCCGCTTTTGACAAACGGCCGGGCTAACTCTTTGAGTGATTGGCCCGGACCCTAGGTGCTACGCCTTTTGGCCAACGCATCGGCAACCACACATAAGATCTCAAACATCATGGTGGCACCTGTCAGGGCTGTGTTGCCGCTCGGGTCAAAGGGCGGTGCGACCTCAACGACGTCGCCCCCCACGAGATTCAGGTCCCGGCACCCACGGATCATCAACTGCGCCTCAACCGTGCTGAACCCGCCCACCTCAGGCGTTCCTGTCCCGGCAGCGTAAACCGGATCCAATCCATCAACATCAAAGGTCAGGTAGCACGGTTCCCGCCCGGCGACCCGATGAATCTCTTCGATTACGGATTTGACGCCCAACTCATAGAACTCATCCATGTAGATGACCCGCATTCCGGTGTCATGACTGAATTTCCATTGGTCAAGATCATTGAGAGAGCCGCGGATGCCAATCTGGATAGTTCGTTTGGGATCAATCAACTCTTCCTCTACGGCCCGACGAAATGGAGCACCATGATGGAACTTGGATCCGAGGTAGTCGTCACCCGTGTCACAATGGGCGTCAAAGTGCACTAGCCCCACAGGGCCATCCTTTGCGATGGCCCTCAGGATCGGCAAGGTAACCGAGTGATCGCCGCCGGCAGAAACGGGCACGACACCCCCCGCGTGAAGCCCTGAAAAAAACGTCTGAATTTCATTAAGACTCTTTTCCAGATGAAATGGCGACTGGACCCACGCATCGCCCACATCAGCAACCGTACAGATGTCATGCGGACTGATGCCGCTCGACTGGTTTCGCCGACGCATCAGGCTCGATTGGTTTCTAATCTCTCGGGGACCATGGCGCGCGCCCGTACGATTAGTGACGCCGCCGTCAAAAGGGACGCCGACTAAACCAATATCAAGACCCGCATAGTCTTCCCGAAAAGGGGCGCGCATAAATGTCGGCAGCCCGGTATAACGTGGCCGCTGGATCGGATCCTCGTAGGCGTCGTATTGATACATATCATCCTCATTAATCTTTGTGATCAACAACCCAAAACCCAAGGATGCCGTCTTCATGGCTGGCTTGGCAAGTCCGGCCGCCGACTCGGTCGTTGACGTCAAGCATTGAAGGCGTTACACGATAAACCACGAAATCCCCGACTTGGGGCCATCCGCCTTACCCAAAGATGGGAAGTTTCACCTATATTCCACCCTGCGGTTAATTTACTATTACTGGAATACACCAAGGAAACACCAATGGGAAAACGGCTCAGCAAAATCTATACCCGGACGGGCGATGAGGGCACCACAGGGCTGGGAGACGGCACGCGCGTCCCAAAAACCTCGCCGCGAGTAGAAGCTATGGGTCAGGTTGACGAACTCAACAGCCTCATCGGATTGATGATGACCGAAGCGTTGCCGGCGGAAATCCACAAATTTCTTACCGTTGTACAGCATACCCTGTTTGACCTTGGAGGCGAACTGAGCCTGCCCGGCCACACGCTGGTTTCGGTTGATCGGGTCGAGGCAGTGGAGAATATGCTGGACGAACTGAATGGAGCGCTGGCGCCCCTCGAGGAGTTCATTCTGCCCGGTGGGACCCGGGCTGCAGCCTTATGCCACGTTGCACGAAGCACGTGCAGGAGAGTTGAGCGCGCGCTGTTCGCCGTGGACGACGGCCATGCGGTCTCTGATGCCTCCCGCCAGTACGTTAACCGGCTTTCCGACCTTCTCTTTGTGATGGCCAGAAGCCTCAACCAGTCTGCCGGAGAACCGGACATTCTATGGCAGCACGACAAGCCCTCTTGATCGGAAACCTGCGCAGACCGACCGACCAACCGGGTCTGGATAGTTCCTAGACTGTCATCCTCCCAAGATGCTTCATTTTCCCAAGGCGGAGTTTGATCGGCGTATCAGTCGGATGCGAGACGCCATGGCTGAGGCACAACTGGATGGACTGGCCAATGATCTGGAAAGACAACCCCCAGACGCTTGAGGCCGGA
>WTHR01000112.1:45335-50288 GCA_011523045.1 Gammaproteobacteria bacterium | reverse complement strand
GCTGAATGAATTCTCGCTTTCGGCGGCAAACATGGTCATGCTGGGAATCGATTTTGCCAGTGACGAAGTAAATAGCGGAACGAGTTATACCCAAACCTCCCGGGACAACCTTGCAGGGTTTGGCCAGCTCATCGGCAGCGTCGGGATGCTCGATGTCCAGGCCGCACTTCGGTACGATGACAATGAGCAGTTCGGTGATTCAGTCACAGGGGATGCCAGCGTTGGCTATGATCTGAATAGTTCGTCTCGAATCATGGCGCAGTACGGCACAGCCTTTAAGGCGCCCACATTCAACGAGCTTTATTATCCAGGCTTTGGTAACGCGAATCTCGATCCGGAGGAATCAGCCACGGTAGAGGCAGGTTACCGATGGCGGGATCAGACTAACCGGTTTTCCGCCAATATCTTTTCAAGCGACGTCGACAATCTGATTGCGTATGACGCATCCACAAGCGCCCCAGGCAACGTGAATGCAGCCACGATTCAAGGTTTTGAGATGCAGTTGGATACCGTGATGGAGGCGTGGAAATTAGGAGCCGCACTCACCTTGTTATCTGCTGAGCAGGAGGGCGGAACCCATGATGGAAAGGAACTGCCCCGACGGCCAGGAGAATTCCTTGAGTTGAGAATCGACCGGGCCTTTGCAAAAGGGTCGGCAGGAGCCTCGCTCTTTTCCTCGGGGAGCACCTACGACGATCTGGCGAACACAACGGTAATAAAAAGTTATACAACGATCGACCTTCGCGGCGCCTATCATTTGAACGCAGCCTGGCACCTTGTTGGCAAGGTAACGAACCTGACCGATGAAGATTACGAATATGCCAGTTACTATCGTCAACCTGGCCGGCAATTCTTTGTCGGCCTGAAATGGATGCAGTAAGGAGTCTGCATGTTCTCTGAGCTTCACAAAACGAAGGCAAGGCAACTTAGCCCGCTGGATCATCTGATCTCAGCGGCTCAAACCGCGTTGATGACGATGGCAAGCACGCCTGTGGGCACGGGCCGTCCAGATCCGGCCAAGGATGTTAATGCCGGAGAGCTGACCGACGCGCAAAAGCGTGAGTCAGTCCGATTGATGCGGGTGAATCATGTGGGCGAGGTTTGCGCCCAGGCACTCTACGAAGGTCAGGCGCTAACTGCTCAGGATGGCCGTGTCCGTAATGCCATGATACAGGCGGCGGCAGAAGAACAGGATCATCTGATCTGGTGTGAAAACCGCCTGAAAGCCCTCAAGGGACGCAAGAGTCTGCTGAACCCTGTCTGGTACACCGGCGCCTTCGGAATGGGGGCGCTTGCCGGCTGGGCCGGAGATCGTTGGAGTTTGGGTTTTCTCAAGGAAACCGAACACCAGGTCGAGGCTCATCTGGACAGTCATCTGGATCGCCTGCCGGAAGAAGATTACCCAAGTCGCGCGGTAGTCAGTCAGATGAAAGACGATGAGCACAAGCATGCCCAAACCGCGAAGAACGCGGGCGCCGCTGAACTGCCCTGGCCAGTCCCAGCATTAATGCGCCGAGCGGCCCGCGTCATGACGCAGACAGCACGTTGGATATAGTGCTTCGGCTACGCGTCGCAGTAATGGCGTAGTGATAAAGGCGCGTCGGAGCGACATCTGGAATCCCCCTAGCAGGCAAGCGCACCATGGGTTTCACCAGAAAAGCGTTTGGTCGGACGATATCCGCGGTCCTTGGTCTTTTTTTTGTATTGCGTGTGTTCGCCGAAGTGGCAGTGATTGATGATGTGGGACAGGAGGTTGCGTTAACTTCTCCAGCAATGCGTGTTGTCAGTCTTGCGCCGAATCTCACTGAAATTCTGTTTTTTATCGGTGCAGGCGAGCAGGTGGTGGGCGTTGTGGAATACAGCGACTTCCCCCCGGCAGCCAGAGATCTGCCCGTGATAGGTTCCCATAATCGATTCGATGTGGAGCAGATACTTTCCCTAAAGCCCGACCTGATTGTGGGCTGGCGCTCCGGCAACTCGCAAGAGGATCTGGATGGGCTTAAACGGCTCGGGTTGCCCGTCTTTATCAGCGAACCCGGCACGGTGGATGACATTGTGAGTCTCATGGAGCGTTTGGGAGAGCTCACAGGGCGCCAGGCTCATTCGCTTTCGCAGGCAGCTGTCTTTAGAGCCTCTTTTAACGCCTCGCGCGAAACCTACTCAACGCGCCGACAGGTGAGCGTTTTTTATCAAGTCTGGGAGCAGCCCATCTATACCCTGAATGGCGATCATGTGATCAGTCAGCTCATCAGTCTTTGTGGCGGCACGAATATTTTCTCTGATCTGAAGCAACTGGCTCCGGTTGTGTCACTTGAGTCAGTGCTCGCTCGAGATCCCGAAGTGATTGTGGGTGGGGGTGTTTTTGGGCAGACGCCTCCTTGGGCCGAGCGGTGGCAAAGTTGGCCCACAGTGAGAGCGGTTCGTAACCGGCACATTTATGCGGTGGATTCAGATCATATCGCCAGAATGGGGCCACGCCTCGCCGAGGGTGTGGAGGCACTGTGTCTCGTCATTGACAAGGCGCGCCACTCTTCCTGATTCAAAAATATCGGTAGGGCATCGTGTTTAATTTGCAGACGGATCGCGATTCGAGAAGATTTGGCTGGGTCATGTCGGGTTTGGCCGTGCTGTTACCGGCGAGTCTGGTTCTCTCGGCATCGATGGGAAGTATCGCCATCGACTGGAGCGTAGTGGCAGAAACCATCCGCACGGGCCGACCGTCGATAGACCACACTATTATTTTTGAATTGCGCCTGCCAAGGGCAGCGAGCGCCTTGGTGGTGGGTGCCTCTCTTGCTCTTGCCGGGGTCTTGATGCAGGCGTTATTGAAGAATCCCCTGGCCGATCCCTATGTGCTTGGCACGTCGGGCGGAGCTGCAGTGTTTGCGCTGATCCTCATGCTACTGGGGCTCCCAACTCAAACCGTTTCCTTGGCAGCAGCAGCGGGAGCGGTATTGTCGCTAACCCTTGTTATTTTTCTCAGCCGCGATGCCGGGGGCTGGTCGTCAACGAGGTTGCTGCTTACGGGTATTGTGGTGGCATCAGGCTGGGGCGCCCTTATTAGTTTTTTGCTTTCAATCAGCCAGCAAAGTCAGGTCCAGGGCATGCTTTTCTGGTTGATGGGCGATTTCCGAGGCGGTGGGCCGGGATTTGTGCATTGCTTGGTTCTGTTTTCGGTTCTTGTCTTCAGCCTTTTTTCCTCGCGCGGGTTGAATCTACTCGTCGCAGGCACGTTAAAAGCAGAGTCGCTTGGTGTTCACACGCTTGGGCTTCGATTGGCCATGTTGATCGGAGCGGGGCTCTTGACAGCGGTAGCGGTGACGCTCGCAGGCGCCATTGGTTTTGTTGGGCTGGTTGTGCCCCATATGATGCGTTTGATCGTGGGCTCAGACCATCGCCGGTTGATTCCTGCCTCGGTGATGATGGGAGGCAGTTTGCTGGTGATTACGGAAATGCTCGCCCGTACGGTGTTGGCGCCTCGCCAGTTGCCGGTTGGGGTAATCACAGCATTTGTCGGCGTGCCGTTGTTTCTTTACCTGTTGCGGCGCGGGAGCCGGCCGCAAGCGCAATGACGCTTCTAAACGCAGAGGGAATCGAGGCGGGCATCGGCGGGCAGGTCGTCTGCCGTGATCTGAATCTGACCCTTGAGCCGGGAAGGGTCTGGTCGATTCTGGGCCGTAACGGAATCGGAAAGACCACGTTGCTGCTGACGCTTGCCGGCCTGAGGCCCTTGAAGCGGGGCCACATCCGGCTTGGGAGAGATTCTCTTGACCAACTTTCCCGACGGAGTCGTGCACAGAAGATTGGTCTGCTATTTCAGAATCCAGAGATTCAGTTTCCAACGACTGTCAATGAGACCGTAATGAACGGGCGCCATCCGTGGATCCAGAGGTGGCGGGACTCGAGCGAGCACGATCAATCAATTGTTGAACGGGAGTTGAACCGCGTCGGTCTCCAGGACTTTGGAAGTCGCGATCTTTCTTCATTATCCGGCGGCGAACGGCGACGGGTAGAGCTTGCCGCGTTGGCCGCGCAAGAGACAGAACTGGTGTTTATGGATGAACCGGTTAATCACCTCGATCTTCATTTTCAGACCCAACTGCTCAAGGAGTTCCTTGCCGAGTGTCGAGCCAAGGCGCGGGCGGTCGTGATGGTCATGCATGATGTCAATCTCGCTACGCGCTTCAGTGATCACCTGCTTTTGCTGTATGGTGAGGGGGAAACGCGCCAAGGCCCGGTCGAGTTGATCGCAAACGAAGAAAATCTGTCCAGGCTTTACCAGCACCAACTTCACCGCTATCAGGTGGGCGACACATACTTTTTTTATCCCGCATGAGTATGGTCTCAGTCTGTGATGGGGCAGAGGTTTTGCATCGGACATCTGCACCGCTTTGTGAGCAACTCTTCCTGGGGGTGGTCGGGATATCGGTGTCGGCAAAGTAAGTACCTTAGAGGAAAATCAATGAAGCAATCGGAGAATGACTGGATTGCCGCTCCGGCAATGCCGATATCTGAAAAGGCCCGCGAGGCAGCGCTGGCCCGACAGAACAGCCTGACAAAGCCGCCCGGTTCACTGGGTCGATTAGAGGCTTGCGCGGTGCATCTGGCCACATTGCAGAATACCGACGCACCCCAGACCAAACCCGCCTATATCGGTGTCTTTGCTGGGGATCATGGTGTAGCGGCCGAAGGGGTCTCTGCGTTTCCGGTGGCAGTGACGGGAGAGATGGTAAGAAATTTCGCCAGCGGAGGTGCGGCGATCTCAGTCATGGCAGCGCACCTTGGCGCCGAATTGGAAGTGATCAATTTAGGCCTCGCGAATGATCCGGGAGAGTTCGATAAGGTTTCCCGATGGGACCTCGGCCCAGGAACCGCGAACTTTGTCAGCCAGCCAGCGATGAACGATTCACAACTCGCAAAGAGTCTCGACGCTGGGCGACGGGCAGCGGAAAA
>WTHR01000112.1:29731-45235 GCA_011523045.1 Gammaproteobacteria bacterium | reverse complement strand
GGTTTTGAGATTGCAGGGTTGGTCGGCGCTTATGTGGGTTGCGCTCAGCAGGGCAAACCAGTGCTTGTGGATGGATTTATTGCCTCAGTGGCGGCACTGGTTGCCGTCAAAGCCAATCCTTCTATTGCGCCGTGGCTTTTTTACTCGCACTGCTCAGCAGAGCCGGGACACACGCATGTTTTGGCAGCCCTGAACGCAGATCCGTTGCTGGATCTCGGTATGCGACTTGGGGAGGGGAGCGGAGCCGCAGTTGCGGTTCTCGTGCTTGAGGCGGCCTGCCAGCTGCACAGCAATATGGCGACGTTTGCCGAAGCGGGCGTTAGCGAGGCCCCCGATTAGCGGGCTGCAAAAGCGACTATGGCGTTATTGAATCCCGATTCTGTGTCACGAGAGCTTCGTCGCTTTCGGGTGGCCGTAGGCTACTTTACCCGTATACCGATGGGCACTATCTCCGGATTTTCAGATAACGATCTCGATCACGCCAGTCAGTATCTGCCCTGGATTGGGCTCGGTATCGGCGCCATTGCGGCGGGTGTATTCTGGTTCTCGACACTCTGGCTGCCTCAACCAGCGGCGGCAGTACTGGCTGTCGTCGCAGGACTGCTCATGACTGGCTGTTTTCATGAGGACGGCCTGGCCGATGTGTGTGACGGGTTTGGCGGTGGGTTTAGCCCGGCGGACAAGCTTCGGATCATGAAGGACTCGAGGATTGGGACCTATGGCGCCACGGCTCTGTGGGTTGTCCTTTCTTTGCGGACAGCGATACTGGCTTTTTTGGATCCTGCGCTAGGCATCGTTTTGCTTGTCGTTGCTCATGCACTGTCCAGGATTGCGCCTCTGGTTTTAATCTATCTCCTCGATTATGTGCAGGACGCCGAGGCGGCCCGGGCTAAACCGGTGGCGCAGGGTGTACCCTCCAGAGGACTTCTGGTGGGCCTCGCAGTCATCGTGCCCCTGGGTCTCTGGCAGCTGCAACTCACGGTGGTTGCAGTCCTCATCCTGGTGGCTGCTGTCTTGCTGCTGGCGCGATTGTGTGTCCGCCAGATTGGCGGCTATACCGGTGATTACCTGGGTTTTTCCCAGCAGATATCGGAAGTACTGATCTATCTTGCGGCGAGCGCGCTTTGGCTCTCGACCTGATCCGACACACGCGACCGCGCATTGCCGACGGGATCTGCTATGGCAGCCTGGATCTTGATGTCGACGATACGTTCTTCTCAGAGGCTGAAGCCGTTCGCGGCAAACTGAGTCCGAGTTATTCGAGCGTCTTCGTCAGTCCCATGCGTCGCTGTGTGAAGTTGGCCGACTATCTTGATCTCTCTTATCAGGTGGATGAGCGATTGCGCGAGATGAGTTTCGGTGCCTGGGAGGGCGTTTCCTGGTCAGAGATTGATCAGTTAGAGATCGATTCCTGGGCTAATGATATTTCGGGGTACCAGGTGCCTGGAGGGGAGCGGTTTCAGGATGTCATCGAGCGTGTCGATGCCTTCCTTTCTGGCTTGCCTGAGGGGAAGCATCTTCTGATCACGCATGCGGGCATTATCAAAGCGTGCTGGATCCTGCGCGGCGGGTTCAGTGTTGACAGGGCTGCGAGCCAGTCAATCGCCTTTGGGGATTGTCTGTCAATTCCCTGACAAGGGCGGGATACTGCCGGGACTGGCCTTCTACTGAATCAGTCGCCGCCGAAACAGCACGGTGGCGATCCAGGTGGTCACCAGCCCGAACCCAATCAGCGCGGCGAGATGGAACCCGAGGTCTGTGATGGGTTGCCCCACGACGATGGGGCGAATAATCTCAACGGCGTGGGTAAGCGGCAGAAACTGGACCGCTGTCTGAACTGGCCCAGGCAAACTGCTGACGGGATAAAACACACCGCAAAGAATGAACATCGGGGTCATGACGAGCGTCATATAAAAATTAAAGTACTCATAAGCGCGAGCGTAAGCGGTGATGATGAGCCCTGGGGCGGCGAAACAGACCCCCGTGAGGAAAATCACCGGAATCGCCAGCAGGGCGGTCCAGTCGTTTACCGCACCCAGCACAGCGGCTACGGCCAGAATAGCGGTTCCGCTCACGAGACTCTTGGAGCCGCACCAGAGCAGTTCACCAATGACAATGTCGTCGACCTGTGCGGGTGTTGCCAGGATTGCTTCGTAGGTTTGTTGGGGCACCATCCGTGTATAGACGGACCACATTGACTCCATGCTGGCAACGTTCATTGCGGACCAGGCGATGAATCCCGAAGCAAGGAAGGTGAAGTAGGGTATTCCGTCCAACTCACCGACAAATCTTCCAAGGCCGTAGCCGATACCGAGAAGATACAAAAACGGCTCCCCAAAGTGGAGCAACAGGCTGGCGGTCATAAGCCTGCGCCATACCAGCGCATTACGTCGCCAGACGGCGAGAGATTCGAGACGAAACCGGGGAGGAGCGAGCGTGCTCATCCGCGGAGCGCCCGGCCGGTCAGCCGCAAAAACACATCCTCAAGACCCGTGCGACGGTGCAGGCAAACCATGTCGGTGAGGCGCTGGGAAAACTGCACCAATCCCTGAGCATCGTTTGCGTAAAGGTAGAGACTGTCGCCTGCTTTTTCGGTTCGCCATGCTTGCGGCAGGGCGTCGATCGGGATCTCTTCCACCTCGCCACGGATCTCGAGCACATCACTCTCGCAGAATTTTTCGATCAACTCTGCCGGGCTTCCCTGGGCCAGCAGGCTCCCATCGTCAATCACAATCAGTTCATCACATAAGCGCTCTGCTTCTTCCATATAGTGAGTGGTAAGCAGAATCGTTTTTCCCGCCCGCTTCATCTGGTGGATCAGCGACCAGATCATATGCCGCGCCTGCGGATCCAGTCCGGTAGTGGGCTCGTCGAGCACAAGGAGTTGCGGATCATTGATCAGAGCGCGCGCCAGAGTCAGTCGACGTTTCATACCCCCGGAAAGCGTCTCGATTCGGTCGTCAGCGCGGGGCGCGAGTTCTACCATGTCCAGCAAGCCCGGGATCCGTTCGCTCATCACTTTAGAGTCGAGACGGAAGTAGCTGCCGTACATTGAGAGGTTCTCTCTCACCGTGAAGTCAGGATCGAGATTATCGGCCTGGGGCACAATGCCGGTACGTTGGCGGATAGTTTTTCGCCCTTCATCAATATCCTGACCGAACACCTCAAGCACGCCTCCAGAGCGGGGCGACTGACCGAGCAGCATCCGCAGCGTGGTCGTTTTCCCGGCGCCGTTTGGACCGAGCAGACCAAAGCAGCTTCTGGGCTGGATATCAAAGCTGAGATCAGCAACGGCCACCATGTTGCCGAATGCTTTTCGAATGTCGCGACAGTGGACGACTGGCAAAGGACGGGTCTGGTCAGTCACGCAGGTGGTCAATAGTGATTCAATCAGGAAACTCGCCGTCACACCAATGTGGAAGATCTGCAATGGAATCCAGTGCGCCATCACAGCCCTTAGGCACAGACTCCGTGGCACTGTTTCCTGTGCGGACCAGCAGGCTGCGCAAGTCTGCGTTGATGGCACCATCAATGTCGGAGGCAATACTGTCTCCAATCATGATGGTATCTGCACGGGCGAACCCGGCACGGGACAGAGCGGCATCAAAAAAAGCGCGCTGTGGTTTACCGATAACCGTTACCGCGTCATCGATCACCGATTCTATGGCCGCCACGATCGGCCCGAGACCAATGCGGGTAACGTCGCCATCCGGCCAGATCGCATCACGATGCAAGGCGATTACCTCTGCACCCTGCAAGGCCAGACGCCGGGCAATATCAATTTCTCCAAAATCCGCCCAGAGCGACTGTCCGATAACTACCGCATCAGCAGATTCTTCCTTGCGCGACACGGTATGGCCGTGCTCTTCGAGCAGACGCGCCAGACTGTCGTCGCCGATAAGAAAGCACCGTGCAGCGTCAAATTTCTGGGTAAGGTATTCCACCGCAGCGAGGGAGACCGGGAGAATCTCGTCAGCATCCACTTGATAACCAAGACCGGCGAGTTTTTCCTGGATATCGCTCGCTGACATTCGGGACGTGTTGGTCACCAACAGGAAAGGAAACCCCCGGCCGCGTAGGTAGGTAAGAACACCAGGCCCCTTGGCAACTGGCGCAGAACCCCCATAAAGGACGCCATCAATGTCAATAAGAAAGGACGGTGTAGACAAGGCTCTGCCGAGGCGGATTTGCGGACGCCGTAGTCTAACGTCCAGCGTGAAGTCGTGGTACTGTGATCCGGTATCATCGGGCTGCAAAGCGACCCTGTTCACACTTTCTCAAGGATCTTTTGGTTATGAGCGAACCAACTGCTGATCTGAAATCACAGTTTCTGGCCTGGCAATGTCTTGTTCGCCAACGGGCCATGCGAGTAGGTGACGGACGGCCGACGTCCGGAATGTGCCCGCATCTCTCATTAGCCGACGGTGGGAGCTACTCCGGTCAGGTGACATTGCTCATCATTCGGGCAGAGGCTGCACATGATGTTTCCCAGTTTCGGCATATGGTGCAAAAGACCCATGATCCCGCCGATCGTTACAAAGCGGCAATCAAGTATCTTTCAGCGACGTACTACCAGAAGCCCCAGGAGTTCTCGGACGAGTTGACGGGTCTTTTCAGTGCGGAGGGTTTGTTGGCTCGTGCTCTTTGTGCTCGTGGGTCGTGCATTCTTGAGTTCAGCCAGTTCGGGTCGCGCTACCGATTGCCCTGTTCAGTGCGCGAGTTGGAAGAAAACACACAAGCGTATGAGGCTACTTACTGGCACAACCGGCTCTTCAATTCGAGAATACCGGCCGAGATCAAGATTCTCGGATTTTCGCCTGACTGGAGTAACGCGTCGTTTGAGGAAGCTAGAAATTCTGATTAGTTGGGTCGCGTTCGTCCAACTCCAACAAGATCGCTTCGTGCTTTATCCAGGTGGTCGTAGATTGTGTCCAATGCAGCATCCAGATCCCGCTTGGCAATCATGTTGTACAGGTGGCGATGATGGGCATTGTATTGGGCGATCCGTTCCGGCACGAGAATAGACTCCTTCATGGCTGCCCATTGATCGTGGCTGCGGGTTTCATTGACGAGCTGGTAGAGCCAGACCATTAGCCGGTTGCGGGTGCATTCGGCCATCGCGAGGTGGAATTCAGCATCCGCCTTTGAGAAGGCTTCTGGATCACCGGCAGCGCCTTCCACCTTGAGCAGGGCTTTACGCATTCGTTCAATATCCATGGCAGTCGCATTAGCAACGGCAAGACGGACGATCTGTGGTTCTATCCCGAGACGGACTTCGATGAGTTCCAGGGGGCTGGTGACGTCGGCAATTTCGGTATGTTCGGAAAACTGCCGATAGGTGACAAAAGTGCCACTGCCGATCTGTCGATCCACCATCCCGAGTTCCTGGAGTCGACGAAGCGCTTCCCGAATGGTCCCCCGGGAGGTCTTGAAGAGATCGGCCAACTCGCGTTCTGCCGGAAGCCGCTCGTTCAGGCCGTAGGTGCCTTCGATGATGGCGCGCCGCAGTTTGGCAGCAATTCCCGCCGAGCCCCCAACGGATACAGCCTCCGGAAGAGGCGGCAAGGGTTCGTTCTGAGAGGTGAATTCCTGATGTTGCTGGCCCATTTCAGCCCTCTTTTTTAACTCTGAATTAATTCTGACAGTGAGTCTGATCCGAAATTGGTGAGAACCAAATAAATACCAAAACTCGGACCGGTATAAATTAGGATCAAAATATGACAGCAAGCGAAAGATTAATCAAGATAAAACAGATTATTCAATATAGTGAAAACTTAACTGATAAATTTGTTTATTCCGGTTTTTTAAAAAGATGTTGGATAGGCCTAGAATTGGTAGGTTCCACTCGTATCCTCTGAAGTCAAACTAGCCATCCAGAGAAATTGGGCGGATTTGATCACCAGAAGGCATCAAGTTGGTGCCAAATTAGGAGGAGATTTTTCGAAATGGCTTTTCCCACAAGCACGAAATATGTGATCGTCGGCGCGGGGATCCACGGTTTGAGCACCGCGTATCACCTGGCTCTGGAACTCAAAAGTAAAGGCACCGGCGATGGGTCAGATATTCTCGTCGTCGATAAAACCTCAATCGCCGCGGGCGCGTCAGGTATCGCTTGTGGCGTTGTGCGCAATAACTATTTTCAACCGGCCATGCGCGAACTCATGGCGCATAGTGTGAAGGTCTGGGAGAGCGATCCCGAGGCGTACAGTTACCACCCCGTCGGTTATATGCAGATCAGCCCCGAGATCATGCGCGAGGATGTATCAACCATTGCGGCACAGCAAAAGGACATCGGTTACGAGTCGGTGTTCATTGAGGGTGCCGACGAGTCTGCAAAATATATGCGAGGCCTTTTTGATGACTGGCAGGCCCAGGGCATCACTTCGGTGCTTCATGAGAAGCCAGGTGGTTATTCAAACAATACCCGGGCCATGTACGGCCTGGCCGGCAAAGCGGAAGCGGAAGGCGTTCGCATTCTGACGGGCGTGACCGTACAGGGATTTGAACGCGGTAACGGCAGCGGCGCCATTACGGCAGTCGTGACAGACCGGGGCGTGATTGAATGTGATTACGTTGTGTTGGGAGCAGGGCCTTGGGTTAAAAGTCTGTGGGAGATGCTTGAGTTGCCCGGCGCGGTCAGCATCAAGGGCTCAGACGGCGAGATGCATCACGATATTCCGATGTGGATTTTCTGGTCGCTGCAGGAAGGGACGTTGGGAGTAGATCCCAAAATGCAACGGACCAACGATGGCGAGATGCCTCCTGTGATTCATGTTGATTCCGACGCACCCTTGATCTCGGACGTGGATGGTTCGGTGATTACAGAGGAGATGTGGGGCATCTACTACAAACCGGATTTTCACTTCAATGGAATTCAGGGGGGTGCCGCTCCCTTTAAAGTCCCGACCGAACCAGACAAGGTGGCGGTGGATCCTTACGGTCCGGATTCGCCCGATTTCGTTGTGGGGGCGGAGTTTGCACACATGTGGTGTTCAGCGCTCGCTCACTGCCAGAAGCGTTTCCAAGGGCAGACGCCAAAATACAAGGATGAGCCGTCCGGTGGTATCGGCGCGTTCACTCCGGACAGCTTCCCAGTATTCGACGTGTTCTGTGAGAACTGCTACGTGATAGCAGACTCCAACCACGGCTACAAAATGTTGGGCGTAGGGAAGTTGGTTGCAGAAGAGATCGCTGGGACCACTAGCGCGTTGCTTGAACCTTTCAGGTTCTCAAGGTATGAGCAGGGCAAGTTGCACCCGGTCTCAAACAGTCCATTTCCCTGGAGCTGATAGGAACACCAAGCAAACGACAATTGTAAGACAGTGAAAAAGTGGTAACGATCAAGAACCCTACTGATCGAAAAACACATTCGAAAACTTAAATAAGGAGAGGAATAAAAATGACAGATCTTGAAGCCTATGTTGCGCAACCGGGACGGGATGACCTCGTAAAACAGGTCCGCGAGAAAATTAATGAGCTGGGCATCAGCTACATTTATTATCAATTCATATCAGTGACTGGCCGAATCGTTGGAAAGGGTATCCCGGCAGACCACTGGGAGCGCACGGCCGAACGCGGTTTCCAGCTCGTGTATGGCTCAACCGCCAACCTTTTCATCGACCGCCATGGCGATTACATCGGCTACGGTCCCGAGGCTATGGAGTTGGTGGGTATTCCTGATCCGGAGACCTTCTGTCAGTTGCCCTGGGACAAACGGGTAGCGCGAGTCTTCTGCGTATGTTTCCGTAACCGAGAAGAACGCGAAAACCCAGGCATGGCCCTGACCTCCGATTGTCGAGGTAATCTCAAGCGTTTCCACTCCCAGTTCAAGGAAAAGTACGACATGGATTTCCGGGTTGGGACAGAGCCGGAAATGATGTGGCTTAAACGGGGAGAGGACGGCAAGCCAGACGGCGGTTTCTCCAATCCTTATTGCTATCACATCGACCAGTTCGAGTCGCTCCGCCCGGTATTTATGCAGGTCATTGAGTACTGCCATGCGATGGGGTTGGATATGATTCAGGGCGACCACGAGGATGCCCCGGGTCAGCTTGAGCTCAACTGGACCTTTGACGACGTGGTACGGAACGCGGACCGCTTATCCACTTACCGTCAGATCTGCGCCCAGGTCGCCAGGGAGAACAATCTCATCGCCTGTTTCATGACGAAACCGTTCATGGGCGTTTCTGCTTCGGGCTGTCACACCAATATTTCCCTGTGGCGCGGCGGGGAGGAAAGCATCAACCGGCTGCATAACGATACCTTGCCGGGAATGGATGACGTATTTACCTACCGCAGCGGGGGCGACAATCTCTTTATGCCGGATACGGATGATCCGCAGATGCCGGGCAAGGTCGGACTGCAGTGTGTCGGCGGCATCGTGAATCACCTCGGCGCGTTGACTGCGATCGGCTGCTCTACAGTGAACTCATACCGCCGTCTGTGGGATACAGGATTCTGGGCGCCGGTTTTTGCGGACTGGGGTTACCAGAACCGTACGACGGGTTTGCGTGTCTCGGCTCCAGGACGCTTTGAGTATCGTGCGGTCGACTCCATGGTGAATCCGTACCTGATGGGCAGTGCACTGCTCAAGACCTTTGAAGATGGAATCGACAACGATATCGATCCAGGCCAGCCGGAGAACCGTAACATCTACCAGGCAATGGAAGCCGGAAAACAGGTCAAAAAGCTGCCGATGTCTCTTGGCGAAGCGCTTGATCGATTGGCTGACGACGAGGTTATCAAGTCGGCCATGCCAGACGAGATGTACAAGATCTTCCATTGGTACAAAAACGATGAGTGGGAGCGCTTCATGCACACCACCACTGAATGGGACATGGAAACCTATCTGGATTGCCTGCCCTAAACGAACGATCCCCAACGCGGCGGCACAGCCGTGCTGTCGCATTGGGATCCGAATTTTGTATCTCAACAATTACTTATACGGAGGTTAAGGTCCTATGTGCGGGATAGCCGGTTTGATTCACCGGGGAAAAAGCAGCAACGTCGGCCGGGAGTTGACGGACATGTTGCAGTCGCTGAAGCATCGAGGCCCGGATTCCACGGGTTTTGCGCTCTACGGCAACCCCAAGTCTGGAGAGCACGTGCTGCGGTTCAAGGTCGCAGAACAGGAAGATATGCGCCATGGTTTTCAGATTCACGATCAGGTACGCGAGCGCAGAGCAGAGGTTGATCGACGTCTCGATGAACTGGGCGCGCGCCGCGTCAGCGAAGAAGAGGCCACCGAGTATGCCTATCGTTATTGGATTTCCTATGACGGGGATATGAAAAAACTCGCAGACTATGTCGAAGACGTAGAGGGCGCCGAGATTCTTTCGATCGGCAATGCGCTTGAATTGGTCAAGGATCTGGGAGACGCGACCGTGGTCTCGGGTCAGTATGGACTTGGCGAGTTCGGCGGCACCCACGCTATCGGACATACCCGAATGGCGACTGAATCCGACGTGGATATTCGTTCGGCACACCCGTATTGGGCTTACCCGTTCAACGATATCTCGGTTGTCCATAACGGCCAATTGACCAACTACTGGGGTTTTCGGCGTGAAATGGAGCGCCGCGGTCACCGGTTTATGTCCAACTGCGACTCTGAGTTGATCGCTGTCTATCTGGCAGATCGGATGGAGCGCGGCGAAGACCTTGAGGAAGCGATGCACCGATCCGTGGACGAACTGGATGGGGTGTTCACATACGTTGTGGCGACATCAGACAAACTGGGCATGGCCAAAGATGTGATGGCCGCCAAGCCGATGGTGCTTTACGAAAGTGATGACTTTGTCGCGTTGGCGTCGGAAGAAGTAGCCATCCGAAGCGTCTTCCCCCATGAAATTGATACTTACGATCCTTACGAAGGAGAGGTGATGGTATGGCAGAGCTAGAACAGGCCCATGAGTCCTATGAACTGGGCATGCATACGGAGCAGTTGAGTGGCCGAACTCAACAAGTCTTTTTTTCAGCAGAAGAGTCAGACAACCTGGTTTACCCGTGGGCGCCAGAGGTGGACTTTGACAAAAGCGGCGAGATCGATGCGGAGGCGCTCAATCAGCAGGAAGTGAATGCCGAGATTCGTCGACTGATGTCTGAGGGCGTCGGCACCATTACGGTACGAAACCCCGGGGCGAAGCACTCCCTTGGCGTCGGTATTCTGAGCCGGCTGAACCTGCATTTTGACGGCAGTCTGGGCTATTTCGGCTGCGGCCTGCTCGATGGTCCCAACGTTACGGTGAGTGGACGCGTGGGTTGGTCCTGCGGCGAAAACATGATGGCCGGGACCGTGCTGATCGAGAAGAACGGGGGTTCGACTTTCGGCGCCGCGATCCGCGGTGGTGATCTGGTCTGCAAGGGCGACGTCGGCAGCCGAACCGGTATCGATCAGAAGGGCGGCACCATCATCGTTGGCGGCCGGGCTGGTGCCTTTTCCGGATTCATGATGCAGCGTGGTCGCATGGTGATCCTTGGGGATGCCGGTAAGAACCTCGGCGACTCGATGTACGACGGCACGATCTATGTGGGAGGCAAGATCGCAGACCTTGGGGTTGATGCTGTGGAAGGAGAGATGACAGATCTCGATCGTGACTGGCTGACCCGCAAGCTCGCTCAGTACGGACTGGAAGCGCCCAACGGTGCCGAAAACATGACCAAGATTGTGTCCGGCAAACAGCTCTGGAACTACGACAATCTTGAGCCCACCGAAAAGAAACTGGTGCTTTAAACCGTTTCGATATTCGATAAAGGAAAAATATCATGGCAACGAAAAGAAATACCGACATTATCGGCAGCAGTTTCATGTTTCCGCCGGAGGTGATTGACGATATCCACGTCAAGGCGGAACTGGGCCGTTATCGGATGCGCGGATTCTCTCTCTTTAAGAAGATTCCGAGCTGGGATGACCTGACGTTTCTTCCGGGCACCCTGACGCGATTCGTCATCGAGGGGTATCGGGAGAAATGCTTGACCAAGACCGTCATCGGCCCCCGTGCAAAACGACCCTTGGAACTGGATATTCCGATCTACATCACCGGAATGAGCTTTGGCGCCCTTTCCTATGAGGCCAAGACGGCTCTCGCCCGTGGTGCCACCATGGCCGGCACAGCGACCTGTTCAGGTGAGGGTGGCATGATTCCCGACGAACGTCGTTACTCAGAAAAATGGTTTTATCAGTGTATTCAGTCTCGGTATGGGTTTAACCCACACCACCTGCGTTTGGCAGATGGCTGTGAGTTCTTTATCGGCCAAGGCTGCAAGGTGGGATTGGGCGGACACCTGATGGGACAGAAAGTCACCGATCAGGTGGCCGAGATGCGCTCTTTGCCGGCCGGTATCGATCAGCGCTCACCCGCACGTCATCCCGACTGGCTTGGCCCCGATGATCTTGCGCTCAAGATTCAGGAGATTCGTGAAGCCACCAACTGGGAGATACCAATTCAGCTCAAGCTGGGCGCTGCCCGGGTGTATGACGATGTGCGGATGGCAGCGAAAACCGACCCAGACTCGATCTACATCGACGGGATGGAAGGCGGCACAGGTGCCGGACCCCACCTCGCCACCGAGGAAACGGGCGTCCCGGGAATCGCAGCCATTCGCCAGGCGCGCCGCGCACTGGAAGATGTAGGCAAATCTGGAGATATCTCCCTGGTGTATGCAGGTGGAATCCGAAACGGCGGTGATGTCGCCAAAGCGCTGGCCCTGGGAGCTGACGCGGTAGCTATCGGACACTCCGCGATGATGGCGCTTAATTGCAACAAGGATATTCCGGAAGCTGACTTTGAAAAAGAGATGGGTGTTGAAGCGGGTCAGTGCTATCACTGCCACACGGGACGTTGTCCCGTGGGAGTAGCCACGCAGGATCCGGAGTTGCGTAAGCGGCTTGATCCGGATGCCGCCGCGGAGCGGGTCTACAACTTCCTGCACACGCTTGCGATCGAATGCCAGATGTTGGCCCGGGCCTGCGGGAAGACCAATGTTCACTCCCTGGAGCCTGAGGATCTTGCGGCGCTGACCATGGAGGCTTCTGCTCTGGCACAGGTTCCCCTGGCCGGCTCACAGCACACCGTTGGCCGTCCCGATATGACGCGTTTTTGAGGATAAGCACATGGCATACGAAAAAGATATCGATCATTTCATTAAAGGCGACGGTCTGGACTCGGAGCGTGAGCAGACCATCGGTCAGCACATCGGCTATCGCTATGATGTCAATCTGGTCCCTGACTATGAACGGCTGACCCCGTTTCTCAAGCGTTACATTGAGACAATGGGCTGGAGCGACCTGAACTGGCTGGAAGATGTCCACATGGGTTACGAGGAGAGCCGGCCGGCCGTGTTCGACAGGAACATCAATGGCTGGGTCACGATCCCTGAGGAGATTGATTTGCCTGACAATCAGCAGGATCGGGATATGATTGCCCGAGAACTTCTCATCAAGTTCCAGATGTCGTCCAAGCATCCGATGGTTGATCTCAGGAAAGCGTACGCAAAGTTCTGAGTTCTCGCCTGCCCGAAAGGGCGGGCCCCGCACCGGTTAGTGGGTAACCAATGCGGCGGTTCGGGTTCTGAGCCGCCGCTTATCGGCCCAGAGAATGTATGTGTCGGGTTATCAGCTGATAGGCAAGTTCTCAACGACTGATCGGCCGCTTGGTCTAGACTGTTAAGTCCGGGGCGTCCGAGGACAAGCACCGGCCGGGCGGAAAAATAGAATTGGCCGTCAGTGACCGCTTTGATAGAACGTCATCAGACCGATAGCCGAAGTATGAGTGCGAATCTGAATCAGCAGGCGACAGCGGACTACCGTGACATTAACGGCAAGGCGGTCGCATCTGCGATGCTTTCCCAGGTATCAAGGGATGTCAGCGACCTTCAAAATGCGGGATGGCAGCCCCGCCTTGTCTCCATCCGAATTGGAGAACATCCCTCGGCCGATCTTTACATCCGCAACCAGGAACGGGCTGCGCAGGAAGTAGGGATTGGCTTTGAGAGGCGAAATTTCCCTGCAGATATATCGGAAGTCGAAGTCCGGGCAGCGATCATGAACCTCAATGTCGATCCCGGCGTGACCGGAATCATCCTGCAACGACCCGTTCCTGAGCACCTGCCTATCCAGCAGCTTCAGTCTACGGTCGCCCCTTTAAAAGATGTCGAAGGGATGCATCCTGCGTCCATCGGCAACATCGTTTATCGAAATATTGAGCTAGGACCCTGCACTGCAATGGCGGCAGTCGAATTGCTCAAGGAAACCGGTGTTTCCTTACGGGGTCTTGAGGTCACAGTGATTGGGCACTCAGAAATTGTTGGAAAACCGATTGCCTTCTTGTTGATGGCTGAAGGTGCCACCGTTACGGTGTGTCATCATATGACCCGGGAGGTAGCCATTCACACCCGTCGGGCGGATGCCGTGTTTGTTGCGGTGGGTCAGCCGGGGCTTTTAAAGGGCGACATGCTCAAGCCCGGAGCTGTCGTGATCGATATCGGCATCAATCAAGTCGAGTCAGAAAACGGTCATAGTCGCGTTGTGGGGGATTGTGACTATGAGACATGTAGAGAGGTCGCCGGATGGATCACACCGGTGCCGGGGGGAGTAGGGCCTGTAACAGTCGCAGTGTTGATGCGAAATACTGTCGTAGCGGCACAACGGCTACAGGCCTCGTATTCAGATCAATTCAGTAATCACCATTAAAACAGCTTAGCCAGAGGAGAATCATGCAAACAGTACCCAGTGATATCGAGATCGCACGCGAGGCGGCAACCCGACCCATCGGAGAGATTGGAGACAAGTTAGATATTCCTTCCGATTCGCTGCTGCCCTATGGCCCCACCAAGGCAAAGATCAGCAATCAGTTCATCGAATCACTGTCCGATCGACCCAATGGCAAGCTGATTCTGGTGACGGCGATCTCGCCGACGCCTGCCGGTGAGGGCAAGACGACCACGACGGTTGGGCTCGGGGATGGGCTAAATCGCATAGGTAAAAAAGCGCTGATCTGTCTTCGCGAACCATCACTTGGCCCATGCTTCGGAATGAAAGGTGGCGCGGCCGGCGGGGGTTATGCGCAGGTGGTGCCGATGGAAGACATCAACCTTCACTTTACGGGAGATTTCCATGCGATCGGTGCGGCGCACAACTTGCTGTCTGCCTTGGTCGATAATCATATTTACTGGACCAATGAGCTGGGCATCGATCAACGCAGAGTGACCTGGCGTCGGGTCGTGGATATGAACGACCGCGCGCTTCGGCAGATCACCGTGGCGCTTGGCGGTGTGGCGAATGGGTTTCCCCGGGAAGGCGGCTTTGACATCACGGTTGCCTCGGAGATCATGGCGATTTTCTGTCTGGCGGAGGACCTTTCAGACCTGCAGCGCCGACTGGGCAACATCATTGTCGGATATACCCGCACGCGCGAACCTGTTCACGCCCGTGATCTCAAAGCCGAGGGTCCGATGACAGCATTGTTGCGTGACGCCTTTATGCCGAATCTGGTTCAGACGTTGGAAAACAATCCGGCCATTATTCATGGCGGGCCTTTTGCCAATATTGCGCACGGCTGCAATTCGGTACGCGCAACCAAGACCGCGCTGAAACTTTCCGATTACGTGGTAACTGAGGCGGGGTTCGGGGCCGATCTTGGCGCAGAAAAGTTCTTCAATATCAAATGCCGAAAGGCGGGTCTCAAGCCGGATGCGGTGGTGCTGGTGGCAACTGCTCGCGCCTTAAAGATGCACGGTGGAGTGGCCAAAGCCGATCTCAATACGGAAAACGTGGGTGCGCTGGTAGATGGTCTTGAGAATCTCGGCCGCCACCTTCGCAACATTGGGCAGTTCGGGGTTCCCGCTGTCGTGGCAATCAACAAGTTTGTGTCGGACACCCCGGCTGAGATTGACGCGATTCGTGCCTACTGCAAGGAGTTTGGTGTCGAAGTGTTTGAGTGCAGTCACTGGGCGGACGGCGGTGCCGGAACGGAAGAACTCGCCCAGCATGTCGCCAGTCTCGCTGATTCCTCCAATTCACAGTTCCGGCCACTCTATGACGATCATTTGTCGTTATGGGAGAAAGTACGGACTGTGGCGAGGTCAATCTACGGCGCCGAAGACATTATTGCTGACAAAAAGGTCCGGAGCCAATTTGAAGACTTCGAGGAGCGCTACAGCCATTTCCCCGTCTGCATGGCGAAAACGCAGTATAGCTTCTCAACGGATCCGAACCTGCTGGGTGCACCAAGTGGGCATGTGGTGCCCATCCGCGAACTGCGACTCTCTGCGGGCGCGGAGTTCGTGGTCGCGATCTGCGGCGAGATCATGACCATGCCAGGACTGCCGAGGGTACCGGCAGCCAACAGCATTTTCGTCAACGACGAAGGTGAGATAGAAGGCTTGTTCTAGCAGTCCCTACCAATATAGGGTGGGACTTGGAAGAAGGCGCCCAAGAGTCCGAGCTGCGTGCGGGCTCGGGGGCGCTGTCGATCGCTTAGCGGCAGTAGCCGAGACTCACTCGGCTAT
>WTHR01000112.1:8735-29631 GCA_011523045.1 Gammaproteobacteria bacterium | reverse complement strand
GGCTATCAACTGGGCCATCAACGCGGTTATCACTGGTGGGGCTCGTCAGCCTTTTTTCCAAAGAGAACGTGAATTACTTTAGACTGGTGTAGCACTCCGACCACTTCGTTGTTCTCATCAGCTACCGGGACAGGATGCTGTTCGCTCAGCACTGCCTCAGCGACCGTTTCGATGATTGCATCCTTAGAGACCTTCAGGTCGCTGAGGGCTTCTGAACTGTTTACAGGGTCCATCACAGACTCAATCCTGAGGACCTTTTCCCGAGGCACGTCCTCCGTAAACTTTTTCACATACTCAGTGGCCGGATTGAGAACGATGTTGGCTGGGGTATCTAGCTGTTCAATAACCCCGTCTTTCATGATGGCGATGCGGTCTGCCAGTCGAAGCGCCTCGTCAAAATCATGAGTAACGAAAAGAATGGTTTTGTTGAGCACGCTTTGCAGTCTCAGGAACTCGTCCTGCATCTCTTTTCGGATCAGCGGGTCGAGTGCGGAGAAGGGTTCGTCGAGAAACCAAATGTCTGGCTCGACAGCCAGTGACCGCGCAATCCCTACACGTTGTTGCTGCCCCCCCGACAGTTCCCGAGGGAAATAATTTTCACGGCCCTGAAGTCCAACAAGTTCAACCATGTCCATCGCCTTCTTGACGCTGTCCTGGGTGCTCACCCCCTTAACCTGCAAAGGGAACGCAATATTCTCAAGCACGGTTTTGTGCGGCAACAGCGCGAAACTCTGAAAGACCATGCCCATGGTCTCCCGGCGGAGTTCGATCAACTGTTTATCGGTCATCGCCAGCAGATCTTGCCCTTCGATCAGAATGCGGCCGGCAGTGGCATCTGTCAGTCTGGAGATGCATCGCAGAAGCGTTGATTTACCAGAACCTGAGAGACCCATAATGATGAGTTTCTCGCCTCTTGTAACATTAAAGGAGGCGTTGTTGACCCCGACGATGCAACCGGCCTCCTGAAAAGCTTTGGCGTCTACGATGCTGCCTTGGGTTTCTGCGAGCATTTCTTTTGCCTTATCCCCGAAGATCTTGAATACAGAGTCACATTGGATGACTGCTTGTGGATCTGTCGGGAGGTGTTCGTTGGAGGCCATAGTTGATTTTCCGATTAGTCTCTTAGTGTCAATTCGCGATAGCTAGCGCAGGGTGCTTCAGTCAATTCCCAAAGCTTTCTTCCTTTCCTTCGCCCAAGTCTGAATTAGATTGTCGACCGCTAGACACATAAAGGCCACAAATATACCTAGCGTGAAGCCGATTCCGGCACCCCCTTTCTTGGACAACGATGCCATGATGAGCTGTCCCAGATCTATGGTTCCGATTAATGCGCCAAAGATCACCATGACCAGTGCAAACACGACGGTCTGGTTGATTCCCAGCATTATGTGGGGAACCGCGAGAGGCAGTTCGATGTTGACCCATCTTTGAAGTCGTGACACTCCCGACATTGTTCCCGCTTCATGCAGCGATACCGGAACGCTGTTTAAACCTTCTACGGTATATCGGGTGGCTGGGATCACTGCATAGACAATGGCAGCAATCATCACGGAGGTATCCGTGATGCCAAAAAGCAAAATGACCGGGATTAGGTAAATGAAGGATGGGAATGTTTGGAAAAAATCACAGACCGAAAGAATCGTTTTGCTGGCAAATTGGTTTTGAGCGCAAATCGATCCAACGACTATTCCTAGAACTGCCGAGATCAGTACTGCAAAGGTTGCCATGTAGGCTGTAATGAGTGCTCTGTCCCAGTACTCAGAAAGGGCAATAAACAGGATCAACCCCCCAACGATGACAGCGGATCTCACCCCCCCTACGATGTAGCCGGCACCCATCACGAGAATGAACGTGGAAATCACCGGCATACCTAAATAGGCCTCTCTCATCGGGACAAGAACCGATTCGATCAACCAGACATTAAACGCGTTTAGGTAGGGGAAAAAGGCTTCCCAAAACCAATCGATACCCGCGTCGATAAAGGGCGAAATCGTGAATCCCTTTTCAACGGGAACATAGTAGAGATAGTTGATGCCGTCCTTGAAATATAGGGCGCCCAGGTAGGATAAAAGAATCGCCACAAGCGTCAGAAGGATAAATCCGATATAAGGCTTGTATTTCTGGATGAAGGTCAGATCAGAAAAGTAATCCTTTTGTTTGTTTGCCCACGCCAGGGAGTATTTATCCAGAATGACGGCAATCAAAACGACGCTCAGACCAATCTCTGAAGCCTTTCCTATCTCCAGAGAATTCAGAGCTATTTTGAGATCAGAGCCCAACCCCTTGGCGCCAATGAATGCGGCAACGACTGTCATCGCCAGGCACTGCATGATGACCTGGTTGACGCCTATCAATATATCTGTCCGCGCGGTTGGAATGAGAACTTTAAACAGCAATTGAGACTTGGTGCATCCGCTCATTGAGCCGGCATCAACAATATCCGGAGAAACTTTCTTTAAACCCAGAATCGTTAGCCGGATCATCGGCGGGGTGGCAAAGATGATTGTGGCGACGGCGCCTGCATGATCTCCGACTCCAAACAAAACCATGACCGGAATCAGATAGGAAAAATGGGGCATGGTCTGCATCGTGTTAAGCAACGGCTGAAGCGCGGCTTCTACCGTTTTGTTCATATACCCCCAAATCCCAAAGCCCAGGCCGAAGAAAAAACAAATAGGCGCGCATACCAGTACAAAAGATAACGTCTCTAAAGAGGGCTGCCACTGTCCAAAAATGCACAGATACGCGACGCCAATGCCTGCAAGCAACGCCAGGCGAACCCCCTGGAGTTGATAGCCCAGAATTGCGGCGCCAGCGACGATGGCGGTCCACGGAAGGGCAGGCCAGTACAACCACTCGTTAGCATCCAAAAATGCATCGCTGAAGAACGCTCCAATCGTCTGCGCGCCTCCAAGAAAAAGTTCCCGAACAAAGATAATGACAAATAAAATCCCGCTGCCTATTGCCCTGGTGATGATCCTGAAAACAGGCCGCTGTTCGTATTCTTTCCAGACAGGATCCCAGACATCGACGGCCATCCATTTGAACATCAAGTTATCAAGCAGCGTGTTGATCCAGCCTGGGAGTTCCTTTAGTAAAGGAGGCAATCGCCAAAAATAACTGCTCTCAGAGTGCGGGACAAAATGGTATGAAAACAAAAAGATTATCGCGAGCAGGCCAAACTGCATCGGTCTGGAATTTTTGAAACTAGTGAGCACGTTATTGTTTTTAAATGAAGTGGATAACTACGCTTAGGGGCAGGGATTAACGGATAAGAAAATTCAGCGATGTTGGTGTTTGGCCCGCTAACTTATCGGATGACATCGCTTTCCTTGAAAGTCCTAAGGCGATAACCATAACCCGATTGTTTCCAAAAGTCTTTCTTTTTTGGTACAGGATAATCGGGATCGATCCCCAACCTAATGATCAGCCCAAAGATATCACTACGGGAAATTCGTCGTAGTCCGGCCAAAAAAAATCCTCCCTGAAGCAGGGAGGATTTTTGGCGAATCAACTTCTGAGGGCTTAGTTTTTCCAGAGATCGATCTGAGCCCTGTGATTGGCAATGAATGCCGCGGCAGCTTCAGCATGGGTCATGCCTTTGCTGTCAACGTTGTCAGCCATCTCACCGATTTGAGGAGCGTTGAAGGACATCTTTGTGTAGAACTTATATGCGTCCGGATGCGAGAGGGGGAATTTGATGTGAGCGGCCTTTTTGAGCCATCCTTTGGGTGACCCACAGCCAGTCGTCTCCCAGGTGCCGCCGTTTTCAATTCGGCAACCCTCGTAGTACGGAGGAAACTCAATGAAGGTGAACCCTGCGGCATCAGTGAAGTTTGGAGACCAGTTAAATATGACGGTTCCACGACCTTCCTTCTTGGCAGCATCCAGTTCAGCCCAAAGCGCATTAGCAGAGCCTGCAAACTTCACCGTCCACAAGTCATCAATGCCAAGACCTTTGAGCCGGTTGGGCATCACGTCGCCATGCCATTCAACGGGACCTTCGAGCCAACGTCCTTTGCCACCCGAGTCGGCCGTGGCGAAATTTTTTGCACATTCAGGCGACTTCAGAGCTTCCCAATTTGGAAGACCGGGGCACAGACCTTGTTCGATAACCCAATTGGGGACGCCCATTTCTTCAAACGTGATCAAGTTATGGCTGCCCGCATCAATCAAGCCGCCTTTGTCCATTGCGTCATAAAACGGGAGTGCCATGGTTGATTCCCAGGTTTCATGAGCGACGTGAAGATCACCGATCCGAACAGCCTCATACCGTGATGCTGATTCTGAGGGCACCAGTTCTACTTTATGACCCATTTCTTCGAAAACTTGGGCCATGACATGTGCCATCACGATCTGACTCGACCAGTTCAAAATCGGGATCCTGATCGGATCAGCCGCCTGAGCGACTTGCGAGCTTGCGCCAAAGGCTAAAAGTGCCCCGACCGCCAAGCCTTTAAGTGTTTTTGATTTTGTCATATTGCTCCTCCGTTAAAGGTTTAACTGCTACGTATGCGTAATTCGCATCCTTGTTTTCGTTTTACCACTTGCCCAGAGTGGGATTTGCCACCGTTTGACGACCCAATAAAGGGCCTTACGTGTCTTAATCTAGCACCCTTTTTGGGCAGTGATCCAACAGACCACGGCACAAGTTTAGGCGACTTCAATTTGCAGACCTACAACCAAAATTACACCAATTAACTGCTTTTTGGCGTATTAGCCTATTTCTGAAAAAATTTAAGAAAATCAGTTACTTTTACAGCGGTTTTTCACTTTGCAACCCAGCTATGCTCTGACGCGTTCTTTTTTGGGGTCATAAAAGGGGAAAGGAACCACTGAGGCTCGGATCCGCTTTTGCTGGCCGTCCAGTTTCCCGACTTCGACCTCTGTCCCTAATTCTGAGTGAGTTGTGTCAATCCGGCACAGGGCAATATTCTTTCTGAGGATCGGAGATCGCATCGCGCTGGTAATGATTCCAACCTGGGCGCGACCCACACGTACGCAGTCCCCATGGGCTGCGGCTTCATTGCCTTCAAGTTCAAGCCCAACCAGTTTGCGCTGGGGATTGGCTTTTCGTTGCTCCAGAGCCTCGCGTCCAATGAAGTCATCTTCTTTGGATTTCAAGGGAACGGTAAATCCAATGCCCGCCTCAAACGGATCTGTCTGGTCACAAAATTCATAACCGGCAAAGATAAGACCGGCTTCAATTCGCACCATATCAAGGGCATCCAGACCAAGCGGCAGTAAGCCATGGGGTTCACCTGCCTGCCAGACCGCGTCCCAGATCTTCGACGCACCATCGGGGTGGCAGAAGATCTCGTAGCCAAGCTCACCCGTGTACCCCGTTCGGGAAACCATCACAGGACAACCGTTCAGGTCGCCTAAGCGGCCTACGGTAAAACGGAACCACTCCAGTTCCTCCATAGTGGTCTGCGCGGGCGGCGTCCAGATAATTTGGTTCAGGATCTCCCGGCTTTTAGGTCCCTGTACGGCCACGTTGTGAATTTGATCAGTGGAGGATTTGACCAGAACTTTCAGTCCCAGCTTTTGGGCCTGTTCGCGAAGCCAGATGCCGCTGTAGTCGTCTCCACCAATCCAGCGGAAATTATCAGGGCCGAGGCGCAATGCGGTACCGTCATCAATCATCCCGCCGTGGGGATAACACATCGCGGTATAGGCCACTTGTCCCACTGAGAGCCGACGGATGTTGCGGGTCAGCGTTGTCTGAAGCAGGGTTTCGGCATCAGGACCCAGCACCTCGAACTTGCGCAGCGGCGACAAGTCCATCATCACTGCACGCTCCCGACATGCCCAGTATTCGTCGATGGCGCCCGCGTTATTAAAAGTGGTGGGTAACCAGTACCCGCGATATTCCGTGAAGTTGCGGGTGTGCTGCGAGGTGCGGGGGTGAAAACCGGTCTCGCGGGTCAGTTGGGTTTCTGCGTCTGGGGTCATTCTGTATGCAATAGCCCGTGAAAAGGCTTTCTCCGGAGTGTATATGCGAACGTGGATATCAGTAGGGTTCCAGCCGTTGGCGGCGCTGGTGTCGTCGGGACAGGCTGTCGAGGCGCACACCAGGTCAGTCATGGCTTTAAGAAGCACATAATCGCCCGGTCTTGACCAAGGTTCATCCAAAAAAAGGACGTTGTGGTCATCGATCCCGGTGTTATAAAAAAAGTTCACCGCTTCCCAGCCGCGTCTTGGCTTAACGCCATAAGGCGCCATAACGGCGTTCAGGTTGTCGGAGCAGTTAGGGTGACCGAAGTATCCCTGGTCCTCGTAATATTTCGCCGCGCAGGCCAGGCCGAAAGTATCATGGCGTCCGCAGGTGTCCTGAACCACTTCAACAAGAGGCTGCATGTCCCGGTCATAATATTTTGAATAAAGCCCGGGGCCGGGATACCCGCTGCCCATCAGGGTGCGGGTAGTGGTCATGTCAATATGGCGCTCTTTTCCTTGATCAAGACCCGCGGCACAGAGGGCAAGAAAATCGGAACACTCCCGGCCGGCGACATCAATAATCTGGATGTATTCACCCGCGTGCACTGTGTATTCGCCGGCGGTGCATTTGTTGATACGAAGTTCCAGTCGGGGATCCGCCAAGGGCTCGGGCAGCGCCGGTTCGTGAAGTTCTTTGCCTGATTTTCGATTGACATGAACCGTGAGCGAAGTAGGCGGGGATTGCGCATCGACCGCCATTGCACTGCCGGGAGCGCACACAACACAGAGAATGTCGTCTCGAGCGGTATAGTGCTGAGCCGAACCGGGAGGGGTATCCGAACCAAACAGCGGGATTGCCCTGGCTTGCGCCGGACTGATACCCCGTCGCTTCAGCCCAGCTGCGACCTGCCGGGCGCTGGGTTCATTCGAGGCGAGAATTTTCTGAAAGCCGGCTGCGTTTTGGGGAGCGGTATCACAAAGACTTGCCGGGGCGCAGCGGCCGTCGGTTGAGAAGGCGATCAACTCTCCTGGCTGCGCGCCTTCAGGATCCGTTATCGTGATTTGGTCTCCTGCAAGCAGTTCAAAAACTACCGAACCGCAGGGCGGTACGGTGTAACGCTCAAGATAAGGATCGGCACGCCACAGGCCGGGTTCTAGCGGCAGGGTTGCCACAGGATTGGCTGACAGTTCCATAGTAACGTTGTGATCTTCGTTTGGTTTCGGACAAAAGAAAACGGCCCGGCGGATATCGCCGGGCCGTTCATACTACTACTTACGTCTTACTTCTACATCTCCATCTGTTACATCAGTACATCATAGGTTGCAGGCTCTAGCCGTGCTTTTTCTCAACTTCATTCTCATGCCGAATGGCCGAGATGATTGGGATGATGCAAAGCACCGCGACGATGATCACCCAAACGGTGACGCCCCAACTGCCGGCGCTGTTGAAGTACGCGCCTGCACCTTCCCAGGACTCAATTGGACTTGAATCAAACATAGTGGTTTCTCCTAGTTAATCGAATCAGCTGTAGTCGCGAGACTGCAGAGCTTCTGGATAAGCCGAAACGGGAACTTCTGAATCCACGCCGGCTTGCTGGACTGCATCGGAGACTCGAAGGATGCCGCACTGTTTCAGGATCCAGGACACAACATAACCCGGAATAAACCCGAGGAGTCCCATCGAGATCGCACCGACCAACTGTCCAGTGAAGGAGATCGCCGGGATGCCGTCGACTGCTGAAGGGTAGCCGCCCAAGAGCACGCCAACCGCAAGCACACCGATCAGGCCGCAGGTGCCGTGAACGGATACGGCGCCGACTGCGTCGTCGATACCCCAACTGGTGATCATCTTATGCGAGTAAGGGATCACTACGCCGCCCAAGAAGCCAAGCGCGAAGGCGGTACCCGGGTACCACATGTCCAGGCCAGCCGCGGCGCAGAAGATACCGGCGAGTGCACCGGACATCATCCAGAACGGATCCTTGGTGATGAAGTATGCCCCTATGATGCCTCCGGCAAAGCTCATCAGCGTGTTGAACGCGAAAGCAGACAGGGTGGTGGGAGTGCCGTAAATAGTCAGCCAACCGGCATCCGCAGAGGTCAGTGATACTCCGGGAGACGGATATAACAGACATGCACCCAAGAAACCGAAGAAGCCGATGATGATGATCATGAGACCTGCAATCGTCATGGGCACGCTGTGACCGGAAAGGTCATTCGCGGAGCCATCGCTATTAAAGCGCCCGACACGAGGTCCGAGGTTGATCAGCACACCCAAGGCGAAGAACCCTGAAATCATGTGCACGACGCCGGCGGCGCCTACATCGTGGTAGCCCCAGCCTGTGACCAGCCACCCACCGGCAGACCAGCCCCAGCCGGCAGCAATGATCCAGACCACGGAGCCCACCAGGACCGACAGGATGATCCAGGAGCTCATCCGGATCCTCTCGATCACGGACCCCGAGACAATCGAGGCCACTGTCGCCGAGAACAGCACAAACGCTGCCCAGAAGACACCTGAAGCGTTGTCTTGCAGGTTCGGCCCCATGTACTCGCTCCACGGTACGTAGGCTTGAGCGTATTCGGCGCTGGCATCGGGCAGGAAGATATTGCCGGTGCCGTAGGCCCAATAGAGCCACCAGCCAAAAAGGAAGAATGTTGGAATCATGAATGCAAACGCCAGGATATTCTTGACGCCGGACGCAAGAACGTTTCTGACGCGGGATTGCCCCATTTCATACATCATGAAGCCAGCATGAATACACACCATCAGTCCGGTTGCCCACCAGTAGTAGGCCTCCGCGGCAGTGTTTGCGGTGGCGTCAATTAACGCCTTCAGCTCATCAGGACTCATATCGCATGCTTCTCCTGTAGTTATTGAAACAAGTCGGGGAAGAATCGTAGCCGGCGCTGCGAAGACGATCGCGCCGGAAACAATACCGACCCTGACACTGGTCTCGCACCGAATAAGACAGGTGCATCCGGGCAAAAAACTGCTCAGATGGACAGTCAGTTTACCCTAAATAAAGAATGCATATACCCTATTAGAAGTTTTATATGAAACAGCGAAATGAAAGAAAAAACTACTGCTAAAATACTGATTGATATACGTTTTTATCTTATGGTTTAAATAACCATTTCTAGACGAATTGATTTTTTTGCGCTTGAATATAAATGCGAGCCCTAATTTGTAAGCTTCCACAGCTTGTACGGGTTTAATCTTGGCGCTACAAAAGAGAACATACTTCCGTAGGAACAAAGGGTTCCCACGGGCATTAATCCAAAGGAGAGGGAAGATATGTCGGAAAAGCCGGCCCCAACTGATCTGAAAGAGAGGTTAAAAAAAGAAGGCGTCAAGTACTGCCTGCCGAGTTATGTGGATATCCACGGGGTATCCAAATCCAAGTTCGTCCCGATCGAGCATTTTGATCGAATGATGAACGGCTCCGAGCTTTGCACAGGGGCGGCGCTGGATGGCGTACCTCAGGATGTCAGTGACGAAGAAGTGTCCTCACGCCCGGATCCGGACAGTGTGATCATTTTGCCCTGGCGCAAAGACACCGCTTGGTTTGCTAGCGATCTATGGTGCGAGGGCAAACCCTTTGAGCCGTGTAGCCGAAACATCTTTAAGGGGGTTCTGGCGCAGGCGGCCGAAATGGGCTTTACATTCAACTTTGGGATTGAACCTGAGTTCTTTCTTTTAAAGGAGGATGAGAACGGCGGCTTTGCGCCCATTGGCCCCCGTGACGATCTGGCCAAGCCGGCCTACGATGTTCGCTCTACGTTGGACAGCTTCGACCTGCTGGAAGAAATCGTTTCCACCTTGAACGATCTTGATTACGACGTGTATTCCTACGATCACGAAGATGGAAACGGCCAGTTCGAAATTGACTTTATGTATCGTGACGGCCTAACAATGGCCGACCGTTTTGTTTTCTTCAGGCACCTTATTCAGGAGTTGGCCCATCAAAAAGGCTTTTTTGCAAGCTTTATGCCAAAGCCTTTTTCAGATCGGGCAGGCAACGGGGCGCATTACAACATGTCACTCGCAGATCTTGAGTCAGGAGAAAATCTTTTTGAATCCGACAGCGACCCACGGGGGTGCGGCATCACAGAGCTCGGATACTGGTTTATCGGCGGTATTCTCAAGCACTTGCCGGCACTGTCTGCTGTAATTTCGCCGACTGTAAATAGTTACAAGCGACTGATAAAGGAAGGTAGCATGTCGGGGTTCACGTGGGCGCCGGTCTTTGCCTGTTTTGGGAACAACAACAGAACCAACTCGATCCGGGTTCCTCTGGGTGGCGGACGCGTAGAACTTCGAGCAGCCGATATCTCAAACAACCCCTACCTGGGCGGCGCAATGGTCCTGGCGGCGGGATTGGAAGGCGTCCGCGAAAAGATTGACCCGGGTGCACCGCATACAGAAAACATGTATCTCAAATCCGAAAGTGAACTTGAGCAACTGGGTGTCAGTTACCTGCCGAGAAGCCTTGGGGAGGCTGTTGACGCTTTCGAAGCCGACGATTTAGGGCGCAAGGTGATGGGCGAACTGATGGCCAAGACTTATGCCGACTTCAAGAGGTCTGAGTGGGATGAGTACCTCACCCATGTCAGCGACTGGGAAGTTAGCCGCTATCTCAAACTGTGGTGAGGAGTCGGCGCTAAGCCTTCTACCATTGATTGTCGATTAACGACGGCCCAATTTTTCGCTGTCAGTCAACCTCCGTACGGCTCTCGGTCATGGCCGATAAGGAGGCAGCCCGTCTCGGTTCGTGAGTTGTGAAAACTTCCGGGCGAGTAACTGATGAAATCACCCTTCCCCAAGACGGTTCCATCGCTCTCGATCAGTTCGCCCTCGAGGATCAGATACTCCTCGTGCTTGGCGTGTTCATGGGGAATGGAGGCGGTTCCCGGTTCCATCCGGATGACGTACCAGCCCGTTGCCCGGTCTCGGTCGTAACTGATATTTAGAAGGTGAACGTTGTCCTGGACCTCACCTTCAAGATCATAAGGCTCGTACGGCGTGTCATAAATATTGACGATTCGCCGGGCGCCTCGCCAGGGAACCGTGGCATTCGAATTGTCTGTGCTCATGGATGTCATCTCTTATGGCGTAGTGAAGAGTCGCCTGCCGACGGGCGGTCAGGAGGCAGACTTGGTATCTCAACATATTTTGACCCAATGGTGTCGCATCATTGATCTCGATCAATTACCCATGCGATGATCATGGAATAGTGTGACGGGGTGCCGCCCAGGACTTTGAGGGCAGGCCCGAGTGGCGTGACACCCAGGACATAAGAGATTAAACAAGAAGTTCTGAAGGAGGAGTTCTTATGGGAAAACGAGTTGCAGTAATTGGAGCGGGGCCAAGCGGGCTGGCGCAGCTTCGGGCATTTCAGTCGGCCAAAGAGAAAGGCGCGGATGTGCCGGAAGTCGTCTGCTTTGAACGCCAGTCAAACTGGGGCGGGATATGGAACTACACGTGGCGCACCGGTACCGACGAATATGGCGAGCCGGTTCACTGCAGCATGTATCGCTACTTGTGGTCCAACGGCCCAAAGGAGTGCCTGGAGTTCGCAGACTACACCTTTGAGGAGCACTTCGGCAGGCCGATTGCCTCCTATCCGCCTCGCGCAGTCCTTTGGGATTACATCAAGGGACGCGTTGAAAAAGCGGGCGTGCGCGACCAGATTCGTTTTTCAACGCCTGTCCGGCGCATTGAATACAACGAAGACCAACAGAATTTTTCAGTGACCGTCCATAGCCTGGCTGAAGACCGGATGTATACCGAAGACTTTGATAACGTGGTGGTGGCAACAGGCCATTTTTCGACGCCAAACGTTCCAAAGTTTGACGGTCTTGAGACTTTCAACGGGCGGGTCATGCACGCGCATGATTTTCGCGATGCGCTTGAGTTTAAGGATAAGAATATCCTCATCATCGGCACCAGTTACTCCGCCGAGGATATAGGGTCACAGTGCTACAAATACGGAGCCCGGACCATTACGGTTTCGCACCGTACCGCACCGATGAGTTTCCATTGGCCGGATAACTGGGAAGAGGTGCCCTTATTAACCTGTGTGGACAAGAACACCTGTCACTTTAAAGACGGCTCCAGCAAGGAGATCGATGCCATCATCATGTGCACGGGATACCTGCATCATTTTCCTTTCCTGCCGGATGGGTTACGGCTTCAGACGGATAATCGGCTGTGGCCGCTGAATCTTTACAAGGGCGTATTCTGGGAAGACAACCCCCGTCTGATGTACCTCGGTATGCAGGACCAGTTCTACACCTTCAATATGTTCGATGCCCAAGCCTGGTATGCACGTGACTACATCATGGGCAGGATTCAACTGCCGGATCTTGAGACCATGCGCCAACACAGCCAGGCCTGGCGCGATCGGGAGGAAAAGCTTGAAGATGATGAGCAGATGATCTGGTTTCAGGGGGACTACGTGCAGGAACTCATCGATGAAACGGATTATCCGAGTTTTGACGTAGAAGGGGTCAACAAGACCTTTATGGAGTGGGAGCATCACAAGCACGAGAACATCATGACCTTCCGCGACAATTCGTATCCGTCGCTGATGACAGGGAACCCCCAGCCTGCACATCACACGACCTGGTTAAAAGCCATGGACGACTCCATGGAGTCGTATCTCAAGTCGGGTTGAGATCAGTCTTAACGGCGACAATAGCCCGGATTCGTCCGGGCTATTTGTTGCAACCCGAGTTTCCTGTAAGGAAACATTATTTCCACCAGTTGAATTAAAACGACTAAAGGCGTAGGCTCGGCGGTTGCAAGATAAATCCACCAAAGGAAGAGAAACTATGTGCGGTATTGCGGGGGTAATGTATCGCGGATCAGACAAAGCGTTCAGCACAGGCGAGGCGCTGATCCGAATGCTGGATGGCTGCCAGCATCGGGGCCCTGATTCAACGGGGTTTGCACTTTATGCGCCCGAAGCATCGGGTAGGCTGAAGCTTCGATTCTTTATTGATCCTGAGAGTGGCGCTGACAGCGACGTGGCGATTGCAAAGATTCGTCAGCGGCTTGTCGATCTCGGTGCAGGAATCGAAGAAGAAGCCCGTGCCGGCGACAATTACCGTGTGACCATTCTCTATGACGGAGACGTCCAGAAACTCTCCTACGAAATGGAGCACGCCGCTAAGGTCATCTCAATCGGCACAAGCCTTGAGATTGTGAAGGATGTCGGCAGTGCGTACGATGTTGATGATCGCTATCACGTGAACCAGTTTCATGGAACACATGGTCTTGGTCACGTTCGTCTCGCGACTGAGAGCGACGTGAAGCCCGAGGCCTCCCATCCTTTCTGGGCAACAGGCTTTGCTGATGTGGCCATCGTGCATAACGGACAGATAACCAATTACTGGAAGATGCGCCGGAGGCTGGAGCAACGTGGTTTTGAATTCACCACGGATAACGATAGTGAACTTATTGCAGTCTATCTCGCGGACAAACTTGCACAGGGCGTGAAGCTTCAGGACGCATTGTCGACTTCGATCGATGATCTCGACGGCACGTTTTCCTTCCTTGTCTCAACCGGCGACGAAATCGGTTATGCCAAGGACCGTCTCGCGGCCAAGCCGATGATCATGTACGAGGACGACGACCTCGTCGCCATTGCTTCTGAAGAGGTATCGCTGAACCGGCTTTTTCCGGGCAAGGCGCTGAACACACGTGAACCCGCACCAGGAACCTATGCGACATGGTCTCGATCGATTTAGCTGAACTGAGCGTTCGTGAGGCGAATGCTCAGCTTCGAACATTGGGTGAAGCCCGGGAAGAAGTAGAGATTCTTAACCCCGATGCCCGTCATCACATCGGCGTCGGTCTGACCGCCCCGATCAATGTCCACGTCCAGGGGTCTGCCGGCTACTTCTGTGCCGGGCTCACCGATCAGGCGCGCTTTCATGTTTCCCATAACGTTGGTTGGGGGGTTGGCGACAACATGTATAGCGGCTCGGTAGTAGTAGGCGGAAATGCAGGCGCCATCCCCGGCGTTGCAATCCGTGGTGCCGAGATCGTGATCAAGGGCAACATGGGATCAAGGGCAGGGCAGGTGATGAAAGCCGGTACGTTGTGCTGCGCCGGCAATGCGAATTTTATGGCCGGATACATGATGTACGGCGGCCGGATCATCATTCTTGGCGACTCTGGTGAAAGGGTTGGGGAGGACATGTCGAGCGGCGAGATTTTTGTGGCAGGCAACGTTCAGGATCTCGGCTCAGATGCGATGCTGACAGATGTTGATGCCGAAGAGCTCCAGAGTGTGTATGAGTTTCTTGATCGATACGGGATCAAGGCGCCCAAAGGTTTTTCCAAGATCGTCAATGCGGGCAAGAAGCTGCGTTACGGCACCCCCGAAACACCGATGCGCAGCATTCCCTTCAACACCTTCTCGGGTGATTCTGCGTACTGGAATCCAAAGGTGCAGGAGGACGTAACGGTCAAAGCGCAGAGCGGTCGTTATCGCATTCGTGGCTATGGCGGAGCCCGACCCTTGCCGCACCTGAGTGACATTGGATTTCGCAAGGATCTGACGCAAGCGGGAGACGACCGCGATGTGGTCTCAAAAGTTCGGATGGCAACTGAAATCGGTGGCATCAACGGCGCCCGACCCCTGAAACTCAGTATGCCCGTGATGATTGCTCCAATGAGTTACGGCGCGTTAAGCCGTTCGACGAAATACGCGATTGCGATGGGATCTGCCATGTCCGGCATCGCAGAAAACACGGGCGAGGGCGGCATGAGTGACGCGCAGCGGGATGCGGCGGGTCAATTGATTTTCCAGTGCCTTGGCGGGCGATTGGGTTGGAATATCCATGACATGCGCCGGGCGGACGCGCTGGAGATTTATATTTCCCAAGGTGCAAAGCCGGGTCTCGGTGGACAGTTGATGGCGAAGAAAGTCACTCCGGAACTCGCCGAAATTCGAGGCATTCCCTCAGGCATTGATTTACGTTCCCCGTCACGCCATCCCGACATTCTTGGAGCGGATGATCTCGTCATTAAAGTTGAGGAATTTCGTGAAGCGACTGGATATGAAGTGCCGGTCAGTGTGAAGTTGGGCGCTGGAAGAATCCGTGACGACATCAAGATCGCTTCCAAGGACGGATTCGACTTCGTCGAGTTGGACGGCATGCAGGGATCGACCGGCGCCGGCAGCGCGGAGGTCATCGACAACGTCGGTATTCCTACGTTGCCAGCAATTATTGAGGCGATCGAAGCGCTCGAAGAAATTGACGCGCGGGACAAGATCCAGTTGGTCCTGATGGGAGGAATCCGCGACGGGGTGGACGCCGTGAAGGCTCTGTGTCTTGGGGCGGATGCCGTGGCGTTCGGGACGTCGGTGATTGTCGCAGGGGGGTGTATCTCATGCATGCAGTGCCATATCGGTCAGTGTGTCACCGGAATTGCAACGCAGGACCCCGAACATGAAAAACGTTACCAGCCCGAGGTCGAAGCCAGCAACATTCATCGATTCCTGGAAAGCGTCCGTTGGCAGATCGCAGCAATCACCCAGGGACTTGGCTACGATGATGTAACGCGCCTCAGTAGAGATGATCTCGTTGCTTTAACTCCCGAAGCAGCTGACATCACGGGCCTGCCTTACGAGCCTCCCTTGGCAGAGGCGGCTCAGGGCCAGATGGGGGTGACATCATGAGTGTTTACGGTCTTGAACGGATCAGCGTGCCGGTGTCGCCGCCTGGGTTCTCGGACGACACCTCGGATCCGCACTATGTGCCTGCTCCTTGTCAGGTCGCCTGTCCAATAGGAACAGACGCACCGTCTTATATCGGCTACATATGGGAACAACAGTACGCTGAGGCGTTCGAGGCAATTACCGCGACCAACCCATTCAGTTCGATCTGCGGACGGGTATGTGATGCGCCCTGTGAGCCTGCCTGTCGCCGAGAAAGCAGCGACGGAGCAGTACAGATCCGCAATCTCAAACGCTTTGTGATGGACAAGTTGGGCGCAGATCTGCCTAAGACCCGATTTGAGGTATCACGCGGGGAATCCGTTGGCATTGTCGGGTCGGGTCCAGCTGGACTGACTGCTGCTTTTGAGTTGTGCAAAGCCGGGTTTTCGGTGTCGGTTTATGAAATGACTGACCGATTGGGCGGCACGATGGTCTGGGGTATCCCCCAGTTCCGATTGCCTGCGGGAATCATTGAAGAAGATATTCAGCGTCTCCAGCACCAGTGTCCGGGCCTCACGGTTCATCTCAATACGGCTCTGGGCAACGACGTTTCTTTGGATGAGCTCAAAACACGGCATGATGCTGTGCTGCTGACAATCGGCTCGTGGTGGGGGAAGCCGATGGGGATCCCTGGAGAAGATCATCCCAACGTGGAGGACGGTGTCAGTTTTCTCAGGCGGATCAACGCGGGAGAGCGTCCTCAGATGCCCGAGACCGTTGTCGTTGTGGGCGGGGGTGATGTTGCGATGGACGCATGCAGAGCGGCTCTGCGGCTGCCAGGCTGTAAGACTGTCAAAGTGGTGTACCGGCGCGGTCCGGAGGAGATACCGGCGCGCAAGATCGAGTTACATCATGCCCAAAAAGAAGGTATTGAGTTTGTATACAACGCGTTGCAGACAGGTATCGCGGATCTGGGTGACAGCCTTGCGCTACAGTGTGTACGCACGGAATCGGGGCCGCCGGATGAAGACGGACGTCGCTCACCCGTGGTTGTTGAGGGGAGTGCTTTCGAGATTTCCTGCGGAATGGTGATTGCTGCGGTGGGGCAAAAAGGTGCCAACGAAGCACTGGATACTGCCGGCCTGATGGATGTCGACCGTGTGCGCGCTGATTTTTCGACGATGCGTACCGCGGATCCGAAAGTTTTTGCCGCCGGCGACGGCGCCTTTGGCGGCTCTACAATCGTGATGGCGATGCAGCATGGTCAGCGGGCCGCTTACTATGTTCGTGCCGCGCTGGAGAAGATCGAGTCACCGATTCCATATCGCACGCCATACCGTACCCGGCGTGTGCCTGTGGCTCAGGATCTCAAATGGGAGCAATTCGCTGTTGAAGAGCCGGTATTTCACGGCGTCGGTGAAGAGCCTGCAAGTTTTCCGGAGATTGAGGATACCTACGATGAGGCCGCCGCGATGCGGGAAGCCGCCCGGTGTTATCGGTGTGACGCCGAGACCGGGTCGACTGACTACTCCGTGCATCATCGGGAAGATCTCTTTTCGATGGCTCGAACCCATCCAAAAGATGTCGATAAGCATCGGGCCATGCTGCAAAGGCGGCTTAACCCCAGGGATAATCCTTACCCCGATGAGCGCCCAGCCTCTTTGGACGACCTTGTGTTTTTGCCGGCGAATCTTTCACGTTTGGTTATTGATCCTTATCGTGAAGCCTGCCGAATCGACATTGACCTCGGCCCCGATCTCAATCTGAAGCAACCATTTCTCGTCAGCGGTCTGGATGATGCGCCTGAAGAGGTCCGGCAAGTTGCATGGCGGGCAGCAGAGGAAAACGGCGCAGGAGTTGTCAGAAGATCCATGCCGGATGGCAGCGTTCACTGGTTGCAGATTCTTGAGGCTGGTGAAACGGCTCATTCCCGAGCGGCTGGTGTTGTTCAGCGCTGGCAGAAGTCGCTAGCCAAGGAGGACCCGCTTCGAGGGAGCAATCAACTCAAAGGCGTCAGCCTTGGGGAAATTGAAGACATTGACGAAGCCGTGGACTACGCGTTGGCGCATGATTATGACTTTCTGATGCTCGATAGCACCGGTGGCCAGGGTTCATGGCGAAACGAGTTGGATGCGCAGCCGCGTTTTGAACTGCTCTCTGGCGTCGTTGCAGCCTTGCGGGAGCGAAAAAAGGAAGAAGTTCTGACGCTCATCTTCGCAGGCGGAGTTCGGTCCGGCACTGATGCAGCGCGTCTGATCGCCATGGGCGCCAGCGTCGTGACTTACGGTGTGACCTCAGCAATCGCGATGGGGGGTGAGATTCATGGTGGGGAAATCCATTGGCAATCCGATCGGACACCCGAAGAACGTGTAGAAGGTCTAAAAGCGATCCTGAATGCCAATGCGGGCGAGGCATCGATGATGGCGCGTTGTACCGGTAAGACTCGGCTTCATAATCTGGAGCCGGAAGACCTGCGGAGTGTGACGCTGACGACCAGTTCTACGATGCGGGTGCCTGTGCCGGGTCACAACGTTACTGGGCGACACAGCTGGCCATGAGTCCAAGACTCTCTGGACATCCGCTTGAGGTAGTCGGTCAGGATTCAGCGGGCCCGGTCTCTGAGCGTAGCAACCGGCTTGAAGATGCCATCGGCAGACAGGTTCGGGTCTATCGGACTCAGCTCGGGATGACGATTGCCAACCTGGCGCGTCAGGCGGAGCTGTCTCCGGGGATGCTCTCCAAGATCGAGAATGGTCAGACATCACCGTCTTTGACGACGCTGCAGTCTCTTGCGGCTGCGCTCAATGTTCCGGTCACCGCTCTTTTTCGCCAGTATGAGCAGGATCGGGAGGCGTCCTTCGTGAAGGCGGGCAAGGGTCTCGTCATTGACCGCCGCGGCACTCGCGCAGGTCACCAGTATCACCTGCTGGGTCATTCTGTTGGTGATCGGGCTACCCGGGCCGAACCCTACCTGATTGTGATCTCGGAGCCGTCGGATGTTTTTCCCCTGTTCCAGCACGATGGTGTTGAGTTCATCTACATTCTCGAGGGAGAAATGGTCTATCGGCACGGGTCGCATGTCTACGCGATGGGGCCGGGGGATTCGCTCTACTTCGATGCGGATGCGCCCCACGGCCCAGAGGAACTGAATCAACTGCCGATCCGGTTTCTCTCTTTCATCGTTGAGCCCAGTCCGGGCTCATGAGATCATCAGCGGTATTGGATTCCAAAAAATAGATTCTGCAAAAATTCTGAAAGGAGGATAGTTATCATGGCAATCAATCTGGCGACCGTCGCCAAGCAAAAAAAGATCAAGTATTTCCTGATCAGCTTCGTCGATCTTTTTGGTGTGTTGCGCTCCAAACTGGTGCCGGCAAGAGCCATCGGCGATATGCAAAAAGAAGGGGCGGGCTTTGCCGGTTTTGCCGCATGGCTGGATATGACCCCTGCGCACCCCGATATGTTTTCGGTACCGGATCCTGCAAGCCTGATCCAATTGCCCTGGAAGCCCGAGGTGGGCTGGCTGGCAGGAGACCTCGTGATGGATGGGAAGCCTGTAGAGGCCTCACCGCGCGTGGCCCTGAAAGCTCAGATTGCCAAGGCGGCAAAGCTGGGCTACCGGATGAAAACAGGAGTCGAGTGCGAGTACTTTCTCGTCAGTGGTGATGGTCTATCCCTTTCCGATCCAAATGATACGCAGGAAAAACCCTGTTATGACCAGTCAGCACTGATGCGGCGCTACGATGTGATCAGTGAAATCTGTGACTGCATGATCTCGCTTGGGTGGGGCCCTTATCAGAATGACCACGAGGATGCCAACGGACAGTTCGAGATGAACTGGGATTTCGATGATGCCCTGGTGACAGCAGACCGTCATGTGTTCTTTAAATACATGGTCAAGGCGATCGCGGAGAAACACGGACTGCGGGCCACGTTCATGCCCAAGCCGTTCTCGAATCTGACAGGAAATGGCTGCCATGCCCACGTATCGGTGTGGGATAAGGCCGGCAAGAAGAACCTTTTCCACAATGCCCGCGACGAGATGGGGCTTTCCAAGACCGCGTATCAATTCCTGGGCGGGGTGCTGCATAACGCCGATGCGCTCGCGGCGGTGTTCAATCCGACTGTGAACAGTTACAAGCGGATCGATGCGCAGGTGACGACCTCAGGCGCGACCTGGTCACCCAATGCCATCACTTACGGGGGCAATAACAGAACTCACATGGTTCGGGTACCTGATGCCGGGCGATTTGAACTGCGTTTGATGGATGGAGCGGCCAACCCTTATCTGCTTCAGGCCGGGGTTCTCGCAGCAGGCCTTGATGGCGTTGCAAACAAGCGTGATCCGGGCAAGCCTCTTGAACTCAATATGTACACGGAAGGTCATAAGGTAAAGAACGTGCGACGGCTGCCATCCAACCTGCTTGACGCGATTCGTGTGTTTGAAAAGAGTAAGGTACTGCGCGCAGGACTGGGAGACGATCTGGTAGACAGTTATGCCAAACTGAAGCATCAGGATTGGCGCAGCTACAGCGCAGCGATCAGCCAATGGGAGCGCGACCATACGCTGGACTGCTGACGCGGGTATTGATCCGGTGTAATCCATGAAGGTCCTGGTTTTCAAGCATATTGCCTGCGAGCATCCGGGCGTTTTTCGCCAGTTCTTCAGTGAATCTGGGATTGCATGGCATGCAGTGGAGCTGGATGCCGGTGAATCGATTCCCGATCTTTCAGAATACGATGCGCTATGGGTGATGGGGGGTCCGATGGATGTCTGGGATACCGATACGTGTCCCTGGCTTTTGCCCGAAAAAGTTGCTATCCGCACGTGGGTCCAGGATCTGAAAAAACCCTATCTTGGGCTTTGCCTGGGGCACCAGTTGCTGGCCGATGCACTGGGCGGCAAGTGCGATGTCCAGGCGACACCGGAGATCGGCATCCTTGATGTCCACCTGACGGAGGCTGCCCAAGCGGATCCTTTGATGCAGGGGCTCCCGGCGCAGATGAAGTGCCTGCAATGGCACTCTGTTGCGGTCACTCAACCGCCTTCTGGAGCCGCGTTGCTGGCAAGTTCGCCTGAATGCACCTGGCAGGCAATGCGTGTCGGTGAACACGCTTGGGGCATCCAGTTTCATGTAGAACTTGAGGACAGCACCATCAGCGAATGGAGTGAGGTACCGGCGTATGCCGCAGCGCTTGATGCCGCTAAAGGACCAGGCGCGCTTAAGGTGATGGAAACCGACGCTCTCAGGCACATGCCGCAATTTAAAGACAACGCCCGA
>WTHR01000112.1:0-8635 GCA_011523045.1 Gammaproteobacteria bacterium | reverse complement strand
GGCACATGCCGCAATTTAAAGACAACGCCCGAGCGCTGTTCGACAATTTTTTTGGTGCTGTAGGCTAGGGATGCCCGTCGCCTGGCATCCAGCCTTTGGGAGCCAGTTCAAAATCGTCGAACGTAAAAGCCGGAGAGACGGTGCATCCGATCAATGACCAGTCGCCGGTGGACTGCATCGAAAACCAGGTGCCTTTCGGGACGATCAGGTGGTAGGCCTCGTTTTCGACTGCATTGCGTCCCAACGTTTTTCGCTGAATAGACACTCCGTCGGGTGAGATCAGGACGCTCATTGGGTCTCCATCATAGAAGTGAAGGAGTTCATCTTTGGTGAGTCGGTGCCAATGTGATCTTTCGTCGCTTTTCAGAAGATAGAAGATCAAACTGACAGAGCCATCGTCCGCGCGAAACGTCTCTGCAAAATGACCCCCCTCCGGATGCGGTGTCATCTTGAGAGATTCGATGAGAGAGGCAGGATCTGTCATGAGGCGGCGGGTAGGGTTACTGGACTTTGACAGCATAACGAAAGGCCTCTCTCCCTGCCAACATGAGGTCAGACCAGCGGGGCTTTTGGCTTAAGGAAGATCACGCAGTGTGACATACTGCTTCGGGCTATCAAACGCTCTTTGGAACGACCGTTGACCGAGTTACTCCCTCCCGATTTTCTCAGTGCACTGCAAAAAGTTTTGCCGGAGAGTGCAGTTTTGCGCTCAGCGGATGAAAGGCGGCCTTATGAGTGCGATGGGCTTTCCGGATTTAAAGCGCTGCCCGGTGTCGTCGTTTTGCCCGATTGCCTGGAACAGGTGTGCTCGGTAATGCGCCTTTGCCAGCAGTACTTGGTGCCGGTGGTGGCACGGGGAGCAGGAACAGGTTTGTCCGGTGGCGCAACGCCCCATCCTGAAGGCGTGCTGCTCAGCATGGCAAGGTTTAACCGGATTCTGTCTGTGGATCCAATTGCCTGTACGGCGCGTGTTCAGCCGGGTGTGAGGAATCTTGCCATTAGTGAGGCGGTGGCAGAGCGGGGCCTTTACTACGCACCTGATCCTTCATCGCAGATTGCCTGCACTATCGGGGGAAATGTGGCAGAGAACGCAGGCGGGGTGCATTGCCTGAAATACGGCCTGACCGTGCATAACGTTCTGGCGGCTGAAGTAGTCCTGATGGGAGGTGAGGTGATTGAGATCGGCTCCGAGGCACCGGATCAGCCCGGATATGATCTCATGGCTGCCTTTATTGGTTCTGAAGGCATGCTGGGCGTGGTGACGGAAATTACCGTGCGACTGTTGCCGGTCCCACCGACTGCCAGAGCGCTAATGGCGGCTTTTGGGGATGTTGAGCAAGCTGCCTCAGCAGTGGCGGCCATCATTGCCGCAGGCATCATTCCCGCAGGGCTTGAGATGATGGATACTCCGGCGATTATCGCGGCGGAAGACTTTGTGCAGGCAGGGTACCCGCGCGACGCGGCCGCAATTCTGCTTTGTGAACTGGACGGAACAGATGCTGAAGTGCAGACCGAGATCGAGTCTGTGTCGTCGCTTCTCTTTGAGTGCGGAGCCCGTTCAGTCGATATCGCTCGTGATGAGAGCGAACGCCAGCGCTTTTGGTCTGGGCGAAAAAATGCCTTTCCTGCAGTTGGACGTATCTCCCCTGACTATTACTGTATCGACGGGACGATCCCCCGCCGAGCACTGGGCGAAGTGCTCTTAGGTATTTCCGAACTCGCTTCCCGTGCCGGGTTGCGGGTGGCTAACGTTTTTCATGCGGGGGATGGCAACCTGCACCCGCTCATTTTGTACGACTCGGGAAAACCCGGCGAGTTTGAGCGCACCGAGGCACTGGGCGCCGAGATTCTGCAGTTGTGCGTTCGGGTCGGCGGCACGATCACGGGCGAGCACGGCGTTGGACTCGAGAAAATCGATCAGATGTGTGTGCAGTTCGGCAAGGCCGAACTCGAACAGTTCCATGCCTTGAAGGCCGTCTTTGACCCCGAAGGTTTGCTGAACCCAGGCAAGGCCGTCCCGACGCTTTCACGGTGCGCTGAGTTCAATGCAATGCATGTCCATCACGGTGAGCTGCCGCATCCGGGGCTGCCGAGGTTCTGAAATGTCTGAAGACATCGACAGCGCGGTCGCAGTACTTCAGGAGCGTGTGAGAAAGGCAGTTCAGGATGGCGAAGCTCTGGCCATCACGGGAGGCGGCACCAAAAGTTTTCTCGGCCAAGTGTCGCGTGGCACCCCGTGTTCTGTCCGTGCTGTCCAGGGAGTAGTCCGCTATGAGCCCACTGAACTGGTCGTAACTGTCCGCGCGGGAACCCGCCTTACCGAGCTTGAGAGCACTCTAGCCCAATCAGGACAGATGCTGCCTTTTGAGCCGCCGGCGTTTGGAGAGGGCGCCACGATAGGGGGTACCATCGCATGCGGATTGTCTGGGCCTTGTCGCCCTTATCGTGGGGCTGTCCGCGACTTTGTATTGGGGGTTCGCTGCATCAACGGCAAGGGAGAGCCCCTTCGCTTTGGCGGCGAAGTGATGAAGAATGTCGCGGGCTATGATGTGTCCCGCCTGATGGCAGGAGCAATGGGCACGCTTGGGATTCTCACCGAGGTTTCGCTGAAAGTGCTGCCGCGGCCAGCATGCTCCCAAACACGCGCTTTCGAGATGCCGGGAGAGCCCGCATCTGAGTTAATGACGAGTTTTCTGGGTCGTTCGCTGCCGGTTTCTGCGGCCGCCTACCTGGACGGAGTCTTGCGGGTACGCCTGTCGGGAAGCGAGGCGGCAGTGGGCACCGCAGCAGGTGCTCTTGGCGGCGACCGGGAGGCAGAAGGAGATGCCTTCTGGGCAGAGTTAAAAGAACACCGCCTTGATTTCTTCTCTCACGATTCACCGCTTTGGCGGATCAGTCTAAAGCCCCAAAACGAACTGTTGCACCTTCCGGGCAATACATTGATCGATTGGGGAGGCGCGCAGTACTGGGTAAAGTCCGATGCGGGTTTCGAAGCCCTCAGTGAACGGGTCAGGCCCTACGGGGGTTACGTAACGGGTTTTGGCGGTCGTAGTCAGGGCGCGCGCTCTGATGTTCCGCAAGACGCCGTCCTGAAACTCAACCGGCGACTGAAAGCGGCATTCGATCCTGCTGGCATTCTGAATCCCGGCCGGCTTTTTCCCGAAGACTGACCATGTACGTCGAACTCGCTGAAGATTTCAAGGGCACCTCGTTTGGCGAGGAGGCGAGCGAGATACTCGGCAAATGCGTTCATTGCGGTTTTTGTACGGCGACCTGCCCGACCTATCAGCTGCTCGGAGACGAGCTGGACGGGCCGCGCGGACGCATCTATCTCGTTAAGCAATTGCTTGAGACTGCTGAGGCTTCCGAGACCACGAGACTCCACCTGGATCGATGCCTTACCTGTCGATCCTGCGAGACGACTTGTCCTTCTGGGGTGAACTACGGGCGTTTGATTGAGTTGGCGAGACCCAAAGTTGAGGCACTGGTTCAACGGTCTCGTTCTGAACGGTTGCAGCGATGGCTGTTGGTGAGATTTCTGTTGAGCGCCTGGTTTGGGGCGCTGTTTCGTTTTGGTCAGATTATCCGCCCGGCGTTGCCGGGGAGCCTGGCACGCCATGTTCTTGAAAAGAGACCGGTGGGCCGGCTTCCTGAAAGTCAGGGCGATCGGTCTGTGTTGATGCTGGATGGCTGCGTGCAGCCATCGATGGCGCCCCAGATCAATGCAGCGGCGCAGCGGGTGCTTGCAAAACTTGATGTCAACGTGATCAATGCCAGCAAAGCCGGGTGTTGCGGCGCATTGCCGTTGCATCTCGCTGATAGTGATCGGGCGCTGAATGCAATGCGGCGAAATATTGATGCCTGGTGGCCCCAGATTGAGAAGGGCGTCGATGCGATCGTGATGACTGCAAGCGGTTGCGGTGTAACTGTGCGTGAATATGGACAATTGCTCAAGGATGATCCCGCCTATGCGGAGAAAGCGGCGCGGGTTAGCGGCATGACTGTGGATTTATGTGAGTACATCAGTCCCGAGGACGCGAGAGGGCTGGGATCCTGCTCCGGCAAGAGGGTTGCATTTCATTCTCCCTGCACCCTGCAGCATGGCCAGGGCATCCGAGGAAGAGTCGAGAGCATTCTGGAGAGTGCCGGCGCGATTCTTACCCCTGTCCAGAACACACATTTGTGCTGTGGTGCCGCGGGAACCTACTCGGTCCTTCAGCCTGAGTTATCGAGCAAATTACTCGATAACAAGTTGTCAGATCTGGGGCAGGGTGATCCCGGATTGATTGCGACGGCCAATATAGGCTGCCTTGCCCACCTGGCATCCAAAAGCGACTCTCCTGTCCGGCATTGGATTGAATTGATAGATCCTGCCTCACCGGATTAAGTCGGGAGATCGGCAGGGGCGAGGTCGATCAGCACCTAATTCATTCCTTGCCCTGGGGTTTTTGAGAGAGTCAGTGGTTTTTCGTTGTTTTTGGCGCAGAACTTGCCTTAAGCGCCCTTATTTAGTAGTATCCGCGCCTCATTTTTGCGTAAAAATTCAGTACTTCAATGAAAACGTTCAGTGCCAAGGCCGAAACCGTCCAAAGAGATTGGTTTGTTGTTGATGCCACCGACAAGGTGTTGGGGCGGCTCGCCAGCGAAGTTGCGTCACGGCTTCGGGGTAAGCACAAAGCCGAGTACACCCCCCACGTCGACACGGGCGATCATATTGTGATCGTGAATGCGGAAAAGATTCGGGTCACTGGCAATAAGGCAGAAGCCAAGCGCTACTACCGCCACTCCGGTTACCCTGGCGGTATTAAAGAGATCACCTTGGGCGAGCAGCTTCAAAAACACCCAACCAGAGTGATCGAAAGCGCAGTGAAAGGCATGCTGCCCAAGAACCCGCTGGGCAGGGCGATGTTTGCAAAGCTTAGAGTGTATGCCGGTCCTGATCACTGTCATCAGGCGCAACAGCCTAAGGCGCTTGAAATCTAGCGTTGCCCAGTATTGGCAAGACCTCAAAGCAAAACTTAACGCGAAATAGGACAACACATTGGCACAGTCAGGCGAAATTCATTACGGAACGGGTCGACGCAAGTCGTCCGTCGCGCGCGTATACCTTACCCGCGGCTCGGGCAACATCACAGTAAATCGTCGTTCGCTCGATGAATACTTCGGCCGCGAGACTGCAAGAATGGTTGTGCGTCAGCCGCTTGATACTGCGGAACTTAATGACAAGCTGGATATCACCATCCGTGTCACCGGAGGCGGTGGCACCGGCCAGGCGGGTGCAATTCGTCATGGCATCACCCGCGCGCTCATGAGTTACGATGAAACGCTGCGGGGACCCCTGCGCAAAGCCGGCTTTGTGACTCGAGATTCCCGCAAAGTCGAGCGCAAGAAAGTCGGCCTGCACAAAGCCCGTAAAGCGCCTCAGTACTCCAAGCGCTAACCGCCCTCGCCAGACCCGCTCTGGCTGACTCCAGTTCCGGCCCACTCTGGGAAGGGCTCAAAGGTAAGGTTCCTGCATTCAAGCACGCAATTGGCGTCTTGAGGGGAATAAACTAAAATCCCGTTGCTACTGGGGGATCGTCTAGCGGTAGGACTGCGGACTCTGACTCCGCCAACCCAGGTTCGAATCCTGGTCCCCCAGCCAATTTCCGATATTCACTTCTGGGAAGGCGTGCTCAAAAGGGCAACATCCTCAAACTTGCCCCCTGTCAGCTCCCTTAACTAATCCGGGGTCAGGCAAAAAACAGAAGTTGGTGTGCCGCCCGCCGCCCAAATCTCCTCGAAACCCTGAAGTGTGCGATCCAGAACGACGGTCAACTGAGTCGGATGTCCAACTGGAGGTACGCCGCCTATGGAAAACCCCGTCGCGCGCTTCACGAAGTCGGCATCAGCACGATGAATCGTGGTCCCAAGAATCAGACCCACCCTGGCTTCATCGACGCGGTTTGCTCCGGAGGCAATGACCAGAATCGGGTCACCATCGGCGTCGGCGAAGATCAGTGATTTGGCTATTTGTGCAACGGTGCAGCCAATAGCACAAGCCGCCTGCGCGGCACTCGCCGTAGGCTGGTCGAATTCGAGCACAGTGAAATGAGGTCCAAGCGCCTCCTGCACTTTTTTCGCTTTGCGATGCTGGGCGATCTGCATGGTTTATCCGTTCGACGGATTAGGGACGGCTAAATTCATTAAAAACCGCTATCATTGCCGATTGTATCTTTCGATCTTTCCGGATCAAAACCCATGACAGAAGCCACCGCGACGATTGAAAAACCGGACGTCTATCGGCTAATGCCGACCCGGCTGCAGGAGCAGGCAGAATCAGGCAAGACCCGTTGCAATCTCTGTCTATGGCGATGTGGTTTGCATCATGGGCAAAGAGGGTTTTGTCAGGCGCACGTGAATCGCAACGGCACGTTGTACAACCTGTCGTATGGAATTATCTCGGCGATGGATGTCGGCGCGATTGAAGAGAAACCCGTGCGTCATTATCGGCCGGGAACCAAAGTGTTGTCGGTTGGCAGTTATGGCTGCAGTTTCCGCTGCGGCGGCTGCCATAACCTTGAAATTTCCTGGGGCACCGAGGCGCTGGATTCCCTTGCTCGGGGTGAGTCGCGTGCTGCCTTCGTGACGCCGGAACAATTGGTGCAAGCAGCACTCGAAAGCGGCGTAGAGGGAATCGCATTTACCTATTCGGAACCGGCGGTTTGGCTTGAGTATGTCCTGGACGTCGCTGAAGAGGCACACAATCACGGTTTGTACACGGTCTATGTCAGCAACAGTTTTGTGACTGAGGAAGCGCTTGCATTGCTTAGCGGCAGAATCGATGTGCTCTGCTCGGATATCAAAAGCATGGAAGAAAAGTTCTACCGGAACATCTGTGCCATGGCGTCCGTCGACCAGGTGCTGCACTCAATCAAAAAAGCGCAGGAGCTCGGCATTCATGTGGAAACGCGGACAAATATCATTCCGGGCTATAACGACCAGGATGAAAATATCAGTGCAGTCGCGGCGTGGATTCATCAGAATCTCGGCAGCGACAGCCCATGGCATGTAACGCGTTTTCATCCGGCCTACCGCATGGCACACGTGCCGTCGACTCCCGTTGAGCGTCTGGAGCGGGCGGCGCACCTCGGCCGTGAGCAGGGGCTGCAGCATGTCTATGTTTACGCCGATAAAGGCTGTGACTGCGCAACTGAGAACGCCCCGGTTCAGCACTATCTGCCTGACTGGGCCTCATTGCATGAAGTGAAAAAGTGCGCCGATACCTGCTGTGGCGATGACGGAATCCTGCTGAGTCGGTACGAACGTGAAGCAGGAATCGCTCACGAGCGAAGGTAAAATTCGTCCGGTTTCAATCTAACGGATCCACTCATGATCAAGGCAGGCATCATTGGCGGCACCGGTTACACCGGCGTGGAACTGCTGCGCTTACTTATTCAGCACCCCGGCGCAGAGGTCACCACGATCAGTTCCCGTTCCGAAAAAGACAAGAACGTAACTGATGTGTTTCCCAGTCTGCGCGGGTATACGGATCTTCAGTTTTGCGATCCCGACGAAGCTGGTTTAGAGCGGTGTGACGTTGTCTTCTCGGCCACACCCAACGGTGTGGCGATGACACATGCCCGTGCCCTGATGGATAAAGGCGTGCGTTTGATTGATCTTTCCGCGGACTTTCGGATTCGTGACGTAGAAGAATGGGCCAGGTGGTATCAGTTAGAACATGCGTGCCCAGAACTCCTGGCAGACGCGGTCTATGGATTGCCCGAGATCAACCGGGAAAGTATTAAGGATGCGCAATTGGTGGCCAATCCGGGTTGTTACCCGACCTGTGTCATCCTGGGGCTAACCCCGCTGCTGGAGACGGGATTGGTCGATCCGGATCAACTCATCGCGGACGCGAAGTCAGGAGTCTCCGGTGCCGGACGGGGGGCGTCCGTTGGCGCTCTGCTTTGTGAGACGTCGGATTCTTTCAAGGCCTATGCCGCGCCCGGCCATCGCCACTTGCCGGAAATTCGGCAAGCATTAACCCAGGTCGCGCAGCAGACAGTGGGTCTCACCTTTGTGCCGCATCTTGTGCCAATGATTCGAGGCATTGAGGCAACGCTTTATGGAAGGCTGAATGACCTGAGTGTCGATCTGACGGTGCTTTACCAAACGCGCTATGAGAAGGAGCCTTTTGTTGACGTGATGCCCGACGGCTCTCATCCAGACACCCGCAGTGTGCGGGGTTCAAATACGGTTCGTATCGCCTGCCATCGACCCCAGGACGGCAATACAGCGGTGATCCTTGCAGTAGAAGACAACCTCGTGAAAGGGGCGGCAGGGCAGGCGATCCAGAATATGAATCTGATGTTCGGCCTTGCGGAAACCGAGGGCCTGCAAGCGGCCGCGCTCTGGCCGTGAGCGTTTCGTGCCTGCGGCTTTCCCAGGGCTGGTAAAATAATTAGGCATTCAACGCTAATGCATCTTTGGAGTTAAAGTGACCGACGACAACGGTTTGCAACTGACCGACAGCGCGATCAGCCAACTGAACACGCTTATCGCCACAAAGGAAAACCCGGAACTGCGCTTTCGGGTCTACGTCCAGGGTGGCGGGTGTTCTGGATTCCAATATGGGTTCCAGTTCGAAGAAGCC
>WTHR01000167.1:3985-15757 GCA_011523045.1 Gammaproteobacteria bacterium | reverse complement strand
CCTTAAACAAATCAATCCAAATCTCATTTGTGCGTCCATCAGCGGCTTTGGGCAAAAGGGTTCGCTTTCGCAACGCCCTGCCTACGACATCGTCGTTCAGGCGATGAGCGGCATGATGAGCGTTAACGGCCCCCGGGGCGGACCTCCTACTCGGGTGGGTTACTCGGTCGGAGACATCTCTGCTGCGCTTTTCACGACGATCGGAATTCTCCAACGCCTTTATGAGCGTGATGCGAATGGCGGGGGGCCGGGTTCTACTCTGGATGTCTCAATGCTGGCTTGCCAGTGGGCGTGCCTGGAAAATGCGTTTGCGCGTTATCTCAATGCCGGCATCGTGCCCGGCCCAATCGGATCACGTCATCCCTCCATCACACCCTTCGAGCCGTATCCAACAGCCGATCAGGATATTGTGATCGGTCTTGGCAGCGGACAGGACTGGCCCAATTTCTGTGAAACCATCGGCCTGCCGGAATTAAGTGATGATCCGCGATTTGCAGAGGATGAAGTCCGACTGACACATCGTGATCTGCTCGACGAGATTCTGGGCCGACATTTAAAGCAAAAACCTTCGGCTCATTGGCTCGCCCTGTTGATCGAAAATGAGATCCCCTGTTCGGCTATCGAGAACGTTGAAAGTGTGGCGAGCAATCCGATTAGCGCGGAATATCATGCATTCTCAACGGTTAATGCGCCAGGCGGGGGCGAGATGCGCTTTGTCCGAAATCCTATTGCAGATCCGGATGAAGTCGAATCTGCTGCGCCGACTCTCGGTCAACATACGAGCGAGATCCTTTCAGAGCTCGGCTATACCCAGGATGAGATTGAGGGGATGCTTGGCCAAGCATGACCGCTTGTTGAACTCTGTCGAATTGACAGCAATTAGTGCTCAAATTTCTGCGGACTGAGCCCCAACCAGCGGTCTCGATAGGTCTTTTTAGGATCGTACCTTTCGGCCTGCGACTCGAGATCAAAAATCCGACCACCACGCGGGTCTGCCCCAACGCCTGCAATGTAGGCCCAGTTTCCCCAATTGCTGGCAACGTCGAAATCTACCAGCTGACTCTCAAACCAGGCGGCACCTAACCGCCAATCAAGACCATATTCGTAAATAAGATGGCTGGCCACTAGCTGGCGTCCCCGATTACTCAGCCAACCCGTTTGCGTTAACTCACGCATGGCAGCGTCAATAATGTCGACGCCGGTGTTGCCCGAGCACCAGTTCTCAAAAAGCACAGATTCGGATTGGTTAACCTTGCAGACGTCATTTTTACTAGTTTTGGTGAAAAGGGCGGAGCCGATGTGGCGGCTGTACCATCGGAAAAATTCTCGCCATAGCAACTCAAATCGTAACCAATAAGTTGACTCATTGGCGCCATAGTTCTCCTCATATTCCAAAGTGTCGTGCCAGGCCCGCCTGACTGACAGACATCCGTGAGCCAGCCAGGCGGATAGTCGACTAGACATATTGGCCCCCTCAAGGGCATTGCGGGTTTTCTTATAGGTCGACAGTGCTCCGCTTTCGAGGTACTGCTGCCAGCCTGGTTGCGCATAACGGTGCTTATCAAAATTCCTTGCCTCATGAAGTTCTGGCGGATCAAGCCATATTTGTGCGACAGGGGAACCCAACGCAGAGAACTTGACGGGAAGAGTGGGAACAATGGAGCCATCTTTCTCGATGGTCTTGCGGAACTGTGTAAAACTGCAAGGAAGTCGTTCAAGTGCGGAGTGTATATTTGTCGCTTCAAAGAGTTCGTCACTTTGAGTGGTGAGGACCTTAACCCCAAGGTTATGGAGTCTGCGGTTCTCTTCTGTTTCCTCAGTAGCGAGTGGCAAGTCAGTGATAATGGCAGAGATGGTGAACTGCTCCCTGATCTGTCCAACTAGTGCCGAAGGGTCGCCAGCACCTATCCAAAGAGAGATGTCATGCTGTCGGAGTTCAGTACGCAATTGGATCAAGGCATTGGCCCTGAAGGATTTCCAGGCAGAACCCGTCCGGGCGAGCCCGAACTGGTAATGCTCCCATCGCCGGGGTTCGAGGCAGGCGAGAGCGAAGCAGGCAGTGCCGGACTGCCCTGCCGTTTCCAGAGCCAAATTGAGGCTGGGATTATCTTCGACGCGACAAGTGTCGCGGACAAGCCAGATGGTTACGGATCGCTTACTCATAAAGAGAAGTTCAGGGGGTATCTACTGATTTGCCGCGACTCTAAGGCGGGCGTTTATCCCGGGTTCACTTTGTGTAGACATTCAGAAGGCGAGCCACCGCTAGACTCGCGGTGTGTCGACTGAAATGGGGGATTCAATATGCCGGATGTAGCTCTGGTGCAGGGGGCAAGCCGAGGTTTGGGCCTGGCGTTCGTTAAGCGCCTGATCGGGCAATTCCCGTCCTCAAAGATAATTGCCACATGTCGAGATCCCAACTCGGCCTTGGCATTGCAGAAACTCGTTGAATCACACCCGCAGAGAGTCACACTGCTTCGGCTTGATGTCACAGATGGGGATTCCCTTGAAGCAGTCGCAGAGGCTGTTTCAGTCTCTGCCCAGCCGATTGATCTGCTGATCAATTGTGCGGGGATCTTACATAGCCCAGAGGGTCTTCGTCCTGAAAAACGGCTCCAGGATGTTTGTCTGAATAACCTGGAGAAGTACTTTCGGATCAATACCATCGGCCCGTTGATGGTGGCGAAGCATTTAGTCCCTCTGATGACCAGGAGGGGAAGAGCCATCATCGCGAACCTCTCGGCTCGTGTGGGAAGTATCAGTGATAACCGATTAGGGGGTTGGTACGGATACCGGGCCAGCAAGTCCGCACAAAACATGATGACCAAGACGCTGTCGATAGAGCTTAAAAGAACCCATCCAGAAATGATCTGTGTGGGGTTGCATCCCGGCACGGTCGCTACCGAACTCTCCGCCCCATTTTCCAGCCGAGTGGATCCTGAAAAACTGTTCTCGCCAGAAGAAGCCGCGACCAAACTGCTCGCGGTCATCGAAAAGCTGATGCCCGGGGATACGGGAAAAGTCTTTGCGTATGATGGGTCGGAGGTGCCGCGGTGAATTCGGCTCTCGGGGGCAAAAAGATTGTGGAGGCGATGTAGTGATAAACAGAATCAGAAGCCACTCTTGCCGGAAAATTGTATGGGTAACTCTGGCGATGATCTTGAGTTGTGGCGGAGTGAGTTCCCCCGTGCTGGCAACGGATTTATCAGGGAAAGTCGTTTTTATGCGGCATGCCCTTGCTCCGGGGAACGGCGATCCCAATCACTTTGATCTTGAAAGCTGCTCGACCCAGCGAAATCTGGACGAAGAGGGCAGGCAGCAGGCGAAGCGTATTGGAGAGAAGTTAAGGGATCGTCAAATCCGGTTTGCAGCAATCTACTCGAGCGAATGGTGTCGGTGCAGGGAGACAGCCAAACTGCTCAATATGGGCGAGGTGACACCGTTGCGAGCATTAAACTCATTTTATGAGCATCACTTCTCTCGGGATGAATTACTCCCGGCGCTGGAAGAGATGCTATTTGATGTGGAGTCTGGTGATGTGCCGATCTTGATGGTGACACACTTCGTTACCATATCGGCCGTAACCGGAAAAGCAGTCAGTTCAGGAGATCTGGTGGTCTATGATCCCATGACCGGAGAGTCTTTTCTGTTTTATCCCTGATTTTGTTCGGCCATCCGGCCCAGGCAGAATGCAAGCGTCCCTTGCTGTTAAATACCGTTGCAAAGGCGAAGCGAGTCAAGCATGGCGCAGTGAATGTCCCGACTGCCTGAGGCGTCGCCTACCCGGTAAAGATGGAGCCCCGACCCATGATCGGGCTGGGCCAATCCCTTTGAGAGAAGATTGAGATCCATAACGCCATTATTGGCGGCCTGGGGTTTCAGTTCATAGAAGAGTGCATCATTCGGCAGGGTGCCGCCCTCCACCACGAGATGATCAACAAAACGCTCGGAAGTTTGGGTGGTATGCATATTCCGGGTTGTGACGCGGGTTTGCTTGTCCTCTGCGTGCGCTGAGATAAGTTCCTGGTCCACTGTCATCTGGACGCCTCTTTCGTAGAACCGCTTCATAAAGGGAGATACCTCAAGGACCATGGCTTCCGCGCCGATATGACCATCCTGTGTATTCAGGGTGACATCAGCGCCTTGCTCAGAAAGAAAGTCCGCCACGGCCAGCGCAGTGTTGCGCCCCGTCAGGTCATGGACGAAGACGTTGCCGCTGAGTGACGTCATTCCAGAAAGCACATCCCAGGAGCTGACTACGGTTCCGTTGCCTTCGATCCAGTCCACATTGGGCAGGCCTCCTGTGGCGATAATGACAACGTCTGGCTCTTGTGTGAGCACATCCTCCGCTTGTGCAAACTGATTAAAGCGGATGTCGACACCGAGAATGGCGCATTCCCTTTCCAGCCAGTCGACAATGGTATTGAGGTCGGTTCGCCAGCGAACTTTGCCTGCCAGAAGTACCTGACCGCCCACCTTGTCTGCCGCTTCAAAGACGATCACCTCATGGCCTCTTGCGGCGCACACCCGAGCGGCCTCAAGACCGCCCGGCCCAGCCCCCACGACCACGACCTTTTTCTTGCGCTCAGTATTCTCTGAGATCCGATGAGGAAGCGTCGACTCCCTCGCTGTGGCCGGATTCTGAATACAGTGTTTGAAGTTAGAGCAGTACGTTGCGCCAACGCAGGAACGGATGCGGTCTTCTTCACCCCGTATGAGTTTATCGACAATATAAGGGTCCGCAATGTGGCCGCGGGTCATGCCAATCATGTCTACAACGTTTTCGGTGATGGCATACCTCGCCGTCGCGAGATCGTTTATCCGAGTCGCGTGAAATATTGGCAACTTGACTTCTTTTTTGAATGTCGCGACTTGCTGAAGAAAGGGAGCAAGCGGCGCGGCCATCCCCGGCATGTAATTGGTGAGCCTCGGCATCGAATCTATTCTGCCGGAGACGAGGTTCAGAAAATCAAGAATCCCATCGTCCTGAAGCTGTTGCGCTATTCTGATGTTGTCTTCGAAAGAAAGCCCTGAGGTATCATGGTCGTGCTCGTTCATCGTCATCCGCACACCGAGCAAAAAGTCGTCCCCAACGGCCTCACGCATCGCCTCAAAAACCATCCGTCCAAAACGCATTCGGTTCTCGAGAGTACCTCCATACTTGTCAGTGCGGTGATTGGTCGTGGGTGACCAGAACTGGTCAATCAGATGGCCCGAGGCGATGACCTCGAGTCCATCAAGGCCGCCGGTTTTGCAGCGGACAGCGGCGGCAGCAAAATCTCTGACGATCCGGTCAATATCTTCTTCATCCATTGCTCGGGGGAAGCCCCGATGCAGGATCTCTCGAGTCGCCGACGGTGCCACGATCGGTACCCATTCGCCCGCATTGGCGTTGGTGCGCCTGCCAAGATGCGTGATTTGAGTCATCAGGAGCGCATCATGCTGATGGTAAAAGTCTGAAAGCTCCGAGAAAAAAGGAATGATGTCGTCGTCGATGATCAACTGGTCGAATACGGGCGCAGTATCAATTGAAACCGTGCCAGAGCCGCCTACGAAAGAGAGTCCTATCCCACCCTTGGCCTTTTCCATCTGGTAGCGAAGGGTGGTTTCTGTGGCGCGACCGTGAACAGCATGACTCAGGGCGTGGCCAGAACTGAATATGCGGTTCTTGGCGGTTCGGTTGCCAAGCTTGAATGGCGTCAGCAGGGGGTCGGTAGCGCCGGAAGTTGAGGTCAAGGTTCTGCTCCAGTTAGAGAGGGATACTGTAGTTTTTTTGGAACACCTTGGCCATCTTTTCGGGAAGATCGATCAAAATAGATACAATGGATACCGTCCGAGAAGTAATTGGTGTCTGTCAGCCCGCATGGGCAGAACTGCGATCAGGCTTGCGGATTCTTGTTCAGTCGCCGGCGCATCCTTTAATCATCAGAGCCTCAGAAGAATTTTTATGACACAAACGAACCGCCAAATTGTCCTCGCCGCCCGTCCAGAGGGAGAGCCAAAAACCAGCGACTTCAATCTTGTCGAGGGCGTGGCCCGACAGCCAGAGGCAGGAGAGGTTCTGTGTCGAACCATCTACCTGTCTCTTGATCCTTATATGCGGGGCCGCATGAGTGCAGCCAAATCCTATGTAGAGCCTGTCGAAGTCGGCGAGGTCATGGGGGCCGGAGTGGTGGGCGAGGTGGTGAACTCTTCCTTTGACGGACTCAACCGTGGCGATCTCGTTGTCGGGTTGGGCGGGTGGCAGGAATACTTTACGGTTCCTGGCAGTTCAGTGCGAAAGCTCGATCTTGACCGGGATTCAGCCTCAACTGCGTTAGGGGTGCTCGGCATGCCGGGGATGACCGCTTATGTGGGCCTCAAGAATATAGGGAAACCACAGCCCGGAGAAACCGTAGTGGTAGCGGCAGCGTCTGGCGCCGTGGGGTCGGTGGTTGGGCAAATTGCAATGATCCAGGGTGCGCGGGCTGTCGGCATCGCGGGTTCTGCCGAGAAATGCCGGTTTGTTGTCGACGAACTGGGATTCGACGACTGCATTAATCATACCGATCCGGATTTTGAGGAGAAACTGCGACAGGCCTGTCCGGACGGGATTGATGTCTATTTCGAGAATGTCGGTGGTCCGGTGTTTAAAGCGGTGCTTCGGCTGTTGAATCCTTTTGCGCGGGTGCCGGTCTGTGGAGTGATAGCTCACTACAACGATACCGCTTTGCCAGACGGGCCGGACTGGACCTCGCTTATTCTTCGCAGTGCGCTGGTCAAGCGATTAACGATAAGAGGCTTTCTGGTTTTTGATTATGCAGATCAGGAGGCTGAAGCGATCGAGCAGCTTTCCCAGTGGATTTCAGAAGGGCGGCTTAAATATCGCGAAGACTTCGTTAGCGGCCTTGAGGCTGCACCGCAGGCGTTTATCGGTCTCTTGAAGGGAAAAAACTTTGGAAAACTGGTAGTCAAAGTGTCGTCTTAACACCCTGAACCCAAGGGTGGCGAGTATTTTTCAGGGTGGAGCTTCGGTTTCGCTTACGGCTCAAAGTTTTGAAGCCCGACGGGGGAAAATCGTGATCTGCCGGGCGCGGGCGACATAGATGCCGCTCGCTGCAATCAACCCGATGCCAAGCCAGGAAAGAAAAGAGGGCAGTGTGCTGAAGAAAAGATAGCCAAAGGCAACTGCCGCCACAATTTCGATATAGGTAAAGGGTGCGAGGGTCGACGCATCGGAATCGGCAAAGGCATATACCAGCAGAACCTGATTCGCTGTGCCAGAAAGGATCAGGATCCAGATGTAGGGCCAGGCGGATTCCGGAATGGCCTGCCAGCTGCCGGGCAAAAAGGGCGTTAAGACAGCCGTTGCGCAGACAGCCCCCACGAATGCCGTGATCAGCGGCGGCGAGACAGCACCCAGTCGACGACTCAACGCAAGTTGGATACTGAGGACTACAGCGCAGAGGAATATCAGCACCGCGCCCGTATTGATCTCCTCGAACTCCGGTCGGATGACCAGCAGCACCCCCGAGAATCCGACAGTGACGCCAATCCACACAGGCCAGCCTGCTCGCTCGTTAAGAAATAACACGGCAATAATCACCAGAAGAAAAGGATAGGCGTAGAGAATCGCAATCGCATCCGCATAATCCACAGTCTGCGATCCAAGAACAAAGAGGGTTGTTGCGCCGGCCATTGATACACCGCGAATCAGCTGCATCCTGGGCTGGGCAGGTTTCAGGCCACGAATACCGAAGCGCCACAGCAAATAGGGCAACAACAGCAGGCTCATTCCCAGAAATCGAAACCAGGCTACGAGATAGGCCGGAATCTGTTCGCCAAGCAGTTTCATAATGGCGCCCGCGAATGCCGCAATGGTCATGCTGGCCATGATGAGAATAATTCCCCGAAGGGCGCTTGAAGGCATCACTGTCTTGTCGGGTCTCTGTTTTTCCCCATCAGCGCACTGTATTCTAGGCGAGATTGCGGAATAGATTAGAGATGTTGTCAGCTAACTGATTCATGATGTATTCGTATCTTTGAGGTTTTATATAAGCAAATGGCGTCTTCTCTCAGAAGAGCGCGTTAAAATTAACCTCAGTAGATCTCTTTGTACCTGCTTAAACACCAACTGCGGACCTGCTGGACTTTTTTGGGTCGCGTCCATACTTTCCGCTTCGGTAAAAAAATGACGAATTATGATGCGCAAGAAGTAGCGCGAATACATCAGGAACTGCGGGAGCGTCTTCCACAGGATCCGGCTTCCAGGGTGGGGGCTCTAGAAAAGATCCTGACGGAGAAAGGGCTCGTTGATCCTCAGAGCATTGATGCCTGGGTAGAAGCCTACCAAGATCATATCGGTCCAAAGCGAGGCGCCCATGTGGTTGCTAGAGCCTGGAATGACGCGGGATTTAAGCGCCGTCTTATGGCGGACGCACCAGCAGCTATTGATGAGTTGGGTTATTTAGGCCGGGCGACGGGGCATCTTAAGGTAGTAGAGAATACAACTACAGTACATAACTTGATCGTCTGTACCTTATGCTCGTGTTATCCGTTTTCAATACTAGGTATGGCGCCCGCTTGGTATAAGGTCGCTGCGTATCGTTCCCGGGCGGTTCGTGATCCTCGGGGAGTATTAGAGGAATTCGGTGTTGAGATCAGCAATGACATCGAAGTCCGAGTCTGGGATAGCACAGCAGAATTACGTTATTTGGTTCTTCCTCAGCGTCCAGATGGGACGGAGCATTTCGATGAGGACGCATTGGCAAATCTCGTAACCCGCAATTCCATGATCGGAACTGACCGTGACCTTAAAGTCACCGCACCAGGAGAAGATTGATGGACGGTGCCCATGATCTTGGCGGTCAGCAGGGATTCGGACCTATTGAGGTTGACTCGATTAGCGAGCCATTTAACGAAGAGTGGGAAGGGCGAGAGTGGGGGATGGCACAGTGCGCATTAACTCCTGATATAACAATCGATTGGTGGCGTCATTGCCGGGAATTAATCCTCCCGGAGGATTATTTAACCCGACCTTATCTCGATTCATGGGCGCAAACAGACTTTGCAACCTATATTGAAGCGGGTTGGATCTCGCTAGAAGAAGTTGATCATCGGGGTTCACTAATCGAGGTTGATGAACCTCTCGACCTGCCCTCCACTGCCTCAGTCGACGATATATTGAAAGATGAGCGAAATCATGCAGTTCGATATCATAAGGTGGTGGAGTCCAAGCCCTTGTTTTCGGAGGGGCAAAACATCGTCACAAACAAAGAGGGTGTTGCTGGTCATACGCGCTTGCCGCGATATGTAAGAGGCATTAAGGGCGCGATCAATGCCTATCATGGAGCTCATGTCTTTCCGGACCTCTCGGCCCAAGGTAAGACAACTCATCAACATCTTTATTCGGTCGTATTCGCTTGCACCGATCTTTGGCCGGAGACTCAGAACAGCAAAGACAAAGTGTTTCTGGATCTTTGGGAATCTTATCTGACGGAGGCGTAATTTTGGTGAGCAGTCAGTCGGCGTTTCCGAGTTCTTTGGTTGCTGCAGATGATGATCCTTGGTTTGCCGAACCGTGGCAAGCGCAAGCGCTTGCAATTGCCGACAGCTTGGTAGCAAATGGCGTTTTCAGCGCCTCGATATGGTCTGAGACCCTGGGTCAGGCGCTAGAGCAGTCCCAGGCTCAAGGAGAAGCCGATGATCAAGAAAACTACTATCGGTGTGTCCTAACCGCACTCGAAGCCCTTCTAGCTGAAAGAGCGTCGATCGACCTCGGAGACCTTGATGAAGTTTGCAGGACTCTTGGTATCGAAAGTGATACTCACGGCAGAGTTAGTGGGGATCACTGAGTCTATTTTCCTGATGATTTCGTTTATTTTCGAGCGAGTCGATAGTTTTGGTGCGAGTGCAAACATAGAGCGTTTCGCCCTCGTCGACGATCCACAATTATCTCGCTAAAAAATTAGATCACGCACCAGTCAATGCCGATGGGAGATAATGTGGTCTTGAAAGAAACGGGTTGTATTTGGCCCAAGGCAACCAAAGCCCGGGAGGGCTGACCGAAACCGACCTGACTAATCCGTTAGATACGATGGCTGTCAGTTCTGAAGGGCGTCAATATGAGTAACGCATTACCTGTCATTAGAAAACCTGGGCGGGGTTTGACTCTTCTCGTCACACTCTTGCTCACTTGCGTCGTGCACGCCCAGGACAACTCGGAAAACATTTATTTTGACCTGCCACCCGGGTTCGAGGAGGGCTTTGAGGATGGCGACGAATCCTTTTTCCTTCAGGAGTGGGTGCCAACGGGTGAAACGGTCGACAACTGGAGCCAGATGCTGACTCTAACTGTGCAGGATGTGGCTAATTTGAACCCGGTCGAGTTTTTCAATCACATGGCTGATGGATGGGAAGAAGCCTGTCCGGAGTATGGCGGAATGCTGCTGCATGAAGGGCGTGAGAATAATTATCCGGTAGCCATTTGGTTGTTGAGATGTCCGAACAATCCGATGACGAATAATCCGGAATTCACCTACGTAAAGGGGATTTCAGGGAACGAGAATTTCTATACGGTTCAGTTGGCTTACGCGCTGCAGGCCGATGAGATAGACGATTCGATTGTCAACCAGTCGATGGCGTTTTTAAAGCAGGTGACCGTCTGTGATGACAGCCGGCCACAGACACACGCCTGTAACTGAGGCGCTTAACGCATTGATTCAGAAAATGACCCAGCAGACCGACCTTACGCCCGAACCTTGGGCGCTGCATCTTTTGGGATTCATTACCCCGCTTCTCGTCATCGCAGGAAACCTGATGGGCGGTGCCTACACGGCGATGGGCGTGGTGTTCGTTTGGTTCGTTGGTCCCGTTTTGGACATTTTTATGGGTGAGTCCAGAAACCCTCGCCCAGCAAGAGAATCAGGATCGCCCTTCAAGGTGTTGCTTTGGATGCACGGCCTGATGCATTTTCTGGTGCTTGCATCTTTTTTCAGATTCGCTTACCTCGAGGCCTCACTCTCTTTTTGGCTTCTTACTGCGGTATTGTCGACCGGTCTTTCGGCAGCGGCTTCTGCTATCGTCACCGCTCATGAGATGGGGCACCGAAAGCCAAAAAGTCTTGCCTATAAGTTAGCCCGGTTGATCATGTTCAGCGTGAACTACTCACACTTCACCACCGAGCACAATCACAACCACCACAAGTGGGTCGCCACCGAGCAAGATCCTGCAAGTGCCCGCGAAGAAGAAGGCCTGTGGCTCTTTTGGGCCAGAACGATTCCAGGTCAGTTTGCTTCGTCAGTTAGAGTAAATGCAAGAAAAGGGCGGCCCGGTCTTCGCAACCCGTCGTATCAGTGGCTGGCTGCGCAATTCGCGGTATTGCTCTATATGTTCTCCCTTCCGCATGGACACATCATGGCGATCGGTTGGCTCGGGTTATCGGGAATCGCGATTTTGACCCTCGAGTACGTCAACTATATCCGCCACTGGGGACTGAGACGCGGACGGGAAGAGCGCCAGACTGAAATGCATTCTTGGAATACCGAGGCAAGATGGTCCCGGTGGTCTCTGCTTGAGTTGACTCGCCACTCGGGTCACCACCTTCGGGCAAGCACGCCTTTTTGGCAGCTTCGCCCGCATCCGGCGGCGCCTGAACTGCCCGGTGGCTATTACGCCTGCTGGTGGCCGTGCCTTATCCCGCCAATTTGGAAGCGCTGGGCAGGCAAACGAATCCCCGCCAACACGCTCAGAGAGCAGATCTCAAATTAGCGCTCTGAGTTGGCGTTGGCGGGTCAG
>WTHR01000167.1:0-3885 GCA_011523045.1 Gammaproteobacteria bacterium | reverse complement strand
GTCTTTATTGAACTTCGATAGTCACATGCGCCAGTTCGCCCGTGTATGCACTATGTCGCTTGGGACCGACATTGCGCATGAGTACGGGAGTCGCGCGATCTTTGGCGATATCGGCACCTTCATCGAATGAAAACCGCGATAAGACGGTGGTTTCGAGACGGGCACTCGCAACGGACTTTCCATTCACCTCTAATGAAATAGTGGCGCCTTTCCCCAGGCCATCTCCGTCGTAATCGATGTCGACAGCAATTTGATGTGAGCCTTCGGGCAGCATCTGATTGCTCTGCAATACAGTGAGTTCGCCAAGATTGTTATAGACGTAACCAGGCCGCCCGTCCTCAATAAACATGGCCCAGCCACCAAAGCGGCCGCCTTGGGCAATCAAGACACCATGGTTGTCGTAGCGATCACTGACGGTCACTTCAGCCGTGGTCTTGGTGGATCGATTTTTCACATCAATGAAAGCGTTCTCATTGATACCGAACGTGCCGGGATAGAGTGTGATCGACTTCCGATCTGCCATTAGCGATTTGCGACCCGCTACCTGAGGCAGTAATCGTTCGAGGAGACGATCATCGATCGGCAACACGTGATTAGCGATGGCTTCCTCCAGAAACAATTGCTTCATTGCCGCCAGCCGCTCTGGCTCCTGGGCAGCAAGATCATTGCTCAGACTGAAGTCGACTCGTGTGTCATAGAGTTGCCAACCGTCATCGTCGGTCACTTCATGACGTTTGTTTCGCTCCCAGGGCAGTTTCGCGACGACCCGGGCTAGCCATCCATCAGCATATATCCCTCGGTTACCTACAACTTCAAAATACTGGACGGTATGGCGCTCAGCTGCATCGGCATCATCAAAGGTATATGCGATGCTCGTTCCCTGAATGGGGATCTGCTTAACCCCATTTACATATTCTGGCTCTGGGATGCCGGTCACCTCAAGAATGGTTGGCGCAATGTCGATCACATGAGTGAATTGCTCGCGAAGCTCGCCTCTGGCCTTAAAACCATTAGGCCAGTGCACGACCGTGCCGTTACGTGTCCCGCCAAAGTCGCTCGCAACCTGCTTGGTATACGCAAAGGGAGCATCAAAAGCAATTGCCCAACCCACCGACATGTGTGGGTAGGTTGTCGGACCACCCCAGGCATCGTAATACTCAAGTTGCTCCTCAACCGTTTCAACACGACCATTCGTCATGTTGTTCCAATTCCAGTTACCCGTATCGTTCCCCTCACTGCTGGTGCCGTTGTCGCCGGTGATATAGATAACCAACGTATCATCAAGCACCCCAAGTTCGTCAATGGCGTCGAGTAATCGCCCAACCTCATAGTCGGTGAACTCCACAAATCCCGAGAATACTTCTGCCTGGCGGGCAAACATCTTCCTCTGATCATCAGATAACGTGTCCCAGTCGGGAACACTGCGTGGTTTGTTGGCAAGCTGCGTGCCGTTTGGGACAACGCCTCTATCAATCTGTTGTTTCAGGGTGTCATTACGAACTTGGTCCCAGCCCTTATCGAAAAGGCCTTTATATTTGTCAGCCCAGTCTTTATGTACGTGGTGCGGGGAATGCACGCCCGGAGCCGCGTAGTAGATAAAGAAGGGTTTATCGGGGGTCAGCGACTGCTGTTGGCGAACCCACTCAATGGCTTCTCTAGAAAGGTCTGTCGATAACTGATAACCAGCATCATCATTTACTTCAATATTAGTCACGCCGTCATGCAAAGACGGGTTCCAGTTATTTTCTTCGGCTCCGATAAAGCCGTAGAACTTCTCAAACCCCTGGCGTGTAGGCCATCGGTCCTGCGGGCCAGAGGCAGTCGTTTCACCCCCTAAGGTCGCATGCCATTTGCCAAAGGCTGCTGTGTTGTATCCGTTCAGTCGCAGGACCTCTGCGATGGGTGCCGCATAGTTGGGCACGCGGGAAGTGTTGCCTGGAAACCCGGTCGCAATCTCCGGAATGGAGCCCATGTTGACCATGTGATGGTTGCGACCCTGCTTAAGTGCAACGCGGGTGGGTCCACAAAGTGCAATAGTGTGAAACCGGTTGTACGACAGCCCATTGGACGCCAAACGATCCAAGGTCGGCATCTGAATTGGTCCGCCGAATGTCGAGGGTCCACCGAAGCCTAGATCATCCAGAATAATAACCACCACATTGGGCGCTCCGCTTGGCGCCGTGACCTCTGGCTGCACAGGCATCTTGGCTTTGTTCGGATCAATCTCGGTCTCGTTTGGATAAACGGGATCCGCGATGGGTAAACTGCTGCGATCAAATGATGGACTGCTGCCGGCCTGGACCGTTACCCAGGATGAAGCCGCCAGGAACCCTGCGATCAGCAACGACGCTGACGGTAGACGAATAGATCTGGAAGTAAATTTTATGGTTTGCATATTCCCTCCGAAATAAGCAATTTTATTGTTCAATTTTTTTCGTTTTGACGAAAAAGCACTTTGGCTGTTTTTCGCGACCGAGCAATCATACGACTGTTCGATCGCTCTCTCAAGAAGGATTCAGGCTTCGGGAGTCGCTGGTTTCTCCCTTAGGTTCCTTGTCAGAAAAAAGCCTCAAAATTATGCGTTAGGATCTGGTTAAGTTTGTTAAAACAGCAGGACAGGAGAAAGCTATGGCCAGTGGTGTCTTGGATCTGATTGGGCAAACTCCAGTCATCAAGCTTCGACACGTGGTGCCGAGTGATAGCGCCGAGATCTGGGTCAAGTTCGAAGCAAAAAATCCTACCGGGTCCTATAAAGATCGGATGGCGGTATCGATCGTGAGAAACGCAATGGATCGAGGTGACGTCTCGGTGGGAGACTCAGTCGTGGAGTACACGGGCGGCAGCACCGGCTCTTCCCTTGCTTTTGCCTGTGCCGCATTGGGTCTCAAGTTCACAGCCGTATTCTCAGATGCGTTTTCTCTCAGCAAGCAGCAAACGATGGAAGCGTTTGGTGCAACAGTTATCGTTGAGGGGAGTCATGGACAGGGAATCACGCCTGATCTGATTGGGCGGATGAAACAAAAAGCAATGATGCTGTGTGATGAGACGGGCGCCTTTTATGCAGATCAGTTTGGTTCGGCCGATGTGCCTCTGGGTTTTGAGCCGATGGGGCAGGAGATTGCCGAGGAGTTAGGCGATGGGATTGATATATTCTGTGCGTCCGTTGGTACTGCAGGGGCATTGATGGGCACCTACCGCGGATTGACCAAATCTGGGGTCAGCCCGCGGGTCGTTGCCTTTGAACCCGTGCAATCGCCTTTTCTCACTACCGGTAAAGCCGGTTCTCATAAGGTAGAAGGTGTCGGCGTGGGATTTTATCCGCCGTTTCTAGATCAGCGCGTGCTGAGTGACGTTCGCACGGTTGATCAGGAAGCGGGTTTTGAGATGTGCCGCCGACTCGCGAGAGAAGAGGGCATCTTCTGTGGAGGCTCAACCGGACTGAACGTCGCGGGAGCGGTCCAACTCGCAAAAGAAATCGGCGCAGACCAGCGAATCGTAACGCTGGCCTGTGACAGTTGCCTCAATTACCTGGCCGGCCATATCTACGGTGGATAGACCCAGCAAGGATCGATAAAACTCGATTCACTCAACCCGAATTAACCAACCTGCTCCATCGCATAGACGGTGTCGACACAGCCATTGTCCTGATCCCATTGCTGCATCTCAGGCGTAGTCATGAACGCTTGAAGCGCCTCCATATCGGTGCAGTTTATGAGCATCACCGATTTGTGATCGTTGACTTTAATCAGTTCAAACTCCGTCATGAACGCCTCGGCTTCTCCTCGGCTTTTTTCGACCATGGCCGCAAAATCATCAAACGTACATTCGAACTTAGATACGATGCAGAGATTCATTAATGTGCCCCTGTGGGTGATAACGCAAGGG
>WTHR01000046.1:13686-50578 GCA_011523045.1 Gammaproteobacteria bacterium | reverse complement strand
CGCTGCAGGCGGGTGGAATAGTTCCGCCTGTCCAGTGGACAGAAGGCGGCACCTGCGTCGCTGCCAATTTCTGTTGAGGCGCAGCCTGATTCAAAAAACGCCCTCTTCTGAGGGCGTTTTTTTTGCGCATCCCTGCGAGGGTCAAGAAATTCAAACCGAAAGGTTAGCGGAAGATTTGATCTCATCACTTAATTGAGAAGTTTGTGTTGTGGGTGCGTTCGTGCACACGCCCACAAATCCACCCTGGCTGCACCTGCGGTCTTCAAGATTTTGCTGATCTCATTGGCGGTCGCTCCGGTAGTCAGGATATCGTCTATCAGGACCACGTGTTGTCCATCGAGGCGTCGCCTGCACAAAAACGCGCCGGCCAGGTTGCTCTGACGGTGCTTTGCGGAGAGGCCCGACTGCTGATCAGTATGGCGGGTCTTTTTTAGAAGCGACGCACAAAGCGGAATACCAAGCGCTCTGCTGATGAACCGGGCAATGAAGACGGACTGGTTTAAACCTCTTTTGCGAAGTGCCCGCGATGTCATGGGCACTGCACAAAGCTTATCCGGACGCTTTTGTCGTTGGGTAATTGCGGCATCGACCATCACGCTGGCGATGGGGCGAGCGAAGGACAGGTGCTGGCGGTACTTCAGTGCGCAGAGCATCTCATTAACGGGGTCTTCATAGGCAAGCGGCGCAATAGTGCTGTCGTAGGCCGGTCGCCTTTGCTGACATTGACCGCAGATACCGGGACGGCTGAGCGCTCTAGCGCAATACTGGCACTGCGGGTCACGGATAAATGGCAGCCCGTGCCAGCAGTCGTGGCAAAGGCCATTCCGAGACTCCGGTTGGTCGTGACAAAGGAGGCAATAGGGTGGGGTCATCCACTGCAGTGCCGTCCGTCCCGCCATCCTTATGAAATTTTCCCAGTTGAGAGGCGGTATTTGGATTCCTGATGAAAATGGATGTGCCATTGGCGCAATGTAGTTGAGGTAACAGCGACAATGCTGTGTGCTTATTCACAGCGTGCAGTTAATATGCAAAAAAATTCCAACTAGGCCCGGAAGAGAAGAGAGACACGTTTGGAGCTTGACCCGAGATCAGTGCGAATAGCCTCTCGGCGTGCGGGGGATTTCGATCCGCAAGATGCGATTCTTGCAAGAAGATCGGGCGAGGAACTGGTGGAGCGTCTTGGCCTGTTGAATTTTGTTCCAGAGCTTATCCTGGACCTTGGCTGCGGCACGGGAACCGAGTCGCGCACCCTCGCCGAGCGTTTCTCTGATGCATATGTTGTCGGCTTGGATATCTGTGCTTTATCTCTTCACCTGCACTCCTTGACAGGAAAATGGGCGCCAGTGACAGGCAATGCCAACGCTTTGCCTTTTGCCGAGGCGACTTTCGATCTCGTTTTCGCTAATCTCGTTTTGCCCTGGTGTGATCCGGATGCGGCCTTAAAGGAAGCGCACCGGATACTTAAACCGGGCGGCGTGGTGGTTTTCTCCACTCTTGGCCCAGATACACTCACAGAACTACGAGCTGCCTGGGAGCATGTCGACGATCATCCGCATGTTCATTCATTTGCTGATATGCATAACGTAGGTGATGCGCTCCTTGGTGCAGGATTTACCGAACCGGTGGTTGATGCTGATAGGGTGTACTTCAGTTACGGTGAATTGAAAAAGCTTGTCGACGATCTTCGCGCTCTGGGAGCAACCAATGCGCTGGCAGGCCGCAGACGCAGTCTCACCGGCAAAGACCGGTGGCAGGCGTTTGCAGATGCCTACCATTCCAATGCGCCGCAAGAAGAGCGGCTGCAAGCGACTTTTGAGCTGGTTTACGGGGTAGCATGGGCCTCAAAGCAGTCAGAGACCCCCAACATGGGTGTGCGGGTCGATTTACCCCAATAAAGGGCAGTCTACTTTGGGTATCCATTGCGCCTGAAACCGGCAAAAATTCACTGAGTAAATTGCTGGGTTATAAGTGATGATCAGGGGCGAGATAAGACGATCATGCTTGATGGTGCGTCAGCAATTATGCTAGTGTTCGCCGCAGTTTTAGGGCCTTAATCGGCTGGATCAGAGGCTTCCGACGCGATTGTGTTGAGACTCCCCAGCCATGGTGTTTAGCGTAGCAAATGACTTTTTTTCAGACCGCCCCTGATGGGCGAGATTTTCGTCTGTTGATTAGACCCGATTGTTCGCTTTCACTTCGCGGCGTTAAGGTGCTCGTGCTGACTTTTGCTTTGGTTGCGGTCTTGATCGGCGCATACATGTTGATGCTGGGCGCGTGGCCGGTCCTGCCCTTTTTAGGGCTCGAGATTGCGATTGTGGCGGCGGTCTTTTTGATCCTGCAAAGACGTTCCAGGTTTTATGATCTCGTCGAAGCCAAAGGCGATGATGTCTGCCTTTATCAAAGAGGGCGGCACGGCGAGACATCAGGGAAGCTGAATCGTTACTGGACGCAGGTGAGGTTAGCGGCTGGTGGTCACTGGTATCCCAGCAGGCTGCTGGTTGGCTCGCATGGCCGTTATGTGGAAATCGGGACGGCGTTGACAGAAGAGGACAGGATCAAAACAGCCAAAGCGTTGCAACGCGCACTGTAGCGCTCTAGTGCACCATAAAGGGTTTGTTCAAGAAAAGTTTCAATTGCAAATGCACATTCTCAGGGAAACAAAAATGATCGTAAATCGACTGAAGCATCTTCTGGGTGCAGGATCAGCTCTTGTTAGCACGCTGGTTCTGTGGGCAATGCCCGCCAGCGTACAGGCCGAATGGGCCTTGAACCTGCAGCGACCCGTGACAGAGATCGCACGCGTGCAGTACGACCTGCATATGCTGATCATGTACATCGTTACGGTGATCGGCGTGATTGTCTTTGCGGTCATGTTCTATTCGATCGTGAAGTTTCGCAAGAGCAAAGGTGCTCAGCCTGCCAAGTTCTCACATTCAACAAAAGCCGAAGTGATTTGGACGGTGATCCCGACCCTGATCCTGATTGTGATGGCAGTGCCGTCCACCAAAGCGCTGCTGCTGATGGAGGACACCACGGAATCCGATATGGTCGTCAAGGTCACCGGGTACCAGTGGGGTTGGCACTACGACTATATGGAAGACAACGTGGACTTCTTCAGCAAACTCACCACACCGCAGAGCCAGATTACTGGTTCTGAAGCCAAGGGTGAGAATTATCTTCTGGAAGTCGATAACCATATGGTGATTCCTGTAGGCAAGAAGGTTCGAATTCTGCTGACAGCAAGAGACGTAATTCACGCCTGGTGGGTTCCGCAGTTAGGCGGTAAAAAAGACGCCATTCCCGGTTTCATCAACGAGATGTGGGTGCGTGCGGATGAGACAGGCACGTTTCGGGGACAGTGCGCAGAACTGTGCGGCAAGGATCACGGCTATATGCCCATCGTAGTAGATGTAGTCGAGGAAGCTGAGTATCAGGCTTGGCTGGCCAATCAGCGAAACAGTGGTTGAGCCCGGCCTCACTTATCCCCAATTGCTCATTGAAAGAATTTTAGAAAGTTAGAAAGACAGGAGTTTGCGAATGACTACAACAGTCGCTGATCATCACCACGACGAAGTGCCCAAGGGCATTACCCGCTGGCTGTTTACTACCAACCACAAGGACATCGGTACGCTGTACCTGTGGTTTTCGTTCATTATGTTTTTGGTTGGTGGTGCCATGGCTCTGGTTATCCGGGCGGAACTGTTCCAGCCCGGCCTGCAGGTGGTCGACCCGCATTTTTACAACCAGATGGTAACGGTACATGCCCTGATCATGATCTTTGGTGCGGTCATGCCTGGGTTTGTCGGCTTTGCCAACTGGATGATTCCGATGATGATCGGCGCGCCCGATATGGCGCTGCCGAGAATGAACAACTGGAGTTTTTGGCTGCTGCCTTTTGCAACGTCTTTGCTGATTCTGTCACTGTTTGTGCCTGGCGGCGGCCCGGCAGCAGGGTGGACCATCTATCCACCGCTATCGGTGCAGGGCGGGATGGGTGTAGATCTCACGATCTTCACTATCCACATATTGGGTATGTCGTCCATCCTGGGTGCGATCAATATCATCGCGACCATCATGAACATGCGCGCGCCCGGCATGACACTCATGAAGATGCCGCTTTTCATTTGGACATGGGTGATTACGGCTTTCTTGCTGATTGCCGCTATGCCGGTGCTGGCCGGTGCGGTCACGATGCTCCTCACGGACCGTCACTTTGGCACCGCTTTCTTTGATCCTGCCGGCGGTGGCGACCCAGTGATGTTCCAGCACATCTTCTGGTTCTTTGGTCATCCGGAGGTGTACATCCTGATCCTGCCGGCCTTTGGCATCATCTCCCAGATCATTCCGACCTTCGCCCGAAAGCCTCTTTTTGGGTATACCTCGATGGTCTTTGCAACGGCCGGTATTGCGTTTTTGTCCTTCATCGTATGGGCCCACCACATGTACACCGTGGGGATGCCCTTATCCGGTGAACTCTTCTTCATGTATTCCACGATGCTGATCGCAATCCCCACCGGTGTGAAGATATTCAACTGGATGGCCACAATGTGGCGTGGCAGTATGACCTTTGAAACGCCGATGCTGTACGCGATCGCCACTGTCGCGCTGTTTACGGTGGGCGGGCTGACGGGTCTCATGATGGCGATTACGCCTGCAGATTTTCAGTACCACGACACCTACTTCATCGTGGCCCACTTTCATTACGTGATCTTCTGCGGATCGGTGCTGGGTATGTTTGCCGGCGTTTACTATTGGCTGCCCAAGTGGACCGGCCATATGTATGACGAGACACTCGGCAAATGGCATTTCTGGCTGACCATCATCGCCTTTAATGTGACCTTCTTCCCGCAGCATTTCCTCGGCTTTGCTGGAATGCCCCGGCGTATCCCGGATTACTCTCTGCAGTTTGCGGAGTTCAACGTCATCTCCAGTATTGGCGGATTCGTGCTCGGATTCTCGCAGCTCATCCTGCTGGTCGTGGTGATCAAAGCCATCCGCGGCGGCAAGAAGGCCAGCGCCGAAGTCTGGGAAAACCCGGAAGGACTGGAATGGACCGTGCCGTCACCGGCGCCGTACCATACCTTCGCCACAGCGCCTGAGGTGAAGTAGCCCCCTGATGAGCGCAGTGACTAATGACGCACAAAAAGCGGGTATCCGGAAGACCGTCACCGTGTTGGTGGTGTTTGCGGTTGCGGTCTTCACCTGGAGTATCGTGAAGTATGTCCTGTGAGCCGGGGATTGGTGATACACCATGACTGAGTCTTCTCGACAAAAGAGCAATCGTCGTGTGGCGGGATGGCTCTCGCTGTGGGTCGTGGGGATGTTCGGATTTGGTTACGCACTGGTCCCGCTTTATGACATCTTCTGTGAGATCACGGGCTTGAACGGCAAGAGCGCAACCCTGTCGGAAGTGAGCGCCAAACCCCTGGAAATCGACCGGTCGCGGACCGTGACGGTTGAGTTCGCGGTCAATGTAAGCGGTATCCCCTGGGAGGTCGATCGGCCTGAAACCGTCCGACTCAAGGTGCATCCTGGTGAGGCGATGACGGTGACCTATGCGGCGCATAGTCTGACCGACACGCTGTCGGCAGGGCAGGCGGTGCCCAGCGTTTCGCCGGCGCGGGCGGCGCGGCACTTCAGAAAGACAGAATGCTTCTGCTTTACCCGGCAGGAACTGGCGCCTCGGGAAAGCAAGTTAATGCCAGTCACGTTTGTGGTGGATCCCGCTCTTCCCGAGGAAGTAAAGACGATTACGTTGTCGTACGCGGTCTATCCGGCAAAAGACATTGAACCCGGCAACTCCTGAAGATAGCTGCTGACGGGCAACGGGTTGAGTACAAGTTTTAAGTTTTTATAAATAGATACATAAATATTCTTAGTTTAGAAAAGAGGACGCACCACATGAGCTCAGCACACGGCGGTTATTATTTGCCTGACCCGACCAAGTGGCCCACGATTACTTCGATGGGATTGTTTCTGCTCGCACTCGGTTTCATTCTGGATCTGCACCATCTCGCCCCCGGGCTTTGGCTGATGATCGCTGGCTCAGTGATTATCATCCTGATGCTGTATTCCTGGTTTGGGCAGGTCGCGGGAGAGAGTGAGGCCGGGCGTTACGATGCGCAGGTGGATACGTCGTTCCGGATGGGAATGGGCTGGTTCATCTTTTCCGAGGTGATGTTTTTCGGCGCATTTTTCGGCGCACTCTTTTATACCCGGATTCTTTCTGTGCCGTGGCTCGCTGGTGAGGAGTTGCTGTGGCCGGGATTTGAGGCGACGTGGCCTTCAGCGGGACCCGCGGGCGCGACCTACATCGGGCCGGATAATTACGATATTGGATCGAATCAGTTTTCCAGCATCGGGGCGTTTGGTATCCCGCTGCTGAACACCGTCATCCTGCTGGTATCCAGTGTGACATTGACATTCTCACACTGGGCGCTCAAGAAGAACCAGCGGGGCGCGATGAATTTCTGGCTGTTTGTGACGGTCGCCCTTGGCGCCCTGTTTATGTATTACCAGGTCGGGGAATACATCGAGGCCTACAGTCATCTTGGCCTAACGCTCGGGTCAGGGGTATATGGAGCGACCTTCTTCATGTTGACGGGATTCCATGGTTTCCACGTCACCATTGGCGCGATTACGCTGGCCGTGATTCTCGTGAGATGTCTGCGCGGGCATTTCAAGCCTGATGAGCACTTTGGCTTTGAAGGTGCCGCTTGGTATTGGCACTTCGTGGATACCGTCTGGGTCGGGCTGTTTATTTTCGTCTACATCCTGTAGCCCGAACGCTTCATTAACGACGATTTCGCGCAAGCGCGAAAACTGATCTCAGGCGCCGCTGAGTTCGCAGATGGCGCCTGAGCCCGGTTCAGGCTCAGGCCTGAACCTCATTGCTGGGTGTTGATCGCAGCTTGTTGAAGCGATCCACCGGGCTTCAGAAGTCCTGTGTAAAGACCGCCGACAATCAAAAGCAGCAGGAACGCCCAGATCGCGACGCGGTAAGTCAGCGCTTTTACTGTGCCGGTGCCCCGACCTTTGTCCCGCATCATTGAGAACATGGCAACGCCCAGGCTGATTACCATTGCCAGAAGAAGAATCAGGATTACGGATTTCGCAAGCATGGAAAGATTTTTTTTCGAACGAACTCGAGGAATGGTATCAAAAAGCGTGAAGGCATCAGTGAACTGACGTGTCAACGCGACGGATATCCCATCCCCTGGCGCTTTTGGGCGTCGCGGTGATTTGCGCTCTGTTGATCGGATTGGGGATCTGGCAGTTGCAGCGAGCCGACGAAAAACAGACCTGGTTCGACAGCTATCGCGCGCGGATCAGCGAAGCACCGATACAGATTACGGCCCGTTTGCTGGGACCGGACCGTTCGAACTTTCCCGCGGAGGTTCGTGGACGTTTTGATGGAGAGGGGCAGTTTTTGTGGGATAACCGAACCCATCAGGGTCAGCCCGGGTTTCATGTGATTACTCCTTTTGTGATTAGTCCCAGTGAGATGCGGATACTGGTCGATCGAGGTTGGATACCGCTTTTGGGATCAAGAGAAAAGCTGCCCGTCCCAAAGATCCCAGCAGGCCCTAAAGCAATCAGCGGCTACCTTTACGAGCCCAAGCCCGGTTTCACCCTGGAAGCGCGCGCACCCGAGTATGATGCGCTCCTTCGACAGAATCTTGATCTTTCGGCATTTGCCAGTTCCGCGCCCTATGCCGTACAGCCTTATGTGCTGAGGCTTGATGCCGACGACCCTGACGGATTTGTCCGTGTCTGGCCGGTCCCGGACCAAACGGCGGTCAGGCGTCATGAAGCCTATGCCGTGCAATGGTTCGGGATGGCGGTCGTATTTATAGCCGTAGTGGGTGCCATGTGGCGGCGCGAACTAAGAGCCAGGCGCAGGCCTGTGAGAAACAAAACCCATGAGTGACGACATACCTGATCCTCTTTCCAGTTCAGTGCGAAACCGAAAGCGATTGACGCTGATTGCGTTGATGACGCTTTTTTTGTCTCCTGTCATCGCAGCTTGGCTTTGGACGCCTGACACATTCCGCAATCGGGGCGAACTGGTTGACCCGCCCCGGCCTTTGGTCAATGTCCCAATGATTTCCGCAGACGGCAGTGCTGTCGATCTGGCCACTTTGTTCGGACGTTGGACCTATGTCTTTTTTGTCGAGGGCGGTTGCGATGAATCCTGCAAGCAGTTGGCCGACGCGGTTGAGCGCGTCCGCCTGAGTCAGGGCAAAAACGAAAAGCGCGTTCGTCTCATGGTGATTACCCTTAGTCCGGATGCACTCTCCTCTCTGGAAGAGATACGTCTCAGCATGCCAAAGACAATCGTGTTGGGTGTCAATGCGACTGAAAAGGAGCAGCTGGTGAGGCAATTTATCCCAGGCGGGGGAGGGTCGGCGGTCCCTTCCGGGAGCGTCTTTTTGATTGATCCGATGGGAAATCTGATGATGAGTTATCCTGCTACCGCTGATCCGACGGATCTTCGCAAAGATATCAGTCGGCTTCTGCGGGCGTCGCGTATCGGCTAGCCAGGGGAGATGATCCCGTATAATTCAAGGCCGTTATGAAAGCGCAGGTCTCAACTACGTCGCACGGCTCGTCGAGCTCCGGGTCGACTTTCCACGCCTACTACGAACTGACCAAGCCGCGGGTCGTGGCGCTGATCGTGTTCACCGCGATTGTGGGCATGTTTCTGTCGGTCGACGGGATGGTTCCCGTCTCAATACTGATATGCGGTGCGCTGGGGATCGGGCTGTCAGCGGCTTCCGGGGCAGCGTTCAACCACCTGTTGGATCGTCGGGCAGACCAGATCATGGCACGAACGTCAGGTCGCCCGCTGCCGACGGGGATGGTCGAAACGACCCCCGCGATTGTTTTTGCAGCTGGGCTGGCTGTGGCATCCATGCTGATCCTGGTCGCAATGGTCAATACACTCACTGCGGTACTGTCATTTGCTTCCATGATTGGTTATGCCGTGGTGTACACGGTGTGGCTGAAGCACGCCACGCCCCAGAATATTGTCATCGGTGGTGCGGCGGGTGCGATGCCGCCAGTGCTTGGCTGGACTGCCGTCACGGGAGAAGTGGCCTCTGATGCGCTTTTGTTGTTCCTGATTATCTTCTGCTGGACCCCTCCACATTTTTGGGCCTTGGCCCTTTATCGTCAGGAAGAGTACGCAGCGGCGGGAATTCCAATGCTGCCCGTCACCCACGGCCGGCGATATACGCTGTTACAGATGGTGCTCTACACGGTACTGCTTTTGGCGGTGAGCGTGCTGCCGTTCGCAACCGGTATGTCAGGCGCGATGTACTTTGTCGGCGCGCTGGTTCTGGGCGTGATTTTCCTCGTTTTTGTGGTGCGTTTGTATCGCCATTACAGTGATGCCCTTTCCAGGCAGACCTTCGGCTATTCGATACAGTATCTTGCGATGCTGTTTGCATTGATGCTGATTGATCACTACCAAGGCCCGTTGCGGGATTTCCTCGTTTCCCTTTTTGCCTGACGAGTTCTGTCAGGCGAGCACAGGCGCAGGCATAAATCCGGTTCTCGCGCCATGACTGTCTCTAGCCCGGAAAGGCCTTACGCCATAGCCTGCGACCGAAACCGGGATCCCATCCTGGCGGCTTTGCGGGAGTGTCTACCTGCAAAGGGCAGGGTGCTGGAGATCGGCAGCGGGACCGGACAGCATGCCGCCTATTTTTCGAATGCTTTCCCTCATCTTGAATGGCTGCCGAGTGATCTGCCACAGAATCTCGAAGGGATATCACTCTGGCGCCAGGAGGCAGGGCCGAACTGTCTTGCGCCCGTGGGTCTGGATCTATTGTCTGATGCGCTGCAACTGCCGCCAGCGGATGCGATCGTCTGTATCAATACCCTGCACATTGTCGCCTGGCAGGGCACGCACCGATTATTTACAGCAGCGGGGAAGATGTTGTCCCCGGGCCAGACCATCTATCTCTATGGACCCTACCGCTATGCTGACCGTCCGCTCGAGCCCAGCAATGAGCAGTTTGATCAATGGCTGAAAGAGCGGGACCCCGCAAGCGGGATCCGAAATTTCGAAGACCTCAGCCAGATTGCCCAAGAGCAGGGTTTTGCACTGGAGACGGATCTGCCCATGCCGGCAAATAATCGGTCTTTGATTTTCAGGCGCGTGCCCTAATCAGGGGGGTTTCGCGGGCGCCCAGCGTCCGCAGGTTTCGGTGTACTCAGAGCCGGTCGCGCAGCGCATACCAGGTCATGGCCAGAGCCAGCAGGGGCGATCGCAGCATGACGCCTCCTGGAAAACCCGGGGTTGGCAAACGATTCATGACATCGAATCGGCTTGCCACACCGTCAACCGCCTCTGCCAGCATCGCGCCCGCGCCGGTTGCCAGTGCGACACCCGACCCAGAGTAGCCCGATGCGGAATAAATATTGCCGCTGTGGCGCTGAAAAAAAGGCAGGCGCGACATGGTGATGGCAAGGGTGCCACCCCATCCATACTCGACTTTGACCTCTTTAAGGTCCGGATAAATTTTCAGCATGTATTTTCGGACAAAGGATTTAATATCCCGGGGAAAGCGATAGCCGTAACTTTCTCCACCGCCGAACAGCATTCGGTTGTCTGCCGAGCAACGGAAATAATTGACTACGAAGCGCGAATCCGCCACACAGGCCCCGTTGGCGATTAACTTTCTGGCGACATCTTCACCCAGAGGTTCCGTGGCAATAATGTAGTTATTGATCGGCATGACGTGACGGCTAATGGATTTTTCCAGCGGGCCGATATAACCGTTACAGGCAAACAGAACATATCCCGCGCTCACGCAGCCGTTTGAGGTATACAGCCGGGCAGGTGCTCCCTCCTCAACTCGTGTCACCTCAGAGCGCTCATACAGCCTGGCGCCTGCCTCGATTGCCGCTCTGGCAATGCCGAGAGCGTAATTGAGCGGATGCAGGTGGCCGGCACCCACGTCGAGTGTACCGGCGGAATAATCGTTACTGCCCACGAGTGAGCGCATCTCCTCCGGCGGGACATACCGGATTTCATCGTAGCCATATTTTTCGTTAAGCAGGGCAACATAGTTTTGGGAGTGATGATCAAAACGCTGCCGATGGTTGGCATGAATTGAACCGCTGCGGTAATCACAGGGAATATCGTGGCGGGCAATCAAGTCCTTGACCAGGGCCTTGGCCTCTTGTGCAACCTGCCAGGCGTCGCGGGCAAGAGCGCTGTCCACTGTCTGCTCGAGCTCATCCTGGGCCACGCGCTGCCCCGTACCGACTTGGCCTCCGTTGCGGCCGCTGGCCCCCCAGCCCATCCGGTGAGCATCCAGCAAGATGACTGAGTAACCCCGCTCAGCGAGATGCAGGGCAGCAGATAGGCCGGTGAATCCTCCCCCGACTACGGCAACGTCACATTGATGGTCACCTTTCAGGGTCTGGGCCTGTGGGATGCCGACGGCCGTTGCTGCATACCAGGACGGCGGGTAGGCGCCATCCTGATCATTCAGATGCAAAAGCGGGTTTGTGTAATCGGTACTCACCTGTCTGTCTCGATCGGGTGATTCAGGAAGTAGGGGCTTTAGCGGCTTGAGCGGCTTGCAGCGCGCCGAGAATCTCCCTCACCAGAGCGGGTCCCCGGTAGATCAGTCCACTATAAAGCTGGATGAGGGTGGCTCCTGCAGAAAATGCGGCCTGGGCCGAGGCGGCATCCATTATGCCTCCCACGCCGATCACTGGAAAGTCAGATGGGGTGTGCTGTCTGAGTTCAGAAATGATCCGGTGTGAAAGGGCAGCCAGCGGTGCACCGCTCAAGCCGCCCTCCTGCGACGCCTGCGGATGGGTCTTGGCATCCAGCGGCCGGCTGATAGTGGTGTTGGTTGCCACAATTCCGTCTATGCCCCGAAGCGTGAGCACTTCAGCGACGCGCGCGATCGATTCAATATCGAGATCAGGTGAAATCTTCACCACAATAGGGGTGTATTTCTGATGCAGTTCGGCAAGTTGGCTTTGCTCGGCTTTCAGGCGTGCAATCAGTCCATCCAGAGTATCGCGCTCCTGCAGATCGCGAAGCCCCTTGGTATTGGGTGATGAGATGTTGATCGTCACGTAGTCAGCGACACGGTATACCGCCCGTAGTCCCGTGAGGTAGTCGCGCCAGGCGTCTTCGTTGGAGGTGGCGGCATTGCGTCCAAGATTAATGCCGATGATGGCTTGCTGCTGTTGTTGTCCAAGCCTCGCGAGGAAGTGGTTAAGACCTCCGCTGTTGAACCCCATGCGGTTGACCAGCGCCTGCGCTGAGGTCATTCGGAACATTCGAGGTCGGGGGTTTCCCGATTGCGGCAATGGCGTCACGGTGCCAAGTTCGAGAAACCCAAAACCCAGTGCGGCAAGCCCATCGACGGCCTTCGCATCTTTATCGAGTCCGGCAGCCAGGCCGACCGGGTTAGGAAATGAGAGGCCCATCGCTTCGACCGGAAACGAGGGCAGCGGGCCCCGGCAAGTGTCGACGAGGTACTGGTTGAGCGGATGTATCCGCCCCATGAGTCCGATCGTTTGCACGACAATGTCATGGGCTGTCTCAGGATTAAGCCTGAACAAAAGCGGCCGAAAAACAGAGTACATTCCCGCCATCAGAAGGCTTCTCCAGATGCGAGGTATCGCCACTGTCCGCGTCGCAGTTGTCCCAGGCGCACCCCACCAATACGCACCCTGACGAGGGTGCGTACCTGCAGGTTAACCAATTCACACATTCGTCGCACCTGCCGTTTCCGCCCCTCCGTGAGAACAAATTGCAGATGTGCCGGACCGGTTTGTTTGATGCGGGCAGGACGCAGTGCACGGCCGTCCAATGACAGCCCGTGGCGAAGGCGCTGAAGCGCCGTTTCAGTGATGTGACCTTCAACGCCGACGTGATATTCCTTCTCAATTCGGCTCTCGGGCCCGATCAGCGTGCGGGCGACAACCCCGTCCTGGGTCAGCACAAGCAATCCCGACGAATCAATATCGAGTCGCCCGGCCACATGCAGGCTCTGCGCTTTGGGGATCCGCTTTTTTGGATGCTCGTCATGGGACGCACAGTTGTCTTCGGTAATCAGTGAGACCGCCTCGGGGTAGCCTTTTTCAGGCTGATTGGAGACGATGCCGGGAGGTTTATTAAGGAGCACGGTTGCCAATGCTGCGCGCTGGCGATGCGCTTCGCTTGTCAGTTCTATGGCAGCGAGCGGATGCACCCTTGAGCCGAGTCGATCAATCACCACGCCGTCCACCCGGACCTGCCCGGCGGCAATAAGTCTGTCAGCCTCCCGACGCGAGCAAAGGCCCTGTTGGGCCATCAGGCGTGAGAGACGGATTCCATCCTCCATGGTCTGTCTGGCGCTTAGTGCCCGTCGCGTCTTCCTTTCAGAAAGATTCGAACGGTTTCGGCGGCGTTGCCGATATACGCTTGCGGGGTGAGTGCTGCCAGGCTCTCCTGAGCTTCTTTGGGGATCGGCAGGGAATTGACAAAACCCCTGAGCGTTTGTGCGTCCATTGCAGCGCGGCCCCGGGTCAATGCTTTCAGTTTTTCGTAGGGTTCGGGCACGTCGTAGCGTCGCATCACCGTCTGGATTGCCTCGGCCAGTACTTCCCACGCCTGATCCAGTTCGGCGTGCAGTTTGTCCCTGTCGATCTGAAGTTTTCCAAGGCCACGATGCGCCGCGTCCAGTGCGATCAGGCAGTGGGCAAACGCGGGCCCCAGATTTCTGATAACGGTCGAGTCTGAGAGATCGCGCTGCCACCGGCTGATCGGCAGTTTCGCCGCGAGATGTTCGAGTAAGGCGTTGGCAATGCCCGCGTTGCCTTCGCTGTTCTCAAAGTCGATTGGATTGACCTTGTGCGGCATCGTACTTGAGCCGACTTCCCCGGCCACCGTCTTCTGACGGAAGTAGCCCAGCGAGATGTATCCCCACAGGTCACGGTCAAGATCAATCAGGATGGTGTTCAGACGGACCAGCGCATGACACAGCGCGGCAAGATCGTCATGCGGTTCGATCTGTGTGGTCATCTGCTGCCAGTCCAGCCCGATGCCTTCCACAAAGTTCTTTGAAAGCTCAGGCCAGTTCAGTTCCGGGTAGGCGGCAAGGTGGGCATTGAAGTTACCCACGGCGCCGTTGAATTTTCCACGTATTGCGGTCGTTGCGATCTGGTCGCGGGCCTGGTCCAGCCGCGCAACCACGTTGGCCAGCTCCTTTCCCATGGTGGTGGGGCTCGCAGGCTGGCCATGTGTCCGGGCCAGCATCGGCTGATCCGCCAACTCGTTGGCCATTGTTGTGAGTGCTGAGGTGATCTGATCAATTGCCGGCAGCAGGATACGGTTTCGGCCGTCGCGCAGCATCAGGGCATAAGACAGATTGTTGATGTCCTCTGAAGTGCATCCAAAATGGATGAATTCCGATACCGCGCTTAACTCTTCATGAGCCGAGACTTTCTCTTTCAGAAAATACTCCACCGCTTTGACATCATGATTGGTAGTGCGCTCAATATTCTTGACCGCGTCAGCATCTGAAATAGAGAAGTCATCCGAAATATCGTTGAGAAAGGTCTTCGCAGATTCCGAAAACGGCGGAACCTCGGCTAGGTCCTCACAAGAGGCGAGTGATAACAGCCACTGCGCCTCGACAAAGACGCGATACCGGATCAGAGCGAATTCGCTGAAGTAGGGTCTCAGGCCAGAGACCTTGGAACCGTATCTGCCATCTATGGGCGACAGCGCGGTCAGGGCTGACAAAGGGTGTGAATCAGAAGCTGTCAACGCGGGGCCTGCAAACACATCGGAAGAGTATGAATTTTACCATGCCGGCATTGGCAATAATGAGGAGTTAAACGTTATCCAGCAAGAGACGGGAAGCGGTGGCAGTGGTGGATCTCAAAGGTGGAGTTGCTGATCCTGACCATTGAGGCGCCACAATCGATCGAACTTGATTGAAAAACCAACAATACTGGCCAATACGACGCCGACCCCGATCAGCAGGGCGCTGGGCGCTGAGAAGAGTTCAGCAAGCGGCCCCAAAACCAGGCCACCCAGTGCAATCAGGCTGAAGGTGATGCTGTGTATTCCCATGACTCGGCCGCGCAAGGCATCCGGCACGGCAAGCTGCATCACCGTCATAGAACTGATGAGGAAAAATGATCCCCCAACGGCAGATAACATGGCACAGCCGCACGCGAGGGCAAAAGCGAAACGCCAATCCGCCCCAAGCCCGGTCACCAGCGCAAACAGAATTAATGACAGGCAGAACAAAACGCTTCCTCCCATCATGACGCCGCCAAGTTGGGGCGAGTTTTGCAGCCGACCCACCAGAATGGTCCCCAGCACAGATCCAACACCCGTGGCAGAGAGAAGCAGTCCATAGCCTTCCTCTCCAGTACCCAGCAATTCCGCAAACACCGGCATGATCTGAACATAAGCCGTGCCAAAAAACATCGAGATCCAGGTCATCGCGATCAGGACAGCAAAGAGTTTCTCCTGGAGGATAAATCGCCAGGCTGCGGCAAGGCCGCGATTGTCGTCTGAGTGTCTTGGGAAGGTGTCGGGTGTCTGCAGACTCAAAAGGATCCTGGCCATGACAGCAAATCCGACAGTGCACAAGGCAAAAATAATCCAGGTATCTGCAAGGGCAATCAAGACGCCGCCTACGGCAGGCAACACCATCCGGGTCCCTTGCCAGAGAATTGAGTTCAACGCCACAGCGCTCATCATTTGATGCGGCTCGATGAGCGCCGGGAAGAATGAGACCCGGGCGGGCATGTCAAACCCTGAGATCAAACCCAACAGGCCCGCGAGGAGCAAGACCTGCCAAACAGTGACCCAGTCGCCGAGGTCGAGAATGGTCAATATGCCAAGTGCTACGCCAGCCAGTATGGATGTGATGAGCAGGATCCGGCCGCGGTTGCCATGATCGGCGACGAGCCCCCCGGCGAGGGTGGCAAGTATGGTAGGGACCGCCATGGCAACGCCGAGGAGTCCAAGATAAAGGGCAGATCCGGTGAGTTTGAAGACCAGCCAGCCCATTCCCACAAAGTAAAGTTGTGTGGCCCCGGTGGAGAAAATAGAGCCTAGCCAGAAGCGCCGGTATCTTGGTGACTGCAACGCGTCGAGTTTCATTAATCAGTTGTCTCTTGGTGATATCCCCGCGCTTCACCAAAGAGCGGTGTAACGAGAAGGGGCGGCGGAGGCAATTAAGAGGTTTTTCTGTCGGGGGCCTGGGCGCTCAGTAATACGCTAATCCAGCGGCTTCTCGGATCGTTTTCCAATGCGATCTTGACAATCATGGTCAGAGGGGTGGAGAGGAACATACCGACGGGGCCGAATATCCAGCCCCAGAACAGCAGAGAAAGAAACACCACCAGAGTCGAGAGACCGAGACCTTTTCCCATATACCGTGGCTCCAGCACGTTGCCGACCACAATGTTGACTGCGACGAATCCGGCGGCGACCGAAAGCGCGATGACGGGTCCGGCGTCAAGAAGAGCAAGGGTGACGGCAGGGATCGCGGCAATGATTGATCCGATATAGGGAACAAAGTTCATAAAGAAGGCAAGCGATCCCCAGATGATCGCAAAGTCGACTCCGAGGATGACGAGGTAGAGTGCGATCGCCAGACCCGTAATCAGGCTCATTACGGCTTTAATCACGAGATAGTGGTTGACTGAGGCCATAAAAGCGGCGAGGTCCCCGAGGGTCTTGTCGGGATTTCTCGAAATGCTGCGCAGCTTCTCAGGCAGGCTGGTTGACTCAACCATCAAAAACAGCACCGTAAGGATAATGAGCATGCTGTTGGCGAGCAGTCCGCCAAAACCGCTTAAGAGGCGACCCAGAAGTTTGGCGGCTCCTGCGGGGTCAAAGAGTTCCGTGACACCGCCCGCGGGCAATTTGATTCCAAGCCCCCCGAGCCATACCGTTGTCTGGGTGATGAGGGCATTGAGCTGCGCCTCATAACGGGGCAGGGCGCTGCTGAACTGATTGATGGAGGCGCCGATCAGTGATCCCAATGTGACCAGTGTGCTCGCCAGAAGCAACAACACCAACGTCATTGCTGCCCAGAGCGGTAGTCCTCGACGCTGAAGCCATTGCAGCATCGCTGCCGATATGATGGCCAGGAAGATTGCCATCAGCAGCGGGACGACGATACTGCTGGCTGCCTTGAGACCTGCAATGACGACTGTCAGGCTTGCAAGGACAAGCAGTACCTGTGTGCCCGTACTGGAGTTGTTAAACAAGAGCCCGTCCTTAAGTTGTTAATCCAGCGAATGCCAGGAAGGGCAGCGTGATTCTGTTAAGCGATTGAGGCAAGTCGACCCTGGCATTGTGACTCGATCTCATCGAGCTCTTTTAAGGTCAGGTCAATGTCGCTGCGCTGTTGCTCAAGTGCTTCGCGGCGTTCTTTAATCTGATCCAGGAAGTAGCGCAATTGCCCCGTCTCGCCCGCATCCAGATCATACATCTCGATGATGTCCCGGACGTCGCTGAGCGAAAATCCCAGACGTTTGCCACGAAGAATGAGTTTCAGTCGTACCCGATCGCGTGGGCTGTACACCCGTCGGCGACCGCTCCGGCCCGGCTGAAGCAGTCCTTCATCCTCATAAAACCGGATGGCCCGGGTGGTGAGATTGAATTCCTGGGCAAGATCTGAGATCGAATAGGCGGTGGTATCGGGGGTCATGTCGGCACTGTCGTGAACTTTTAGACCGGGATGGCGAGTATAGCTTTAATTGACGTTTACGTAAACGGAAACTAGAATCCAAAGTTCGGCGCCTGGTGCACTTTATGGCTATGAGTTCTATCCCATCTTCTCTCAGTCAACCCGGAGTCCCGACTCGACCGGATATCGGCTACCGCATCCGGTTCGTGACCGCGGCCAGTCTTTTTGACGGCCACGACGCTGCGATCAATATCATCCGCCGACTCCTGCAGGCCGCCGGGGCGGAGGTGATTCACCTCGGCCATAACCGCAGCGTTGCCGAGATTGTCGATGCGGCGATTCAGGAAGATGTCCAGGGAATCGCGGTGAGTTCTTACCAGGGCGGGCATACAGAATTTTTTTCCTACATGATCGACATGCTGCGCGAACGTAACCGGCCAGATATTCGGGTATTTGGAGGAGGCGGGGGCGTCATTGTTGATGAGGAAATCAGGGCGCTCCACGACTACGGGGTGAGCAGAATCTATTCTCCCGGTGACGGCCAGCATCTTGGCCTTCAGGGCATGATCGATGACATGCTGGAGCGGGCAGACTTTTATCCGGCGGAGCAACCCAGCGAGTCCATGGAAGGCTTGAAGGCGCCTGACGGGGTGCAACTCGCACGCGTGTTGACTGAGATCGAAAATGGCACCGTCAGTGAATTTCTGCTCCGCCAGATACGCACCGCAGCCGTCCGTCGTCATGACGAGAGTCCAGTGTTGGGTATTACCGGTACCGGTGGGTCCGGTAAGTCGTCTTTGACGGATGAGTTGATCCTTCGTTTTCGGATTGATTATGGAGATGCGCTTCGAATTGCCGTCCTGGCGGTAGATCCCACTCGCAGAAAGACGGGCGGTGCTCTGCTGGGAGACCGCATCCGGATGAATGCGATTGATGGCGCCAATATTTTCTTCCGCTCCTTTGCAACAAGAGGCGCCGCCGGCGAAGTGCCCGAGCAGCTCGATGATTTGGTCGCTGCCTGTCAGTGCGCAGAGTTTGATCTTGTTATTGTTGAGACACCCGGCATCGGTCAGGGAGATGCCGGGATTACCTCTCGCGTGGATACCTCTCTATATGTCATGACACCCGAGTTCGGTGCAGCGTCTCAGTTGGAGAAGATCGAGATGCTGGATTACGCGGACGTGGTGGCGATCAATAAGTCAGACCGAAAGGGGGCTCAGGATGCGCTGCGCGATGTGCGCAAGCAGATACAGCGCAATCGTGGGGCTTTTGGCGAAACGCCGGACCAGATGCCCGTTTACACCACCATGGCAGCGCGGTTCAATGATTCGGGAGTGAGCGCGCTGTATCAGGCGGTTAAGGCATCATTGACAGAGCAGGGCTTATCGGCCGGGCCGGGTCTTCTGGGGCAGGCGCGAAACGCAGTACAGCATCCCCAGAGTCTTCCCGGGGATCGAGAAAGATATTTGTCAGAGGTGGCTGATTCCGTCCGGCGGTATCACGAGAGAGTCGGAGAACTTGAGACGCTGGCTCGCCATCGACAGCACTTGAAAACCAGCATCAATCTGCTCGATTCGAACCAGCAATCCACGGAGTCGCTACAGGCGCTGGTAACAGAGACAGAGACCGCTCTGGGCCAGGATCTGATCGACCAGATTGAAGGGTTTGATGCGTTGCGCCGCCAGTATCAGGACATCGGTTCTGAGGGCGAAGGCGACGAGTCGGAATCCCAAGCGCGACTCAGTTATACCTCTTTATCAGGCACGCGTATCCCCCGTGTCAGTCTTCCACGTTATCACGATGCAGGAGACCGGCTTCGTTGGCAGCTGTTGGAGAACGTACCGGGAGCATTCCCTTATACGGCAGGTGTGTTTCCATTCAAGCGGGAGAATGAAGATCCTACCCGGATGTTTGCTGGCGAGGGAGATGCGGCCCGGACCAACCAACGCTTTCGTTTGCTCTCCGCGGATTCGAAAGCCAAGCGCCTGTCGACGGCATTCGATTCAGTCACTCTGTATGGCGCTGATCCTGCATTGCGTCCCGACATCTACGGAAAAGTCGGTACCTCGGGAGTATCGATTGCAACGCTGGAGGACATGAGGACCCTTTATCACGGGTTTGATCTTTGTGATCCCGCGACATCCGTCTCTATGACGATTAATGGACCGGCCCCCACCGTGTTGGCATTTTTCCTCAACACCGCAATCGATCAGCAGGTTGACCGGTTTCGTGAGAAGCACTCGCGGGAGCCCTCTGAAGAAGAGTTGGGCCAGATCCGGAGCTTTGCCCTGGAAAATGTCAGAGGCACCGTTCAGGCGGATATCCTCAAGGAAGACCAGGGCCAGAATACCTGTCTCTTCTCGACCGATTTCAGCCTCCGCATGATGGGGGATATCCAGCAGTATTTCATTGATAACCGGGTGCGCAACTTTTACTCGGTGTCCATTTCCGGATACCACATCGCTGAGGCGGGTGCGAATCCCATCACCCAGTTGGCCCTCACGCTGGCCAACGGGTTCACGTATCTTGAATCCTATCTTGCTCGGGGAATGGCGGTAGATGACTTTGCACCGAACCTATCGTTCTTCTTCTCGAACGGAATGGATCCGGAATACACCGTTCTTGGCCGGGTGGCACGCAGGATCTGGGCGATCACGCTGCGGGAACGTTATGGCGCCAACCTGCGCAGTCAGAAACTCAAATACCATATTCAGACCTCGGGCCGGTCCCTGCATGCGCAGGAGATGAGTTTTAACGATATCCGGACGACACTGCAGGCATTAATCGCGGTCTATGACAACTGCAACAGCCTGCATACCAATGCGCATGATGAAGCGTTTACGACCCCTAGTGCAGAGTCGGTTCGCCGCGCGCTGGCGATCCAGATGATCATCAACCGGGAATGGGGTCTGGCACGCAACGAGAATCCCAACCAGGGCAGCTTTATCATCGAAGAGTTGACGGATCTGGTGGAGCAGGCGGTGCTTGCTGAGTTTGACCGGCTTGCAGAGCGCGGAGGTGTGCTGGGCGCAATGGAGACCGGATATCAGCGGGGTAAGATTCAGGAAGAATCCCTTTATTACGAAACCCGAAAACACGACGGCAGTTATCCCATCATTGGCGTCAACACATTCCTCAATGATGAAGACGACAGCAGCTCAGAAGTTGAACTCGCTCGCGGTACCGAGGGTGAAAAACAGGGCCAGCTGGAACGGTTGAAAGCATTTCAGAGCCGGCACAAAGGTGCGGCCGACAAGGCGATTGAAGCCGTCAAGGAAGCCGCGCTCGGCGGTCATAATGTTTTCTACCCGCTGATGGAGGCCGCCCGTGTCTGCTCGCTTGGCCAGTTAACCCAGGCGTTTTTTGAGGTGGGCGGCAAGTATCGCCGCGGCATGTAGTACCATCGGCGTACTTTGGGCGGGCACTCGGCTGACAACGCCGTAGCGACCCGTTGCAGACACCTTAGCGTTTCCGCATTCACCGCAGCTTCCAGGAGAGTATTGTCGTGTCGTTTTCGGGTGCGCTGCGTCGCAACGTCTTGCTTCTTTCCGTCTGTCAGGCGCTGATGCTGTCCGGCAGTTCCCTTATCGTTGCGACCTCGGCATTGACCGGCTTGTCTTTGGCGAGCAACAGTCTCTGGGCAACTGTCCCGCTGTCCTGCATGTATGTCGGAACATTGCTGACGACTTTTCCCGCGTCCCTCATGATGAAGCGGATCGGTCGCCGAGCGGGATTTATGATCGGTCCCCTCGCCGGCTTGGTCGGTGCCGCTGTCGCGATTCACGCGATCACAGAACGGGACTTCTGGCTCTTTTGCGCAGGTTCGTTTCTGATCGGCGTGCTGAATGGTGTCGGTCATTACTACCGCTTTGCCGCCGCTGATGTTAGCGGCAGCGCATATCGTAGCCGGGCCATCTCATGGGTGCTCGCTGGAGGCGTCGCGGCGGCTTTTGTGGGCCCGAATCTGGCCGCGTTCAATCGTGACCTGATCGCTGGGTTTCCCTTTGCAGGCAGTTACGCCAGTCTGCTGATCGTATATTCATTATCCATACTGTTGGCGTCATTTCTGCGGATATCACCGCCCACAGAAGTCGAGCGCCACGGCAGTCAGCGACCCCTTAAGCAGATCATCTGTCAGCCGGTGTTCTTTGTGCCTGTTGCGGGAGCATTGATTGCGTACGGCGTCATGAATCTTGTGATGACGTCCACGCCGCTGGCCATGGCGGGTTGCGGTCACTCATTTTCGGACACCGCTTTTGTGATCGAGTGGCATGTGCTCGCCATGTTCTTGCCTTCATTTTTTACCGGGAACCTGATAACGCGTTTTGGTGTGTTGAGAATCATGGGCATCGGTGTCCTGATGCTCTTCGCCAGTGTGGCCGCGAGCCTGAATGGCGACACCGTAGCGCACTTCGTTGCGGCGCTGGCGCTGTTGGGGCTGGGATGGAATTTTCTATTTATTGGCGGCACGACACTGGTGACCGAGAGTTACACGTCCTCAGAAAAGGCCAAGACCCAGGGATTGAACGATCTTATGATTTTCGGGACGGTCGCCCTGACAGCCGGAATCTCTGGAGTGGTGCACGAGATTGCGGGTTGGAAAATGCTTAACCTGGCGGTGTTGCCGTTTTTGGCGCTGGTGTTATTGCTGATTATCTGGTTCAGTCGCGTACGCCAATCTGAGGGGGCCATCTGAATCTGGCCTGACTAGGGGTGTTTCGAGACAAGCCCCTTGAGTCGCGCCACGGTGGATGGACGAGCCAGCACGACGACATTACCTATGAGCACCAGGCTGACACCCACCAGTGTCCGACCCTGCCACACATAGCTTTCAAACCAGGTCGATAGCGCGAGCGCTACGATAGGGAACAGCACCGTCGCATAAGCGGCATTCTCCGGCCCGATTCGGCCAACGAGTGTCAGATAACAGCCGAAACCAATAGCCGACGCAAATAAGGCCAAAAACAGCAGCGAGCCGATAAAGCGGATGTCGGTATCGATCACAAATGGTGTGTCGGAAAGGATACTGAAGACAAAAAGAAAAAGGGCGCCATAAGCCATACCAATCGCATTGGCCGATGCAACCGAAATGCCATGCTTTTGATTCCGGGCAGAAACGATGTTGCCGATCGACGCAAGATAGGTCGCGATGAGGCTCATGCCGATGGCCCCGGCCGCCTGGGCTCGGGATGTGGCGATTTCAGGCCAAAAAACCAGCCCCATGCCCGTCAGCCCGAATAAGACCGCCACAATAGTTTTCTTCTGAATCCTGTGTTTTAGAAAAAGGGTGCTGTTAAAAATGTTCATGACGGTCATCGTCGAGAAAATGACAGCCAATAGGCCCGTAGCAAGGTCAAACGCAGCGTAGTAAAAAAGCAAGTAGTTCAGTGAGAACAGGCTGAGTCCCAGCAACGCAAGGTAGGGATGGTGGCGAGATGCGATGCGCAGGGATATGCCGCGCGCAAGACACCAGACAACAAGCAGAGTGGAAGCCAGGACAAACCGGTAGACGATGGCAATCTCCGGGGGCACCACACCGATCTGAAAGTGGATCGCAAGCCAGCTCGACCCCCAGATCAGAACGGTGAGGCTATACAGTACAGAGGTGCTCACGGGACAGACCTGACAGGGTCTCTACAGGCCCCGGAATCATTCGTCGGATCGACTCATCGCAAAGCCGGCTGGGCACTATGCGCCGTTCTGGAGTCGGGTGATGGCCTGGGCAAGTGTTTCGGTGTTGATGATGCCAATATATTCCGGCGGATTATCATCTCGCCTGAAGGTTTTCTTGACGATCCCGGCCAGGTTCGGTTTTTTCTCGGCAGGAGTCTCTCCTTTGCCAATGCCGCCACCGAACTCGATCATCGTCCGGCACCCCTGCTCGGCAGCATATCTGAGATTGTCATGCCAAAGGACCGGATTAAACAGCTGTGAGAAAAGTGCTGCCCGGATGCTATGAGGATTCGAATCATGAAAGTGCCCGGTCGTGTTGGAGAGTACCGAGACAGATGGGGGCTGGAGTTCCGTGTTTTCCAGTGCGCTTCGAAATTCAAGAGCCGCGCCGATCATGTAGAAGGTATGAAACGCACCTTCGGTCTTGAGCCTTGCCGATTTCTTTCCCGGGAACTGATTGGAGAAAGTCTCGACCAGGAGATTGAGGTCTGTCGCTTTACCGCCAACGACCGTCTGATCGGGCAGATTGCAGGCCGCTACCGCACAGTAGTGCTGTTCCGCTAAAGCCTTGGCTTCCTCCAAGGCAAGCGGAAGCGCTTCCATTTCACCTTCGCCCAGTTCTCCCATGAGTCGCCCACGCTCGTCGACCAGGCGCAGTGCGTCCGTGAAGCTCAGCGCACCGGCGGCCACCAAGGCAGAATACTCTCCAAGACTATGACCCGCAGCAGCCTTGGGCGTCACCGGCTGTCCTGTCTGTTCCTCAAAAATGCGAAGACAGGCAATCGCGTGAGTAAGCAGAGCCGGCTGCGTGTATCGGGTCAGATGAATTTTGTTATCGGGATCTTCAAAGGAAAGACGAGCAAGATCATAGCCAAGTGTATCGCTGGCCTCCTCGTAGAGTTGTCTTACGGTTTCGAAGGAGTCGAATAGATCGCTGCCCATCCCGGGGTACTGCGATCCCTGGCCCGGGAAAACAAGCAGAGCAGATTGAAGAGGATCAGTCATGGAGGGTCCGTTAGAAATTTACCAAGAGGTTCTGGATGCACGGGATTTTAATGCTTAGCGCGCACTGCTTCGGCGAAGCGGAATCATTGCTGTCGTTTTGCCTCGATATTCATCTCGGAAGTTTTGGGGGATCGCGCTTGACAGAGCCAAGTACAATGCCCAGAAAGAAAGGTGTGTTGCGAAAGGCGTTGAGCCAATAATGTTGCGATGCAACAAGAAAAACTTACCGTGGAATAAAAGGCTCTTATAAGGTCAAAAAAAGGGCGTATGACTCATGCAAAAGAACCTTGAATTATATCTTAATAGACTGTTTCTATTGATTAATCACGAGTTAAAAAAAAGCCCGCCGAAATGATGGGCGGGCTGAATATTTGGAGGAGGATATGAATAGAAATTGTGCGTTGCACAAATCCTGGCAGAATAATACTGACTGGCTCGGGCAAAGTCAACTCCTGCGTCCAGATTTCGCTACCGTCCAGATTCCGCTAGTTAGTGCTGCCTCATTGTGCCTCTTGCTGATTTCTGGAGCACCCGGCGACGCTAGTGAATAATTCTGATCTTTGGGGGGGGTGGAAATGAGCCTTCTCATTGCACGACACGGCCAAACTGACTGGAATCTTAAACAGCGTTGGCAGTCTGTTAGCGATATTCCGCTTAATACACAAGGCCAGAATCAAGCACTTCGGCTGGCGGCTTTGCTTAAGGCGCAGGGGTGCGCACCACAGCGCCTGATTTCATCACCCCTCTTAAGAGCCCAGAAGACCGCACAGGTTTTAGGTGCAGCGGTGGGCTGTGACGTAGAGACTGATCCAACTCTGATTGAGCTTGACCTGGGTCAGTTTGAAGGTCGGCATGAAGCGGAACTGCGGGCGGAGGATCCTGCCGGGTATGATGCCTGGCGCGAGTCCTGCTTTCTTTTGGCTGCCCCGGGAGGTGAGACGATTCACGACGTTGCATCACGGATAGCGGAGCTGGTTGCCAACCTGAGTGATAGGGAGGGCGACATGCTGATCGTGGGTCATCAGGGGGTGAATATGGCAATTAAGGCCACGCTCAGCAATTGCTTCAGCCAAGAATGTCTGGCCTCATTTCGACAGAGTAACGATGAAATTGAAGTCTGGCAGCTGGATCCCGGCAAATTGATCGGACGCATTAGGGCAGACGATGGCTGATCTTTCCTCTCTCGACCTCAATGAGGCGTGTCGATACCTGTCGGCATGTGACAAAGGGCTTGCCAAAATTATTGCCGACGTCGGTCCATGCGGGCTACAAGTCCGAAGCAACCGGTCGGTTTTCGAGTATCTGTGCCGGTCTATTGTGTATCAGCAACTCAGCGGCAAGGCCGCCGGAACCATTCATGGCCGTCTGCTGGATCTTTTCGAACGACGGCGTGTAAACGCAGAAACACTGCTTTGCCTGCCTCAGACGCAGTTGCGGTCAGCAGGGCTTTCGCATCCGAAATCGCTCGCACTCTACGATCTTGCACAGCGCCAGCAAGAGGGATTGGTGCCTGCGCGCCGGCAGTTGAATCGCATGCCGGATGAGGAGATTGTCCGCATCTTGAGCCAGGTTCGCGGCATCGGGGAATGGACCGTACAGATGCTTCTCATTTTCTATCTTGGCCGGCCGGACGTATTGCCCACCCGGGATTTGGGTGTGCAGAAGGGGTACCAGAAAATGCGACGGCTGCGCGAATTGCCTGCGCCTACGCGCCTCGCCCGGGCAGGCCTGAGGTGGCGTCCCTATCGATCAGTCGCCACCTGGTATCTTTGGCGTTGCCTGGATATCGAACTGCCGACGGCCTAGTTTTCTACGACCGAGCTGCCCGTGAGCTGCTGGAAGCGCTTCATGAGTATGTCTTGGCTTTCCTGGCGTTCAGGATCGACCAGAATACATTCCACCGGACAGACTTCTACGCATTGGGACGTCTCAAAGTGGCCTACGCATTCCGTGCAGCGGGCAGGATCAATAACGTAGAACTCCTCTCCCTGAGAGATCGCTTCGTTCGGACATTCCGGCTCGCAGACATCACAATTGATGCATTCGTCGGTAATCAGCAGTGCCATAGGGATTTAGCGGGCAGCTATCTGCGAGGCATCAGCCGCGCAAGCGCTGGATAAGCCTGTCATTGACCTCGGGGTGCAGAAACTGCGACACATCGCCGCCATGAGTAGCGATTTCTTTAACCATGGAAGCCGACAGGAAAGTGAAATGCTCGGAAGGTGTTAAGAACATGGTTTCAATTTCTGGGTCCAGACGCCGATTCATGGCGGCCAACTGAAACTCATACTCAAAGTCCGACACAGCCCTCAGACCCCTCAGAACCACCTGGGCATTTTGTTCTCGAACGCTGTCTATCAGCAATCCATCGAAACCGATGACGCTGATATTGCCAATGTTCCTCAGCGAAAGTGCCGCCATATCGAGTCGCTCATCAAGGCTAAACAGCGGTCTTTTGGTAGGACTTGCCGCGATGGCAACAACCACTTCATCGAAGAGTTGGCTGGCCCGCTCAGCAAGATCCATATGCCCCCGGGTGATCGGGTCAAAGGTGCCCGGATAAATCGCTTTCGTGCTCATAGGAGATTCTGCATCCTGACTGCCCTGGTCGGATTGAGATACTACCAATCACAGCGTGGGTGATCCATAATTTATGCTGAGATCCTGCTAGCTAACATGGAGAAAGTCGATGGACGTGGTCAGTTTCACACGGATGGCAGACGGTACCAAAGAGGACTATGAGTTTCTGCATGAACAGGAACAATTATTCATGGATGACCTGCCCGCCAGGCTGATGGATGGGCTCAAGGCGCTGAGTGAGGGCTTCTCAGGCTACGCGGTGAGCAGATTGGAGCATTCACTGCAGTCCGCTACCCGTGCCCATCGCGCAGGAGAATCGGAGGAGTTGGTCGTTGCTGCCTTGCTGCATGATATTGGAGACACGCTGGCGCCAAGGTCGCATAGTGAGATGGCCGCAGCCATCTTGAGACCGTATGTCTCAGAGAAGACCTACTGGATCATCAAATATCACGGTCTCTTCCAGATGTACTACTACGCACACCATGTCGGTGGTGACCGCAATGCGCGTGATCGGTTTCTTGATCACCCGTGGTACGACGACGCTGTTCGATTCTGCGAAGAATATGATCAGAACTGTTTTGATCCGGAGTACGAAAGCGAGCCACTGTCGTTTTTTGAGCCAATGGTTCGTCGGGTCTTCAGTGAGGAAAATCCCTTCGACGAAGAAAAAGTCGCTCGTAACGGAACGTCGTCGGGCTGATTAAAGCAGATCGCCAAGGGTCGGGGATTGTTTGTTATCGACCGCATTCGCTGAATGCTGGTAGAGGCCGTAGCAGACTTGCCCCGCCTTTTTTTGACGTAGCACGGCCCATTCTTCTGAAATCGTCGGTGCTTCCTGCGCTGAGCACTCGATGTAGATCCGTGCCTCGGGTCTGAGAAGCCTATAACGAATCAGTCGGTTGAGGCTGCGCTTAACCAGCTCCGTATCGTAGGGCGGGTCTACAAAGACAATATCGAACTGCTCCTCGCATGACGTCATCCAGTCAAGCGCGTCTGCACAATGGATCATCACCTGCTTGGCCCCAAGAAGTGCCACGTTGTCTTTGAGCTGCCCACAACAGTGTTTATGCATTTCTACCAGTACAACATTTCCTGCTCCTCGGGAGGCTGCCTCAAGGCCCAGCGCACCGCTCCCGGCAAAAAGATCCAGGCACTTAGCCTGATGAAGGTAAGGCGACAGCCAGTTGAACACGGTTTCCCGCACGCTGTCGGGGGTGGGTCTCAGATCGGCGCCTCCGCTGAAGCGAATCTGGCGCCTTTTCCACTCTCCTCCAATGATGCGTAATCGCCCGCGCTGAACCGTACGAGAGGAACTCAAATGTAATGACTCCGGCACACGTTTCTATGGCGAGGGATGATAGGATAGTTGTTATAAAAGAAAAATACTCCCAAGCTGAGTTGGCTTCCCTCTCGCCTATTGCCCATGACCGCTGATACTGAATCTTCAGGACTTTTCGCGCGCCTGAAAAAAACCCGTGCCTCGCTCGCTGGCGGACTGTCAGGCCTCTTTGGCGGCGGTCGCGTGCATTTTGATGATGACGTTTACGATGATCTCGAAGACCAGCTGCTGATGGCAGACCTCGGGGTGGAGGCGAGCACGGCGGTCGTCTCGGCGCTGCGGGAGAGGGTGCGGACAACCCGGATTGACTCTTCGGAAAGTCTTAATGAAGCATTGATTGATGAACTGTCATCGATTCTCATAACTGGGGAACGTCCATTGGCGGCACAAAGCGGAGCTAATGGGCCGCTGGTCATACTGATGGTGGGGGTTAATGGAGTGGGCAAGACCACCACGACGGCAAAGCTCGCTGCGTATTTCCAGAAAAGTGGTCATTCGGTCTTGCTTGGAGCCTGCGATACGTTCCGGGCAGCCGCTATTGAACAACTCCAGTCCTGGGGAGAGCGTTTGGGCATCGGTGTTATTGCCCAGTCACACGGGTCCGACGCTGCGGCCGTGGCGCATGATGCTTTGAGCGCTGCCAGAAGCCGGGGCACAGATGTCCTGATCATTGATTCCGCCGGACGACAGCATGTCAATGCTGATCTGATGGCCCAGCTTGGCAAAATTCGACGAGTGTTGTCTAAAGCCGATGCGGCGGCACCCCATGAAACCCTGCTCGTGGTGGACGGGGGAACAGGTCAGAACGCGCTTTCCCAGGCGGCCGCTTTTGAGAAGGAAGTCGGCCTGACCGGCATCTGCGTCACAAAGCTTGATGGCACAGCCCGGGGCGGAGTGGTGGTTGCGCTGGCGAAGCAGTTTCCTGTAGCGATTCCGTTTGTTGGGGTGGGAGAGGGAATCGCCGATCTGCGGCCTTTTAAGGCAAGGGATTTTGCCCGGGCCCTGGTGGGCGCCCCCAGTACAGAATGATCAAAGTTTGCTGGAAGTGAATTTTCTGGAAAATTCAGATTGAGAAACGATTATAAGATATTGATATAAATAAATTATCAGAAATATTAACTTCATCTAATTTATTAGCACTCAAGGTAATTGAGTGCTAAAATACAGGTCAGTTAAAGCAACAAAGAGATGATTTATGAGCGAATCACTGCCCGTTGTCACAGATCTTGGCCCTAGCCAGGGCCTGACGCAGTATCTCAATGAGATCAACTCGGCCCCCATCCTGAGTGCAGAAGAAGAGAAGGCACTCGCTCAGCGCTATCACGCTGACGAGGATCTAGAGGCCGCTCGGCAACTGGTTTTTTCGCATTTGCGCTACGTGGTTTCTGTGGCCCGGGGATTTTCCGGCTACGGGTTGCCTTTGGCTGATTTGATTCAGGAAGGCAACGTTGGCTTGATGAAGGCCGTGAAACGCTTTGATCATGAACGTGATGTCCGGTTGGTATCTTTTGCGGTTCACTGGATAAAGGCAGAGATCTACGATTACGTTGTACGTAACTGGAGGATGGTCAAGGTTGCCACGACCAAAGCCCAGCGAAAGCTGTTCTTTAACCTACGAAAGAACAGGGCGCGCCTCGGAATGATGAAGGAAGCCGAGGTGGAGAAAATGGCGACGACGCTTGATGTCAAGCCGCAGACCGTACGCGAGATGGAGGTACGGATGAGCGGTGCGGATGTTTCGTTTGAGCCGGACACCGATGATGAAGACGGGCTTCGCCCGCTGGCCCCGGCGGAGGCAATCGGAGATTCATCACTCGATCCGGGGAGATTAGTGTTTGAAGCAGACGAAGAACGTCATCGTCAGGTTCAGTTGGGCAAAGCACTTTCCAGCCTGGATGAGCGCAGCCGCGAGATCATCCAGGCGCGCTGGTTGTCAGAAGAGGGCCAAAAACAGACGCTCGGAGATCTGGCCGAGAAGTTCGGTGTTTCAGCCGAGCGGATACGTCAGATCGAGAAACGGGCAATGGAGCAGATGCGACTGGCCGCTACCGCTTAGCGCCCTGACATCAGGTCATCAATAGTTCGATCAGCGCTTTTTGGGCGTGCAAGCGGTTCTCCGCCTCATCCCAGACCACGCTCTGGGGGCCCTCTAGCACTTCAGCGCTGACTTCCTGTCCTCGGTAGGCAGGCAGGCAATGCATAAACAAAGCCTCTTTTGAGGCAAGCGACATTAGTTGCTGATTCACCTGAAAGTCATTCAAGGCGTCGAGCCTCTGGGTCTTTTCATCTTCCTGACCCATCCCTGTCCAGGTATCCGTGATCACGAGGTCAACGTCTGAAACCGCCTCTTGTGCAGAGGTGGTGATCTGACAGCGGTCCCCCGCTGCTTGCACGAGCGCACGCTGGGGGTGGTAACCCTCAGGTGCGCCGATGCGAAGTTCAAAGTTCATCATGGCCGCGGCATTGATCCATGATTGGCACACGTTGCTGCTGCCGTCCCCAACGAATGCGGCGCGGGCGTTCTGGATATCACCCCGGTGCTCGAAAAACGTCTGGAGATCAGCCAGCAGCTGACACGGATGAAAATCCTCGGAGAGCGCATTGATCACCGGCACCGAAGAATATTCAGCCATGGTGCAGATCCGGCTATGCTCGCTTGTGCGCATCACAATCAGATCAGCCATACTGGAAACGATTCGTGCGGTGTCGCTGACCGATTCGCCTCGACTCATCTGGCTGTCGGTGGGCGACAGGAATATGGAAGAGCCTCCGAAATGTGCACACGCGACCTCGAAGGAGGTGCGCGTTCGTGTGGAGGTTTTTTCAAAAATCAGCACCATGGTCTGCAACCGCATCAGTTCAGCGGTTTGCGGTCCGGTTGGGTCTTTTTTCAGCGCGATGGCGCGTTGAATGAGCGCGACCAGTTCTGACCTGGACAGATCTTTCAGTGTCAGGAAGTGGCGTGTCATGGCATAAAAAGGAAAGAGTTGGGAACTCGCCAAAAAACAAAACGCCCGGTTAAGGGCGTCTAGACCAAAAGTCTAGCGCCGACGCCAGCCTTGGGCAACCGGGCTTCGGTGGGTCGCTGATATAATCTTGGCGCTTCGACAGGCTTTTCCCGCCTGTCATCAATGCCTCGCAGTTACTGGAAATCATCGTGAAGACAATTAACAAGGCTGTGCTTGCCTATTCTGGCGGGCTCGATACCTCGATTATCCTGAAGTGGCTCCAGGATCACTATGGTTGTGAGGTCGTCACCTTCACTGCCGATATTGGCCAGGGAGAGGAGGTCGAGCCGGCTCGCGCCAAAGCAAAAACACTCGGTGTCAAGGAGATCTATATTGAAGATCTTCGGGAGGAATTCGTTCGGGACTTTGTGTTTCCGATGTTTCGTGCCAACACCTTGTATGAAGGTGAATATCTGCTGGGCACGTCGATTGCCCGTCCGCTGATAGCACGACATCTGGTGCGGATCGCCGAGGAAACGGGTGCCGACGCGATATCGCACGGCGCCACCGGCAAAGGCAACGATCAGGTTCGTTTTGAGTTGAATGCCTATGCGCTTAACCCGCATATCCAGATCATTGCGCCGTGGCGAGAGTGGGATCTCAACTCCCGGGAGAGACTCGTCGCCTATGCAAAAGAGCATGGCATTCCGGTAGAGACCCGCAAGGATGGCGGTGCAGATTATTCGATGGATGCGAACATGCTGCATATTTCCTACGAAGGTGGAGAGTTGGAAGATCCATGGATAGCGCCTGATGAAGCCATGTGGCGTTGGACAGTGTCGCCACAGGAGGCTTCCGACACGCCAGAATCTATCGAACTGACCTTCGCAGGGGGTGACCCGGTTGCCATTAATGGGGAATCGCTCAGCCCGGCCCAGATGCTCGAAGCGTTAAATCAGCTCGGGGCGCGTCACGGAATCGGCCGGATCGACCTTGTGGAAAACCGCTATGTCGGCATGAAAAACCGGGGGTGTTATGAGACGCCCGGCGGAACGATTTTGCTGAAGGCACATCGGGCTATCGAATCGATCACACTTGATCGCGAGGTCGCGCACCTTAAGGATGAGTTGATGCCCCGCTATGCATCCTTGATCTATAACGGCTACTGGTTTGCGCCGGAACGTCAGATGCTCCAGCGAATGATTGACGAATCACAGCAGTCGGTGAACGGTGTCGTTCGACTCGAGTTGTACAAGGGAGGGGTGATGGTGACGGGCCGGTCTTCGGCGACAGATTCATTGTTCGATGAGAGCGTGGTGACTTTTGAGGATGATCAGGGCGCCTATGACCAGGCGGACGCAGATGGCTTTATCAAGTTGAACGCTCTGAGATTAAGAATTGCGGGTCGCAAGGGTCGAACACAGACCTGATCCGTTTTGGTATCCGGTGCTGGTGTTGGCGGCTGCTCCATCCCTTGAAAGATAAAATCCTCCAGTCCCCGCCGTTTCAGTGGTCCTTTCTGGCGCCCCAGTACTGGGGAACCTGGTTGCTCGCTGCCGTGATCGCTCTGGGCACTTTATTGCCGCGCCCGTGGGTACTGATGCTCGGACGGCGGATCGGGCGACTCTTTTACCGGATCAACCAAAAACGTGTGGCGATAGCGCGTGTCAATCTTGAATGGTGTTTTCCCGAGTCTACGGCTGAGGAACGGGAAGCCATGCTCCGGTTGCATCTGGTTCGTTATGGTCAGGCAATCGTGGACATGGGGTTGGTCTGGTGGGCATCGCGTAGTCGGATAAACCGCTTATGCACGGTGTCAGGGGGGGAAGAACTCCAACGCCTGCGCGCCTCCGGCGAGCGGGTCCTTTTGGTGATTCCGCATGTGCTCGGTATCGATATGACCGGAGCGGCGTTGTCGGCTCTGGCGCCAGGTGCCTCAATGATGAAGACTCCTTCAAATCCTCTCTTGCACCGTTGGCTTTGGCGGGGGCGCAGTCGTTTTGGCGCAAGGATCTACACCCGAAACCAGGGCTTGCGGCCCCTGGTCAAGGCGATCCGGGCAGGGCATGTGGGATACCTCATGCCGGATGAAGACCTGGATGGCGCCCACAGTGTCTTTGCGCCATTCTTCGGGATCCCGACCGCGACCTTGCCGGTGGTCGGGCGGATTGCAAGGATGACCGGCGCTAAAGTCATGCCGGTATTTTGTGAGTTGGATAACCGCGGCCGATATCACGTGACTATCGGGCAACCATTGTCCGAATTTCCAAGCGGCGATATCGAGGCGGATGCCGCTGCGGTGAATGCGGCTTTCGAGACCGGGATTCGAACGGCTCCGGAACAGTATCTCTGGACGCTGAAGTGGTTTCGCACAAGGCCCAATGGAGAGGCGTCTCCCTATGCGGGGTAGAGGCAGCGCACAATAGCGCAAAGATTGACGGCATGCGACAGAGAAACCGAACACAGCGATGAACATTCTCCTGATCAAGCAGACGTCGCTGGGAGACGTGGTGCACGCCACAGCCGCCATCCGTTCTGTGCGTGAGGCTTATCCTCAGGCGCATATAACGGCCCTGACCTCCACCACCGCCAGCGACATTCTGCGGACGAACAGGGATATCAATGAGTTGCTTACCTTTGACCGATATCGAGTGAAGTCAGACTGGTGGCGGCATCCACTCTGGACCATCAATCATTTTTCAAGGACTTTCTCTGCGGTGCGCAAGCAATCTTATGACCTTGCCATCGATCTTCAAGGCAGTTGGAAAACCATCATTTTTCTCTGGGCAGCACGAGCTGCGCGGCGCTATGCCAAAGGGCGGTGGTGGTTCGCCGAGCATTTTCATCAACCCACCCTTCATGCAATAGATGAGATGGGGGGCGTGCTGGCGTTGGCGGGAGTCCGATCCAGTTACGCTGTGCCGCTGCTGGACGTTGACTCTCAAGCATCCCTAGCTGTTGACAACCTGCTCGACCCATCCGAGAACAACGCAAAGCCCATAGCGCTGCTATGCCCGCTTACCCGCTGGCCGACCAAAAACTGGCCTATGTCTCAGTTTGCAGCTTTGGCGGAGCAGTTGTCCGATAAGTTTCAGGTCGTGTTTTCTGGCAGCCCAGAGGACCGCTCAGTGATTGAGCAGGCAATCGCGCGGGATGGCAATCGTGCCTCGATCAATCTTGCCGGTCGGTTATCCCTGATCGAGTTCTTTGCACTGGTTGCCCGCTCTGGCGTAGTGATCACCGGCGACAGCCTTCCTATGCATGTGGCCTCAGCGTTTGATCGCCCGTTGGTCGCGTTATTCGGCCCGACGAATGAAGATCTCGTTGGACCGCGAAACAGGTCAGCCAGGGTTATTCGCGCCGATAGGGACTGCCAGCGTTGTTATCGAAGGCGAAGATGCCCTCGCGCGTGTATCGGCGCCATTACCGTCGATGAGGTGTGTTCAGCGATTCAGGACGTGCTCGGTTCGCAACACGCGTAGGAGTGATCAGCTGCGCCAGAAAGCGGGCGTCAGCAAGACCAGCAGCGTGAAAATTTCGAGTCGGCCCAGAAGCATGGTGATTGTCAGGATCCATTTCGCTTGGGATTCAAGTCCGGCGTAGTTTTGGGCTACCGCGCCAAGTCCCGGGCCAAGATTGTTTAAACATGCGGTCACCGCCGAAAAGGCGGTGACGAGATCTGTCCCGGTGGCCGCCATGGCCAGCGACAGGCCCACATAACTCAGAATATAAAGAGCAAAAAACCCCCAGACCGCATTAATGACGTGGTCTGGAACCGGTTTATTGCCCAACTTCACGCTGAAAATGGCGCTCGGATGGATCAGTTGATTAATTTCCCGGCGACCCTGCTTGTATAGCAGCACCACGCGGATCATCTTCATCCCGCCAGCCGTCGATCCTGCGCAACCCCCCACAGCACTCATGATGATCAGCATCACAGGCAGGAAAGAGGGCCACCAATGGAATCCGGTTGTTGTGAATCCCGTGGTAGTGCCGATCGACACCACCTGAAAGATTCCGTGAATCAGTGTTTCTCCGGTTCCAGAGTAGACATCCCAGACAAAGAGCAGGGTAACGGTGATCAGAATGACTACCGACACGAAGCCGGCAAACGCGCGCACTTCGGGATCCCGCAGATAGGCGCCTGGGGATCGCCCGCGTACGACGGTGAAGTGCAGGGCAAAATTGACCGCAGAAATCAACATGAAGCAGATCGCGATCAAGGCGATCGCGGAACTGTTAAAAAATCCCAAGCTCGCGTCATGGGTTGAGAATCCACCGATAGCGACTGTGGAGAAAGCGTGGGAGACCGCGTCGAAGAAGGTCATTCCCGCAGCCCAATAGGCGAGGGCGCAGCTGACGGTCAGGCCAAGATAGATGTACCAGAGAGCTTTTGCCGTCTCTGTAATGCGAGGCGTCAACTTGTTGTCCTTCATTGGTCCGGGCGTCTCGGCGCGGTACAGCTGCATACCCCCTACGCCGAGCATCGGCATCACTGCGACAGCAAGGACGATGATGCCCATACCGCCCAGCCACTGCAGTTGCTGTCGGTAATAGAGAATTGAGGCCGGTAACGCATCAAGCCCGGTCAGCACAGTTGCGCCCGTTGTCGTCAGACCGGACATGGATTCAAAAAGCGCATCGGTGATGCTGATCTCAAGATCCGCTGACAACAGCAGCGGAAACGCGCCAAAAAGAGCCAGCACCGTCCAAAAGAGGACCACAATGAGAAAGCCGTCTCGAACACGCAATTCCCGCCGCTGATGGCGCAGAGGAGCCCACAGTGCGCCTCCGACGAGCAGTGTCGTGACATAGGCGATGAGAAATGGCTGTAACCCGCCGTCTTTGCCGATCAGGGCGATCAGGATCGGCGGCAACAGAGTTGTGCTGAACATAACGAGCAGCACACCCAGAACGCGAAGGACACCCAGGGATTGCATGGCTAACTAGGCTGCCTATATGAAAGTGACGTCGACCTGGAACAGTTGCTCAACCTCGCGAATCCGGCCTTTATCCACCACAAACAGGATAACGTGATCCTCTGATTCGATGACGGTTTCTCCATGGGCGATCACCACGTCTTCTCCTCTCAGGATCGCGCCAAGACTCGTGCCTTGAGGCAGGCCGATGTCCCGAACCGCTTTGCCGACGACCTTGGAGCTGTTGGCATCCCCATGGGCGATGAGCTCGATGGCTTCGGCCGCACCGCGGCGCAGGGAATGCACTGCCACCATATCGCCTCTTCGCACGTGAGTGAGCAGGGTGCCGACCGTGGCGACTTTGGGCGAGATGGCGACATCCACCAGGGTGTTGGACATGAGGTCGACATAAGCAGATCGGTTCACCAGTGCCATGCTGCGGTGCGCTCCCAGCCGTTTTGCCAGCATGGCAGACAGGATGTTGGCCTCATCATCATTTGTGAGAGAGCAAAAAACATCAACATTTTCAATATTTTCCTGTCGCATCAAGTCTTCGTCTGCAGCATCACCGTGCAATACCACCGTGTGTTCGAGCTGATCCGCCACCGATTTGGCGCGGGCCATGTCGCGCTCCACCAGCTTGACATGACAATGAGCCTGCTCAAGAGATTCGGCCAGACGCAATCCGATATTTCCCGCTCCCGTCAGCATGATGCGCCGACCGGGTTTTTCCACCGCACAGAGTTCGCT
>WTHR01000046.1:0-13676 GCA_011523045.1 Gammaproteobacteria bacterium | reverse complement strand
GATCTGCCGAATATAGACAGCCGGGTCGCGGCGAGAAAAAATACCTCGTCCCCGGCCTCGATCAGGGTGTCGCCGTCGGGAACGATCGCTCGATCCTGTCGATAAATCGCCGCGACCCGGCTGTCTATATTCGGCAGATCCTCGCGAAGGGCCTTCAGGGCGCGCCCAATCAGCGGGCTGTCGGCATTGGCACGCACGCCGACCAGGCGGATCCGATCATCAGCGAAGTTAACCACCTGTAATGCACCGGGATAGTCAATGAGATGGAGAATGTGCTGGGTGACGATGTGTTCGGGACTAATGATGACGTCGATAGGGATCGCGTTGTCCGTAAAGATGCCCGGGTGGGAGAGGTATTCGGAAGACCGTATTCGGGCGATCTTCTTTGGCGTATTGAACAAAGAATGCGCAATCTGACACGACGCCATGTTGACCTCATCCTGATCCGTCACGGCAAGAATCAGGTCGGCATCTTCGACGCCGGCACGTTCGAGCACGCTGGGATGGGATGCGGCGCCTGTCACGGTTCGGATATCGAGCCGATCCTGCAGACCGGCAAGCTTTTCCGAGTCAATGTCGACCAGCGTAACGTCGTTATCCTCGCGCGAGAGAATCTCGCCCATCGATGTGCCCACCTGTCCTGCTCCGAGAATTATTATTTTCATGCCCGCGGCTCCCTGCAGTGTGGAGGGTTCATTGCCGGTATTTCTCGTCCTTGGGATTGAGCCCAAGACCTTTCAGTTTTCGGTAAAGATGTGTGCGTTCGAGTTCCGCCCGCCTGGCAAGCTCACTGATGTTGCCGCGCGTCTGAAGCAGGTGAAATTCGAGATAGTCGCGCTCGAAATGCTCCCGTGCGGTTCGCAGCGGCTGACCGAAATCTCTCCAGGCGTTTTTTTCCTCGACGGCATCAAGCGGCGTCGCGCTTTGACCCATGACCTCACGCGTCTCTTCCGCCTCAATGACCTCCGAGCTTGTCGTCAACAGCACACGGTGAATGAAGTTGATGAGCTCACGCACGTTTCCAGGCCAGGGGCGGTTGCGCAGGTAATTTACCGACGACGTGGAGAAACGGCGGAACGGAAGATGCTGGCTGTCGGTGATGAGTTGCACGTAGTGCTGGATTAAATCCGGAATATCTTCCCGGTGCGCTCGGAGCGGGGGTATTTGGATGGTGACAGCACTCAAGCGATAAAAAAGATCTTCCCGAAAACGTTTGTCGGCAAGTTTCTGCTCCAGATCCTGGTTCGATGTAGCCACAATACGGAACTTCGGTTCCAACGGCGTGCTGCCGCCCACCCGGAAAAATCGACCGGCTTCCAATGCGCTGAGCAACTTGGCCTGGGTGTCCATATCAAGATCACCCACCTCATCCAGCACGAGGGTGCCGCCCCCTGCCTGTTCTAGCTGTCCCGGGGTAATTTCACCTTCTTTTTCTGCGCCAAAAAGTTCTAACGCAATACTTTCAGGGGGCAGCGCACCAAGATTGACTTCGACAAATGGTCCGGAGGCAGAACCACCGGCCTGATGCACAGATCTTGCCGCAACGCCTTTGCCGCAGCCCGCCTCCCCGCGGATCATCACCGGCTGGTCGGTGACTGCGATCCGGTTGATCAGGTTACGCAGGTCTTCCAGGGCCTCGCTGTGACCCACGAAGCCCGCGGCTGGTGACAGCCGGGTTTTCAGCGTGAGGTTTTCGGCTTGTAAGGCAACTGTCTCAAGTGCCCGTTCGACGGTAATGAGAAGCTTGGCCGTGGACAGAGGCTTTTCCAGGAAGTCGTAAGCGCCAATCCGAATCGCTTCAACTGCCGTCTCCACTGTCCCGTGCCCTGAGATCATGATCACGGGAGGATGGGTTGTGGTCTGATCTTCCCGCCATTCTCGCAACAGAGCGATGCCGTCAGTATCCGGCATCCAGATGTCGAGAAGCACGAGATCGGGCGTGTCACCGGCATACCGGGTTCGCGCTTCGGCTGCGTTGGCGGCGACCGTTACCTCATACCCTTCGTCTTGGAGAATATCGCTAACGACTTGCCGAATATCAGGTTCGTCGTCAACAACCAGAACTGAGTAGGTAGTCATGGGGCGAAAGAGGGTGAAGCAGAATCGATCATCGCCGACGCAGCGGCAGCGAAATTATAACGGCCGCGCCGACTGGCTGTGCGTTACTCGCGCGAATGGTGCCGCCGTGTTCTTCAACGATGCGTCGGCAAATGGCAAGCCCCAGTCCCGTCCCTTTTTCTTTTGAACTGACATAGGGTTCGAAAATGCGATCCATCTTGTCCGCGTCGAAACCGGGTCCGTCGTCCTGTACCGTCAGGGTGACCGTATCGGTTCCGCTGTCGTATTCGGTTCGGATGATCACCGTTCCGGTGTTGCCTGCCAGCGCATCCTGGGCATTGATGATCAAGTTATTCAGCACCTGCCGAAAACTGTTTGGATCTATCTCGATGGATTCAAGATCCGAATCGGGCTCAACCTGCAGTGTCACGGCAGTTGTGCCCGAGCGGAAAAGTTCAACCGTGTCAGTGATGAGTTGATTCAGGTCTGTGGTGATTCGCTGCAGGGGAGCAGGGCGGGCGTATTCTGAGAACGCATTCACCATTGTTTTCATGGCTTCGACCTGCTGTACGATTGTTCGAGTCGAACGGTCCAGAATCTCGCGCTGCTCGGCATCGAACGTAGACAGGTATTTGTTGCGGATTCGTTCAGCGGACAACTGAATCGGCGTCAGCGGGTTCTTGATTTCATGGGCAAGCCGCCGGGCCACCTCTCCCCAGGCGGCATCGCGTTGCGCCTTGAGCAGTTCCGTCGCGTCCTCAAAGACCACGACATGTCCCGTATCGAGTTCATCACTGTCGACCCGGGTGCCGCTGAGAATGAGGATTTGTCGGCCTTCATGGCCACTGATACTGACTTCCCGCTGCCACTCGGGGACACGTTTCTCCATGCCCTGCTGAATCGCCTCGAATAAAGCGCTGGCGCCTGGCAGCACGGCTGCCAGTTGATTGATTGGTTTCCCAATAGACGACGTGAGATCACTGCCCAGGATTCGGGCTGCGGCGGTATTGCAGGTTCTTAACTGCTGAGCCCCGTTGAAGGAGAGTACGCCAGCGGAAAGATGTGTCAGCACAGTATCAAGATAGGCATGCTCTGATTCCGCCCGACGCTGGCTCTCCAACGCGTTTTGTTGGGCTCTGCTGATCTCTTGGGTCATCCGGTTAAAGGAGTCCACCAGCACACCCAACTCGTCTGCGCTGTCGACCGGCAGTATTGTGTCGTAGTTCCCCCGGGAAACAGCGCGGGTGCCCTCAGCGAGGTCCCGCAGGGGAGCCAGCATTCTTTGCGCCAGATAGATCGAGGCCCATAATGCCATCAGCAGGGTCATGAGAGTGATAAGCGTCAGACTTAAAACAAAACTCAAGGTAAGCGGTCCACGCAGATACTTCAGGCGGTCGTATTCCGAGGAAGCGGACTCCACACTTTCTCCAAGCCGCGAATACCGCAAGGGCAGTGGGTACAGGATCTGCAGGACCCGAGAAGGAGAACTCACGCTCAATCCCGAGACGGGCACCGCCACACGCAGTCTCAGACCTCCGTCATCTGTCGGCTCAAACTCCGCATAAAGGCTGTCTCGCCTGACCTTGCCAAGGACCTGCTCCCCGGGGGCATCCGGTACCAGCGAGATTGACAAGTTGCTGCTGGAAGCAAGGATGCGGCCCGTACTCGAATGCAGGCTCATCTCATCGAATCCGCGGGTCTCTCTGATTCTGTCCAGCAGGCTGTAGAGTTGTACCGAAGAGGTGGTGAGCTCGATTCGGCGACCGGCAATACGCGCCTGGCGAATCACTTCGAGCTTGGTCGCCTCGAGCGTGCTGCGTCCAAGCAGCAGCGCGTCATCGAGCGCCTTTTCGATCCGTACATCAAACCAGGAATCAATACTCCGACTCAGAAACTGAACTGAAAAGTAGTAGACCATCGCCAGCGGCACCAGGGTGAGCACGGCGAAGGTTGCAATAAAGCGCAGGGTCAGCCGCGAGCCAAGGGTTCTGGCGCGAAAGGCGCTGAACAGTCTTCGGACCTGAATGAAGGTGAGCAGTGCAAGAATCGCGATTCCGACTGCATTCAGGATGATCAGTGCGGTGTAGTAGTCACCGAAAAGGTCTCCGTCCTGAGCGCTTTGACTGAGGAACACGGATGCCCCCAGAAGCAGCAAAGACAAGACCAGGGTGAGGCCAAAACCCCGGGAGGTTTTCACGGAATGGTGACCTTCCAGCGCTCCCAGTCGCTGGCGAGCCGCCAATCTTTCAGCACCAGCGCCACCAGCTTTAAGGGGCCCGGCAAGTCGCTTCGACTGAGTGAGACCTGCAGGCGCATCTGCAGCGCGTCGCTCGCACTGACACCGCTGGGAAGCGTGACCGCTTTGGTGTAGCGTTCCAGGAAGTCGAGTGTCTCTGCCAGGGTGGCGAAATCCTGTGTGATGCGGGTGTTCAGGTTGGTGAGCGTATAGCGGTTCGAGAGACTGTGATGCTCAAGCGACAGTCTGTCTTCCCACTCGCCGATCTTGAAATACCAGGAGGCAAGGCTGGCCCGATAGAGATGTGATTTGATGACCAGCGTTAAGCCAATGCCCTTAGACAGGGCGACTTCGGGCTCTCCGGTGATCGCGAGATTCAGTTTGGCTGAGGTATTGATGGTGTTGCCGCTCAGCACAGACTTTCCTGCGACGATGGAGAAATCTGCAAGCGCAGGTTTCGCAGGGAGCCACAGCACACCGAGTCCCAACGCCACGATGAAAATGCGGCGCAACTTGGGCATGAGGCTATGTAGAGGATCGTGCATGAGGCGGAGCCCGGCAGCGAAATTATAGTCTCTTGGGTAGGGCTGCCTCATCCTTCTTTGTGCAGAGACGCATAAAACAACCCATCCTTGTCTTTATCCGGAAGAAATTGGGCCCCACAACGGGTTTGGATTGCGCCAGGCAAGTCCAAATCGCGCAGTTGAGCATCCGCATGATGCTCGCAAAGGTCGAGCACCACTTCATCATTCTCCTGCCGCAATATGGAGCAGGTCACATAAACCAACGCTCCGCCCGGCGCCAGCAAGCCCCACAGTTGGCGCATCATCTTTTGCTGTCGCTCGACGTAACGGGCGATATCACGAGGCTGTCGGTGATGCCTGATATCTGGATGACGCCGAATGACGCCAGTACCACTGCAGGGGGCATCCAGCAAAATCAGATCAAAAGGCACCTTATCCCACCAGGCATCGCCGTCGAGAAGATCGGTCGCCATTATTTTTGCGGACAACCCCAGGCGGGTCAGGTTCTCCTCGATTGCCTGGCAGCGCGCGGGCAGGTCCAAGGCAGTGAGCGAGCCGAGGTCAGGAAACTGTTCCAGCAGATGAGTGGTCTTTCCGCCAGGTGCCGCGCAAGCGTCCAGTACACGTGCTCCGGCAACCGGTGTGCAAAGCAGAGGGGTCATCTGGGCCGCTGTGTCCTGAACCGACACCATCCCGTTTTCGAATCCAAGGAGATCTTGGACATTGACCGGTGTCTTGAGGGTGACACCCCATGGGCTCAACGGACACGCGCTGGCCCTGATGCCATGACTGTCCAAAAGACGCAGGTAGTCGTCGCGTGAGCATTGCCGGGTGTTGACTCGCAAACTCATCGGTGGCTTTTGGTTGAAGGCCGACAGTACGGCACGCCAGTCCTCAGGCCAGTCATGCCGAATGAGTTCGGTAAGCCAGGATGGGGTGGGGGTGGTCGGATCTGCATCGTCGGCGCGGTTGCCCGGATCACGCAGGCGGGCCCGCAATACCGCATTGACAAGGCCTTTGGCCTTGGAGGCTCCGAGCAGGACTGCGGCGTCTACCGTCCCGGAAGTTACCGCATAGTCAGGCTCGTTTAAGTGATCAAGCTGGTACAGCCCACAGATCATCAGTGAGCGCAGTATCCGGTCGCGCTTCCGTAGAGGGCGGTGAAGCAATTGATTCGACAACAGTCTGTCGTAATGAAACCACCATCGAATGGCTCCCCATGCGATCTCCCGCGTTTCACTTTTTCGACGGTGTTCATCGGGCAGGTGCACTGTGGCCGCCGCTTCGAGTGAACGGCCGTGGTGGGTGACGTCATGAGCGATACGGGCCGCCGCAGCGCAGACCTCAGCGCTCGGCATGCCTGTCTCTCGGCAAGGCGAAGACCGAACCTGAGCGGATGGGATGGCCGTTGAGAAAGGCGGGCGTGTTCAATGCTTTGCCTCCGGGCCGCTGCAGCGTCAGCACCTCCAGGGTTCCCTCTCCCGTCTGGACTTGAAGAGCGCCTCCGCCGCTGACCGTGATCGTTCCGGGGGCGGTGGCGGTATTGTCTGGATGCGATCGCGCCTGGTGAATTCGATAGTCGATGCCGTCCAGGGTAGTGCGTGCCAGCGGCCAGGGATTGAAGGCGCGGATCTGTCGCTCGAGCACCTCGGCGGGACGTCGCCAGTCCAGCCAGGCTTCCTCCCGAGTCAGTTGTCGGGCATAGGTCATTCCTGTTTCCGGCTGAGGTGTCGTGCGGATTGTTTCGGTGCCGAGATTTTCGAGAAACTCAAACACCATCTTCCCACCCAAAGCGGAGAGTCGATCATGCAGTGACTGGCTGTGCTCAGTATCCTGTATCGGTATCTCCCGAGTCTGGATGATGGGGCCAGTGTCAAGACCCGCATCCATCTTCATGAGCGTGATACCGGTTTTCGCATCACCGGCCTCGATGGCACGCTGGATCGGGGCAGCGCCACGCCAGCGAGGCAGTAAAGAGGCATGGACATTGATGCAGCCGAGTCTTGGCGCTCCCAGCATGCTCTCAGGCAACAGCAAGCCGTAAGCGGCAACAATAGCGAGGTCGACATTCATCTCTTCGAGGGTGTCGGCCTCATGTTCGAGATGCGCCGGCTGCCGAATCGGGATGGCATGTTCCATTGCCTTGGTTTTGACGGCACAGGGCCGCAACTTACGTCCGCGTCCGGCAGGGCGGTCAGGCTGGCAGTAGACCGCGACCACCTCTGCTCCTGAATTTAGCAATGCCTCAAGAGCGGGTACTGCGAAATCGGGAGTCCCGGCAAAGACGGCGCGCAGGGTCACGTGACCTAGCTTGCAGTGACAGGCTCTTTACGTTTATCGAAAGATTTGCCTGAACTGCGACCCTCGCGCAGTAACTGTTTTCGGACGCGGTCGCGTTTAAGCTGGGAGAGATAATCGACGAACACTTTTCCATCCAGGTGGTCAACTTCGTGCTGAATACAGATGGCAAGAAGACCGGATGCATGCAGTTCAAAGGGTTCGCCATTTTTGTCCAAAGCAGAAATGTGCACCTCGGAGTGGCGTTTGACGGGCACGATCACACCCGGGACGGACAGACAGCCTTCCTCTGTTTCAACCAACTCCCCCATACCGGTCAGCACAGGGTTGATGAATACCTGAAGTCGATCCTGGTGCTCAGAAGTATCGATCACAACAATCCGTTTTGCGACGTTTACCTGGGTAGCAGCAAGACCAATGCCCGGCGCAGCGTACATGGTCTCGGCCATGTCTTCGACAAGCTTGCCAACGGTTTCGTCAAAGACCTCAACCGGCAGCGCCTTGTTCCGAAGGCGGGGGTCGGGATAGACCAGAATATCGAGCAATGCCATAGATTTGCGGGGAATTTGGGTTTGTGACCTGGTTCTCTTGGATAAGCCCGTCTTGTTGTCTACACTAATGCGGGTTCACTTTGAGAAAGTTTTCATGGCGCTCAATTTTATCCGAATTGCAGTTAAAAAACGTGTGACCATCAAGGCTAAACCGGCAACAAGCCATATTAGTCCGGGGCCAGGGCCTCTGGGGTGGTTCAGAATTTTTATGCTCCGGGTGAGCGCACTGTGCCTGACGGTGTTTTTGGGTTTGAGCACGGCTCAGGCGCAAGACCTTCGATCGGCACTCGACGAACAGTCCTTTCCGGACTATCGGGTACTGCCCGTCAGTGTGCTTAGCCCAATAATCCGAGAAACCGAGCACACCGAGCCAACCCCGGCGCTGACACCTGATGTGCTGGCCCCGTTTCTTGGCAATCCCCTGTTGATGGATGAAGTCAGTGGGACGCTGATGGGGCGGGTGATCACCGGTCCCGAGGGCAACGTACTTTTGGGGCAGTTCAGTCCGTTTCTGGCCCAGGATCTGCCGCTGTCGGAAAATGGTCTTTACACTGTGTTTCGAGAAGGAGATACACTGACACATCCGGTCAGCGGCGAATATCTTGCGACAATGGCGCACGTCGTGGGCGTTGCGAAACTGGAGACACCTGGTGCCATTGCAGCGTTGACGATGGTCCGGAGTACCGAAGAGGCAGTTCCCGGAGATCGCCTGATCGCGCACAAAGCGCCGTCGCGCAATGCGTACCTCTATCCCTCCCCGGCTGAACTGCCATTGGATGCCTATGTCTTGAGCACATTCGGGATCGCAAGCGGTGCTGGGGGTTATTCCCTCGTGGCGATTTCCGTGGGCAGTCAGGACGGGATCCAGCCGGGACATCTTCTGTCAACACGATACCCAGAGCAGAACATTCTTCTGACGTCAAAGGTCGTGTCGCCCGCCCGCCGTGCAGATAACTGCCGGATCACCGACGCAAAAGAGGCGGTCTACGTTCGGATGCTGCGTTGTGATGAACGTTTGCCCAGCCAACGTGAGCTCTTGGGAAGATCGGCAGAGTTGTTGCGTTTGCCCGAAGGTCACGCGGGCGAGTTGATGGTGATCCGCGTATTCGACCGGGTCAGTTATGCTCTGGTTCGAAGCGCCGAGCGTGCGGTACAGGTCGGTGATCGGGTGGTGAGCCCCGGCACCTGAATTTACCCATCATCGGGGTCTGAGTTCGGCAGGGATCGCCGCAACATACTGAGCCCCGATGAGCACATCTGGCTGAACCAGGGAGGGTCGGTCATGGATGAAAGAAGTACTGCCTGGCTAAGCGTCGGGCGAGCTGCCGTTCCTGATTCGATCAAGCAAGCGGTGCTTTCCGTTTTTCCTGATCCGATTGATGCCCTGAAGGCAGACGTATCGGCTATGGGGTCAAGCAGACAGTCGATGACCCCGAAACAGACTCTGGCCGGCTTTGTCAGGCATGATGAACTGCGACGGGATATCGAGTGGCTCTCGGCTCCCGGTCGCTCGGTGCTCGGTGTTTCTGACCCGCGCTTTTCACGATTATTGCGGGAAATTCCCAATCCACCGACGGTCATCTATTGTGAGGGCGAACTTGACCTCTTGGATCAGCCTGCCGTCGCGGTGGTAGGAAGTCGTAGTCCCACGCCGGTTGGCTGTGAGAGTGCGATGCGCTTCGCAGGCACGATGGGTGATCATCAGGTCACTGTGGTCAGTGGCTTGGCGCTGGGCATCGATAGTGTTGCTCACCGGGGGGCTTTACATACCGCTGGCTCGACCATCGCAGTCTGCGCCACAGGACTTGATACGGTCTATCCGCGGTGCCACCGCAACTTGGCCCGTGAGATCAAAGAATCGGGTCTGATACTTTCGGAGTTCCCGCCGGGTACTGGCGTTCGTCGGCATCACTTTCCGCAGAGAAACCGGCTCATCAGCGGTCTGAGTCTTGGGACCCTGATTGTTGAGGCAGGGCTCGGCAGCGGCAGTTTGATCACGGCAGGATTTGCGGCGGACCAGGGTCGAGAGGTTTTTGCGCTGCCCGGTTCGGTGAATTCTCCGTTGTCACGCGGCCCGCACCAACTGATTCGAGATGGTGCTTGCCTGGTTGAGACGCCGAGCCAGATTCTGGAGGCGCTTTCCCTTGCAAAAGTCGGGCAAATAGGCAACGACGATCAGGCCGAAAAGCCGGCCGGGGATCGCGGAATTCTGGATTTTGTCGACTTTGCACCCACGCCAATCAATAAGATTGCACAGCGCTCTGGTTTGACGATTGCGAAAATTTCGGCCATGCTGATAAGGGTGGAACTGCAAGGGCTGGTGAAAACCTGCGCCGGCGGCTACATCCGCTTACGGTGAGTCCAAAGCAGAGTACCTGACTTTACTGCTCGGGCAAAGCAGTTTTTGTGAAGATTCGTGGAGCGTTATGGGTAAATCGTTGGTTATCGTTGAGTCTCCGGCCAAGGCCAAGACTATTAACCAATATCTTGGAAAGGAGTATGTGGTCCGGTCGAGCGTTGGTCACGTCCGTGATTTGCCCGTGAGTGGATCAAAAAAGAAGGTCGATCCCAAGAAGCGTGCTGAGCAAGCGGCCAAGACCCGCAAAATGTCGCCCGCCCAGAAGGCGAGGTACCGAAAGGAGAAAGCCCGCAGAGATCTGGTAAACAATATGGGCATCAATCCTGAGAAGGGATGGGAGGCGAATTACCAGGTATTGCCCGACAAGGTCAAGGTCGTCAACGAACTCCAGAAGCTGGCGGCTCAAAGTGACGCCATCTATCTCGCCACTGACCTTGATCGCGAGGGAGAAGCGATCGCCTGGCATCTCAAAGAGGTGATCGGCTCGGACTCCCAGCAATATCATCGGGTCGTCTTCAACGAGATCACCAAAAAAGCGGTCCAGGAAGCATTTGCACATCCAGGCAAACTGGATGAGGATAGGGTCCAGGCTCAACAGGCTCGTCGTTTTCTGGATCGGGTCGTGGGGTTCATGTTGTCACCGCTGTTATGGGCGAAGATTGCCCGGGGTCTGTCTGCCGGACGGGTCCAGTCGGTGGCGGTCAGTCTGCTGGTGGAGCGCGAGCGTGAGATTCGCGCTTTTGTGCCGGAAGAATATTGGGAAATCTTTGCCGACACTCACGGCCCCCAGGGAAGTTTGCGTCTTGAGGTGGTCAAGCAGGCCGGTGAAACGTTTCGTCCGGTCAATGAGGGGGAAGCCCAGGCGGCGGTCGCTCTGTTACAGGTCAATGCCTATCAAGTCAGTGACCGCAGTGACAAAAAGACTCAGTCTCGACCGAATCCACCTCTCATTACATCGACACTGCAGCAGGCGGCGAGCACGCGTCTTGGCTTTTCGGTCAAAAAGACAATGACGTTGGCCCAGCGGCTCTACGAAGCCGGCTTCATTACCTACATGCGTACGGACTCAACCCACCTGAGTGCGGATGCCGTATCAACGGCAAGGAATCTGATTGCAAAGGCATACGGTGATGAGTACTTGCCGGCTTCGCCAAACGTTTATGCGAGCAAGGCAGATGCTCAGGAAGCCCATGAGGCCATTCGACCAACGGACGCAAATCGAGCCGGTCAGCAGTTGTCATTGGAGCGTGATCAGGAACGACTGTACGACCTGATTCGGAACTTTTTCCTCGCCTCCCAAATGACCAATGCACGTTTCTTGAGTTCTACGATCACGGTCCGCTGCGGTGAGTTCGAGTTGCGAGCGCGGGGCCGAATTCTTCAGTTTGACGGCTACACCCGTGTACTGCCTCCTGCCGGCAAGCAGGAAGACAAAGTGCTGCCCGATATCCCCACGGGTCAGGGGCTGACCCTGGATGGTCTCGATCCCATCCAGAACTTTACAAAACCGGTCGGCAGATTCACTGAAGCCAGTCTGGTCAAGGAGTTGGAAAAGCGGGGTATCGGACGACCTTCGACCTATGCCTCCATCATTTCGACCATCCAGGACCGCGGATACGCCAAGCTCGTCAATCGACGCTTTTTTGCCCAAAAGGTCGGCGAGATCGTGACAGACCGATTACGGGAAAACTTTGAGGATCTGATGGACTATGGCTTTACCGCCGGCATGGAGGAAAAGCTCGATGAAATTGCGCAAGGCCACAAGAATTGGAAGGACGTGCTGGATGATTTTTATTCCGATTTTTGTGTTCAACTGGAAGCAGCAAAGGGGGAGGGTGAGGGCAAGTCGGCGGTAGGCGGCATGCGAGCCAACATCCCGACCGATACCGATGTGGCCTGTCCCACCTGCGGCCGTCAGATGCAGGTCCGTACCGGGGCAACAGGCGTGTTTCTTGGGTGCTCCGGCTATGGCTTAAGCCCCAAAGAGCGATGCACACAGACCCTTAATCTGATTCCGGGCGATGAGACAGAAGATGCGGCTGCTGATGACGACGACGAAGCACGGCGGCTGGTCGACGTTCGTCGCTGCGGCATCTGTCAAAGTGCGATGGAACCCTACCTGATTGATGAGACGCGCAAGCTGCATATCTGCGGCAACAATCCGGATTGTGCCGGTTTTGAAATCGAAACCGGCGAGTTCAAGTTAAAGGGGTATGACGGGCCGACGTTGGAGTGCGACAAGTGCGGGGCAGAGATGCAGTTGAAGACCGGGCGGTTCGGCAAATACTTTGGCTGTACGGCTGAAGGGTGCAAGAACACTCGCAAACTGCTGCGAAATGGTGAGCCCGCGCCGCCTAAGGCGGACCCTATTCCCATGCCGGATCTGCGCTGCGAAAAAGTGGATGATTTCTACCTGCTGCGGGACGGGGCGTCCGGAATCTTTCTCGCTGCGAGCCAATTTCCCCGCAACCGGGAGACACGAGCGCCTCTGGTCAGGGAGGTCGCAAGTGTGGCGGATCAACTGGACCCCAAGCATCGTTACCTGGCTGATGCGCCTTTGGAAGACCCGCAAGGCAATCCTGCGCAAATCCGTTATAGCCGTAAAACTCGCGAGCAATATGTCATGACCGAGTCGGACGGCAAGGCAACGGGGTGGAAGGCTTTCTATCGTGGCGGTCGGTGGGAGGCGCCAGAAACAGTGCCTTCGGTGCGAAAAACTATTCGCAAGAAAACCAAGGCTGCGAAGAAGAGATCAAAAACCGCGAAAAAAACCGCCAAAAAAGCCGCGAAAAAGAAAACCGCTGGCACTTCCGCAACTCAGCCTTAAGCCGTTAATCCCCTCCTAAAATAGATTGTCTATGAGGTCCTCTGCAGATTGTGCATGCGGGGTCGTTGGCTGGGTGCCGGCAATAAAAAATTCAAGGTAACTGTCCGGGTCTTCTTCGTTGGTGGGTAACCCGGTCTGGCGGTTCACGCGCAGACGGATGATATTTTCCGGAACGCGCGTTCTCGACTGTGCTTTGCCCGACAGGGCCGCTTCCATGAAATCTATCCAGATGGGCAGGGCAGCCCGCGCGCCTGACTCTCCCTGACCGAGATCCTGTGGGCGGTCAAAACCGACCCAGACAGTGGCAACGATATCGGTACTGTATCCTGTGAACCAGGCGTCGAAATAGTTGTTGGTCGTCCCGGTTTTGCCTGCGGCGTCATCGCGGTTCAGTCTTTGGGCTGCCTGACCAGTGCCGGAACGAATGACTTCACGCATCATGCTGTCCAGAAGAAAAGCGTTTTCTGAGGAGACGACCTGCTGGGAGAAACGCCGGTCGGGCGAGCGTGCCGGATTATCGGATGACTCGGTCACCGACGTGCCACAGCCAGAACAGGACATCTGCCGGTTGGCGTATTCAACAATTTGTCCTGACGGATCTTCAACCCGTGCGATAAAAAAGGGCTCGACAAGATAACCGCCGTTGGCAAAGACACTATAGGCCCTGGCCACTTCCATTGGCGTTACCGTGGCCGAACCCAGAGCGAGTGATAGACCTTCAGGCAACCGGTTGCGGTCAAAGCCGAACTTTTCGAGGTGGTCGCGTACCGCATCGACACCGAGTGCGCGAACCAACCGAACCGAGACCAGATTGAGCGATGTG
>WTHR01000150.1 GCA_011523045.1 Gammaproteobacteria bacterium | reverse complement strand
GCCTCGAACAGAATCTGAGTCACATACATTCAACTGGCCGATAAGAAAACCCTCGTGAGATAGGCTGTCGTATTCCTCGACGTTTCGACGACCACCGATCGCTACTTTTGCGCCGCGCGCAACGAGCGTTCTGGCAATCTCCAGTCCGATGCCGGCAGTCCCGCCGGTCACGATGGCCACGCGTCCTTGATGCCATAGCTCTTTAGTCATTGAAATCGTCCTAAATCAGATTGATATCGCCCTTGAGTTCGTGCCGGAGCTGCCGCCAGCGGCTGTAGAACTCATCGGTGCCCACATGAGTCAATCGAACATGTCGGTGGCCGTTAAAGCCGGTACGCGCATGCAAGACCCTTGCGTTATCAAACACCAATGCTTCGCCATCCTTTAGCAGATACGACATGTGGTACTTGCTGTCATAAGAAAGCGCGAACATTTTAGATAAAGCATCATAGACAGGCTCAAGCAACTCCTCGGGCAAATCGAGGGGGCCCATGGTTCTTTCGTTTAACCGGAACTCACGGATGTGGCCGAAATAATCCAGTCCGATCACTGGAGCCTCTGCACGCAATCCGACGCCCTCGATAAAGCGGCGGTGAGGAATGGGGACTTTTGTCAGCAATTCATACTCACTGGGGTATTGCGCTTTGAAGTCTGCTGCCAGCTTGAAACCATCAGTCATCACCGACTTGCCGCCGCCATCTTCACTTGCTTTGATGGAATGAAAAATCATGATCCCCGGAGGAGGTTCGCGAAAGTTTTCGTCTGTATGCGGCCTCAGCGGTACCGGGATATTGGCGATTACCGCAGGATTGGCCGTCGAGACGATCTCGAAGACGCGCCCATAGTGGGTTTCTCTTACAAAACTCAAAAGGCCCGCAATCTTTTCAGTCTCTTCCGGGCGCTTAGGCACGTCTTCCAACAGGCAAATGCCATAGGTTCTTACCGCATCATAAATCGCAAGCAACTGTTCCTGATCTTCCAGAGCGGCTGGATAGCTGACATGAGGAAGACACTCAGTGAGCCCAGCATCCCATAAGACCGGTTTGTGTCTGCGTCTAGCGCGCTCCTGATTGCTGTAACAGTGACTGCGTAACCAGGCCGCATCAAAGACCGTGGAGTGCGCTTCTTTCAACCAATCAATCTTGATGAGATTGCCGTCGAAACTGATGCGATTGGCCAAGTCACCGGGCATCATGTTCAGCTCGAAAAACCGATGCCCCCCGCTATGATCCCCACACGAGTCGCAACTGCAGTTATCCCTTAACCATATGGTATGAAAAACTGACTGATGCCCATCATGCCACGTGATTGTCGCGCGACGCTCGTCGCTCGTCACTTCGGTCACCAGCCCTGCAGATTCCAAACTCTCTCGGGGGATATGAGAAGCCTTCATCATGAATCTCCTGATCAGGGGTTGCCGATAATCCTATGGTGATGAGAGACGTCTGTGCAGGCACCCAGCGACATTTAGTTTTCAGAAAGCACCACCATACCCGACTCTGCCTGCTAATGCGTGATACTAGAACTTCAAGACGCTATTTGTCGCGAGATCCGGACTAACGGATCTCAATACGCTATTCGTCAGGAACGCCAAGGAAAAGATGCAGCACCAAGAAGGCCATTTTCAGGGTATCAACAAGACCCCGCTGTATTTTCAGGGTTGGACGGCTGTGAATCCAAAAGGCCTCGTAATCGTTGTCCATGGATACGGTGAGCACTCTGGACGCTACCAGAACGTGGTCGATACCCTGGTGCCCGAAGGATATGCAGTGTGGGCCCTGGATCACCGGGGGCACGGCAGGTCTGAAGGCAGGCGCTGTTACGTCAATCGATTTACGGAATTCCTCAAGGATCTCGAAATCTTTGAGGAAAAGGCCAGAGAAGCCCACCCGGAATTACCGGTCCATGTGATCGGCCATTCAATGGGTTCGCTGATTGCTAATCATTATGTCGCCAGCCGAAAGCAACAGGACTATCGTTCGTTGATCCTCTCTGGGACGGGTGGGGCCCCCGGACCGGCGATCCCGGGCGCTGTCATCCTGCTTGCCCGATTGCTGTCTGCCGTAACACCCAAACTTTCCCTGCCCTCCGGAGTTGATCCGGCTTTCATTAGCCATGACCCGCAGGTCGTTGACGCTTATGTCAGCGACCCTTTAGTAGAGAGCAAGGTCACGGCCCGTCTTGCCTGCGAGATGATGCGGGCTTTGCCCGGGATGATTAGCGCAGCGCAACGACTGACGGTTCCTACGATGATGCAGATCGGGGATGAAGATGAGTCATTTCATCCCGACAGCTGGAATAGCCTATTTGAAGCGATAGCCGTGAAAGACAAGGCCTTCAAAAAATACGACGGCTGCCGACACGAGGTCTACAACGAAATCAACAAGAAATTGCCGCTTGCCGATTTAAAAGACTGGATCAATCGGCACCAGCAGTCTGGGCTTCACAGTAACGTCCCCGAACCGACGTTCGGGTAATCAGGCAGAAAAAAGGCTGTGCGTAACTAAGTCTGAGAAGTCAGTCCTGCAAGTCGGCCGCGAGCGCCTGTTTAATCTCCGGGCTCGCTTCGATCTGATACGAGTACACATCGTGATCGATTCCGAAAGACACCGAATCATCGCCCTTGAATCCTGCGATGTCTTCAGAAGATAGCTCGAAACGCAAAAAGTGCACTGCAGAGGTTTTGTCGCTGGTCTCGCGCTCCAGATCTTCGTTCGCAATGGGCCGGATACGTTCGTTTCCATTCACCTGAAGCCATACGGCTTTTTCGACCCCAAGCAACCGCGCCAACGCTTCACGACGCTCTTCTACTTCAGGATACTCCAGCATGAAAGTCGCCTTGAGATTGGTGCCATCCGGGATAAGCGGGTTATAGGCATCCAATTCTTCCTGAATCTGATCCGCTTCAAAAATGCGCTCGATACGGAGCATCTCCTGCACCTGATATTGCATGGTCAGCGCATCCTCAAAATAGAGCGTGGCATGGGGTCCGATCTCAACACGGCGATTGGCTTTGTGTGCGAGCACACGGTTTCGAAAATCCGCCCGCTCGGCGGAATAGGTTTCGAGAGAGAGCAGCTCGCTTCGCGTTAATTTCTTCATTGGTATTCCAGAAAAATAAATTTAGAGTCCGTAAGCTTTTCGCATCAGGCTGATGGGATGCTCCGGGCTACTGCCGTCACCGACACCGTTAGCAAGATGATTGCCAGCGATTGGGCAATCACTGCCATAGTGATCGGGATTATTCTTTTTGATGGCGTTGATCACAGGCCGGCCGATCTTCATGGCTTTATCAAAGGTCTCCGCCTTTACACCGTAAGTGCCGTCATGGCCGGAACAGCGTTCGATCATCGTGACCTCAGTATCCGGTATCAACTTCAGTAGGTCGCGCGTTTTCGGCCCGAAATTCTGAACACGCTGGTGGCATGAGGCGTGATACACCACCGAGCCCAAAGACTGCACAAACTCTGTATTCAGCAGACCGTCGCTGTGCCGTAGCATTAAGTATTCAAACGGATCAAAAAATGCCTCCGCAACTTTGCGGACATCGGGATCATCAGGGAACAACAGCGGCAATTCCTGACGAAACATCAACACACAGGACGGGACCAGCGCCACAAGATCCCACCCGTCATCAACACATTTAGCCAACTGCGGGATATTTTCTTCCTTGGCTTTCTGGACAGAAGCAAGATCACCCAACTCCAACTTGGGCATGCCGCAACAACGCTCTTTTTCGGCAATCGTGACCGGAACCCCATTGTGCTGCAGCACAGAGATCAGGTCCTCTCCTACCCCCGGGTCATTGCGATTGCCATAACAGGTCGCAAAGAGCGCTACCTTTCCCTTGGTGCGGGCAGTCGGTTTAGCCTGTGCCGCATCAAGGGTCGCCAGTTTTGACACCCTTTTTCGCAGAGGCTTGGATTCGTAACGGGGAATGCTGGCCTTATGGTGGATGCCACCCACTTTCTCCAGGGTCTTGCGCAACGGAGCAGAACGGTTGGCCGCGTTAACCACAATCGAGATGCCTGGAATCCCTGCCGTATTGCCGACAAAGTCGGTACTGGTGAGCAGCTTGTCTCGTGTCGACGCGCCTTCTTTCGCGAACCGGACAGCTTTTGCCCTGAGCATCAGGTGAGGAAAATCAATATTCCACTCATGCGGCGGCACATAAGGGCACTTGGTCATGTAGCACAGATCACAGAGATAGCATTGGTCCACAACTTTCCAGTAATCCTGCTTGGCGACGCCATCGACCTCCATGGTGTCAGATTCGTCAACCAGATCGAACAGCGTCGGAAAGCTGTCACACAACGAGACACAACGCCGACACCCATGACACAGATCAAAGACCCGCTCCATCTCCGACATCAACTTGCCTTCATCATTGAAGTCGGGGCTTTGCCAATCAATCGGATGGCGAACCGGCGCCCCCAGGCCGCCTTCAGTCACTTTTCCCATAATT
>WTHR01000030.1 GCA_011523045.1 Gammaproteobacteria bacterium | reverse complement strand
ATTTATCGAGATATCGTGCGAGGCCTGCATGCTTGTGCTGCAACAAGCGATCCTCGGTTATGAGCCCGGAAGCTCCTTGATAGTGAAAAACAGGCGCTTCGGGCACGAACCCGACGTCCCACCCTGCATCTCGCGCTCTTCTGCAGTAATCAAGATCTTCAAAGTGCAGGAAAAATCCTTCATCAAAGCCGTCAATCTCCTGATGCGCCTTCCGGCGAACCATCATACAGGCACCCGAAATCGCATCAACTTGAACTGATGTGCTTGGCAGTGGCTCATCGTGCCGGTCGAAAGTTGGAAACATGCGCATCGGCACAATCGAACGAACCGCCTTGCCCCAGGATCGCATCAATGTCGGATCGTAACGCCTGCTTCCGGCTTGTTCTCTTCCCTGAAAATCCAGCAACAAGCCGCCACACAGCCCACTCTCAGGATGAGTCGCCAGGTAATCGGCCATTCTCTGAAAAGTCCCGTCCGGCACAAACGCATCGGGGTTCAGGAAGACAATTAACTCGTTTCTGGCCCTGGCCGCACCGATGTTGGCGGCAGCCCCAAAACCGACGTTTTTCTTTAACTGGACAAAAATTATCCCGTCATGATCACGAAGTGGCGCTGTGCTTGAATCAGAAGAGTCGTTATCCACGACGATGAGTTCTGAGCCCGGCGGCAAAGAAGCAAGGAGCGCGGAGGTGGTTGCCTCAAGAAATGCGCCAGAGTTGAAATTAACAACAACGACCGAGAGATGGGACACCCTACTGCTTACGACCCATGCGCCTCGATCTTCACCCATTTAGAAACACGCTTTCCCGTTAGGACTCGCGGCCTCCATAGGTGTGTCGGATCTCGTAAATCGGTTTGTCCTGAGACTCGTGATAGGTTCTTGCCTGAAGTTCGGCAAGCAAACCCACCGTAATAAATTGAAGGCCTACCAAGGTCAGAACGATGCCTGCCAGCACCGCAGGCCGACCCGCTAGGGCAACCCCAAGAAACACACGTTCAATGAAAAGCCAGCCCAGGATGCCGCCACCAGCAAACGTGCAGGCCATTCCGATACTGCCAAAGAACTGGATGGGTCGGGCAGAATAACCCATCAGAAACTTAACCGTCAGCAGGTCAAGCAAGACCCGGAACGTACGGGATAATCCGTACTTCGACACGCCGGCAGTCCGTGGATGATGACGCACTTTTACCTCGCTCATCCGAACGCCATACCAACTTGCAATGGCGGGAATAAAACGGTGCATCTCTCCATACAAACGCAGGTTCTTCGCAACATCCCGACGCATGGCCTTTAGCGTGCAGCCGTAATCATGAAGTTTGACGTCTGTGGTGGTGGAAATAAGCCAGTTGGCTGCTCGCGAGGGAAGCAAACGCAGCCATAACCCGTCTTTGCGGTCATGACGCCAGCCGCATACAAGATCCATACCCCGATCAATCTCCTGCACCAGCATCGGGATGTCTCTTGGATCGTTTTGTCGATCGGCGTCCATCGTGACGATAATTTCCCCGTTGGCCGCGCGTAGCCCGGCCGCGAGGGCCGCGGTCTGCCCGAAATTACGGCGAAACTCGATGACCACCACCGACGGATGCGCTTTTTGCAGGGCGGTAAGCACATTGAGAGATTGATCCGTGCTGCCATCATCTACGAAAATGATCTCGTAAGTCCTGCCGGCCCCCTCTAGCGCCGCGATAATATCCTGGGTAAGCGGCTCCAAATTGTCCGCTTCATTAAACACTGGCAGGATGACTGATACGGCAGTTGTGGGCATGATGTAAGTTTCCCTAAGGGGCGAAAATAAAGACGCGGCTAGGTCTCATTTAGCGGGCGAGCCAAGACTTCCTCAGTATCCAGGCGAAAACCCCGATTGTAGTACGGGTCACCTTGGGTGAGAGCCTCGTGGTGGCGTTTTCTGAACGCATCAACCTCTTTGTCGAATCGGGCTTTCTTTTCGGGGGTGTCTTCATAACCCCGGCTGACCGATTCGTGGTGATAGGCCCTCGCATAAGGCGTAAAAATATTCAGCAGGCCCTGACTTCGCAGCCGCAGGCAGAAATCCACATCGTTACAGGCAATTTTAAACGAACCCTCATCGAACCCTTCAACTTCGTTATATAGCTCGCGCTTCACCATCATCATCGCACCAGTAACGGCAGATACATTCTGAATATTGTGGAGTCTGTTGAGGTAGCCAGAATAACCCCCCTCAACGTGCTTATGAGGATGGCCTGCATAGTTGCCGATGCCAATAGCAATCCCCGCGTGCTGAATCGTGTCGTCTGGATAATATAACTTGGCACCCACAGCGCCGACCTCCGGCCGTTGAGAGTGCTCCAGCATCGCTTCGAGCCAATCGTGGTTGATCACCTCAATGTCGTTGTTCATAAGAACGACATGCGCTGCGTCCGAATTCTGCACACCAAAATTAACGATTTGAGAGAAATTAAACGGTACGTCCAATGTCACAAAACGGACATGGCTGTTGTCTGACTCATATTGGGACATCACCTCATGAGTCAACACCTCCGTGCTTCCATTATTTACGCCAAGAATTCGGTAGTGCGAATAGCGAGTCCTGGAAAGCAACGCGTCAAGGCATTTACGCAGCATAAGCGGTTGATCGCGAAAGGGGATCACAATCTCCACCGTCGGTTGACCAAAAATCTTGCGTCTGGTGCGAAAAAAATGAGGGCCGTTGCCGGTCAGAACCTCGCCCTCGATACCACGACGGTCCAGCGCCTCGGAGAGAGCCTTGCACCCTCGCATGTGAGCCAAAGGCTTGGCGCCAGTATCAAGACTCGTCGACTGCGCCGACTGCCGCCAGTGGTATAGCGGTTCGGCGATGTGTGCCACCCGATCCGTTTTCTCCGTCAAACGAAGAAGCAGATCGTAGTCTTGAGCCCCGTCAAATTCTGGCCGAAATCCTCCGACTTCATCGACCAGCGCCTTTTTGACCACCAACAAATGCGTGATGTAGTTGTGACATAGCAGCAGATCGGGAGAATAATCCGGCTTGAGATGTGGCAGGCCGAAATACCCATCACGTTTTTCCTTTGTCCTGTCGCTGAAAGTTGTTTCGTCTGTATAGACGACATCAGAGCTGTGTTGGACGATTTCCTCCGCCACCTTCTGCAGGGCAGTAGGCGCCAGCATGTCGTCGTGATCCATCAACGCGACATATTCGCCGTGCGCACCGTCAACTCCCATCTGAGTGGCTACTGAGATGCCAGAACTTCTGGTGAGCTGAATCTTGGTGACTCGGGGATCATCGAGATTGTCTAAAAATTCCCGCGTGCCGACATCTGTCGAACCATCATTGACCAGGACCAAGTGCCAACTCGAATAGGTCTGCGTCCGCACCGAATTAACAGCATCCGTCAGCCAGGCCTTGGGCGTATTGTGGACCGGAATAATGACGGAGATTAAAGGTCCGCCAGGAATGGAAACCTCACGGGCCTCGTTTGGTATTTTTCCTGACTCATTAATTTGGGAGAAGCACTCCGTTGGAGGGACCCGCTTCTGCGCTAGTTGCTCAATGGCGCTCAGGTTCCGAACCTCGTCCTGCGTTCTTCGCCATCCAAAAAACACTTTCCGAAGCAACTCCGCAACCCGCCAGGCCTTAGACGACTTCAAGAGTTCCAGTTCTGCACTTCGTAGGTGTGCGATATCGCGAAGATGTTCCGCCTCCTCCTGATATTTACTCGCTCTCTGGGAAAGCTCTTGAAGCGCTTCTTCCTTTTCCCACAACCCATCAATCAACTTTTTCTCGGCATCTCTTCCATAGACCATCTCGGGCCATGCCACCGTAGCACTCACTCTCAGGGTCTGATTTGAGTCTTTTTGCGCTCCAGACTCAGACAACGCAAACTCAATGCCCGCCGGATTCTCATCCCGCGGATGCGCATAACCTACTCCGTTTTTTGAGCCGACAACTCCCTTCGAGGATGCACGGACTTCTGCCGCACTCTTGAGCTCTAAGATATCGCTGGCCTTTCCATCGCCAACACCTTTTATCTCGAGAGACTCAACACGTGCTTCCCCAAGCCAACTTGGAAATAGCAAGGTGAATCGCTCCGGGCATACACCCCTCCCATAAAATTGGAACTGCAGATCACAACCTATCCTTGCGGTGCTAACGGGAAACGGGATCAAAACCCGGCTAAGCCCTCCACAGGTGGATTGGAGGATACCGACTACCTCTAGCCAATCGGAATCCCCAAAACGGCGTTCGAGCAGAGTGGAGACCTCGACCACGCCAAACGAAGCTAACGTGGCGCTTCTGAATAATTGCTCAAAGGAGCCCAAATCATTAACAGCGCTTTCACAATCTACGCTGACAAGATTACAGGCCGTCTCAAGGAACTCTCTAAAAGAGCCGCCACGGCTTCGCACTCCGGGAATCACATCTAGCCGGAGCGCGTTTCTGGCAAGAAAATAGACGATGCCACGACAAAACGCTGTCTCAACCCTCAGCAGTTCCGAACGGCAGTCCCACTCCTGATCAATCGGCACAATCTGCTCTTCGGGGGTGCACAAAAGATTATCTGGATTGAGATCGACCTCGCATCGCTCATCAGGTTTCAACCGTGTCTGCAAAAAACTGAAGTAAGCGAAAACCAGATTATCGAATTCGGTATTGGTATGTTTCTGAAGCGCAGACAACCAAAGATCTTCGATTGTGATACCGATTTGGTAGGGTTCCGGGTTCCGGATGTGTTGAAAGTGCGCGTTTTCACTTTCAAAGTGAAGTTCGGGCTGACTCTCGCTGAAAATGGGTCGACGCTCAACGATCGGTTGCCCCCGTCTTTTGAGAGTCTCAGTCCAGAATTTTCGATAGCGCCCACCGACGGTTTGATGGATAAAGTCTGCGGCTACAGGGTCGCGGTCTGCTGAGTTTCGTCTCCACAGTATTTGGACTCTGGCAACCTCTTCAAGCGGAAACCTGTGGTGCTCTTCATAAAGCGACCAGACCTCTCTTATGGGAACCGAGCCGGGAGACCGGGGCGCACCAAGTTCATCAAGATAACTGGCGATATGTTTCCATGCTCCGGGGCTCTCGTGTAGAAAGTTCTCGCGGATCAATAATTTGGGGGAGTCAAGACTCGGTAGTGCCAGAACCGACTCTTGGCCTAAAGAATCGTCGTCAGCGCTATTGATTAAAAAAGTCGGTGAAGCAGGAGGCGACAATGAGGCGACTGGGGACGTCACAACTATCCCCCCTCTATCCAGGGTATTTCCCAGAATTTTTGATAAAGTATCGAGGAGCTCCTCAGAGTCAGCGGTTGTGTTACCGAGAAAAACGGCATCAGGTGCTTCATTCTCGGCGGCCAGATCCGTGAGAGAGACTATCGATTCCTCACCGCAGAGCAAACGTACGGCTTCTTGGTAACCAATTCTGGAATCGTGCAATCTAACCCGATGCCCCGAGTCCTGAAGATAGCGCCCCAGCGCAATCCCATCCCAGTTCCAGAGCAGGATCGACGCGCCCTCTGGCAAAGCGAGCAAGTTAGCGAGTCCCGCGGATTCCGGACGAAGCGCCCGTAAGAGATCTTCTGCCCCATCAAAAACACCTGAATCGTCGTCGCCCCATGGCAAATTTGGAAATAAACTGATTGCCCGGCGAAACTCCGCAGACAGGTTTCCAGAACTCAATGAACCAGGAGGATCGGTGGAGCTAGACGAGTCATTCATGACTTGGAAATCCAATCGAAAGGCCCAGATCGGCTACCCCAAAGTCTCCGGATGAGCCACGAACCGGCATATGAATAAGATCGTATCGCCTGTCCACAGCAATGTTGTCGCGGCTCTGATCGTCCTGGGCGAGTCCAATTGAGAGAAAGTACTCTCCCGGGATAAGTGCACAAACAAAATCAAACTGCACAGTGAGATTGTCTCCCGCGCCGAGCTCTGGCAACTTGACATCTCTTTCCCTGGTATTGGCCCCAAAGACCGTTCGACCGTCGACTGTCTTAACCGTAAATCCAAGAATAAGATGATCGATGCTTTCAGTTAGGTTGATAGAAACATCAAGGCATATTTTTTGGCCGCGCTCAAACCCACCGCGTATCGGGCCATCTTCACTTCGAAGAACATAGTCATAAATAACGGCCCGGCGATCGCCCCAACGATACTCGTTCGGGTTATAAAGCGGTCTTGAAGAGCATAGGTCGCGCGGCAGCTCTTCTTCAGTTCGGCTTTTGTTGGTCTTCGAGAATGTCTCGAGCTCTCTTGAGTTCGCGTCATCGCTTTCATTGATGCTCTCTGATCCAAAAAGATCTTCCAGATAATCCTGGATCACAGTCTTGGGTTCCCCTTTGGACCGAACCTCCCCGGATTTCAGATAAATTGCGTGCGAGCAGTGCGCCTGAACAAGATCCACTGAATGGGTGACAAAGAGAATGGTCTTTCCCGCTTTTTGCATCTCCTGGAAACGGCGAAAGCACTTGCGCTGAAATCGGATATCCCCGACCGCAAGTGCTTCATCAACAATGAGGACATCCGGGTCGGTATTTACGGCCGTTGCGAAAGCGAGCCGGACATACATACCGCTCGAGTAAGTGCTGACGGGATGTTCGACAAATTCACCGATCCCAGCGAATTCAACAATATCTTCAAAGCGTTCCTCAACCTCTTCTCTTGAGATACCGAGCAGCGCTGCGTTGAGGTAAACATTTTCCCGACCTGAGAAAGCGGGATTAAAACCTGCGCCAAGTTCCAACAGCGCTGCCAGTCTGCCGCTTACCGTTACGGTGCCCCGCGTCGGAGTCAGCGTTCCGCATACCATTTCGAGAAGCGTGGACTTTCCCGATCCATTCGGCCCGATAATCCCAACCGTCTGCCCTGGCGCAACATCAAAGCTGACGTTGTCAAGAGCCGTGAAGACTGAATGATAGTCGCGTCCACGAACTGAATACATCTCGCGGATGCGGTCGATCGGTCTTTGATAGATTCGGTAATCTTTTCCCAGCCCCCTGACGGTGATTGCTGAATCAGAGGACATCTGCAAATCCCTTTCGTGTTTTTTGAAACCACGCGAGTGACATCCAGGCGATTGCAACCGACGCTATTCCATAAAGGCTCAAACCACTCCAGTTTGGAGTTTCCCCCCAAAGCACAACTGCCCTGAACTGCTCGATAATAAAGGTCAGCGGATTGAGATAGAGCAGGCTCTGGAACTCAACCGGCAGCGCGGTCTTGGGATAGAGGATCGGCGCCATAAAGAAAAGCACCGTACTGAGCAGACCCATCATCTGGGCAATGTCTTTAAGATACACCGCGGTTGCCGAGATTAACCAACCCACCGCAATACAGACAAAAGCCAGGACAAACAAGGGTATAGGGAAAAGTACGGCAGTCCAGGGAATACTCCCTTGAACAAAAAACAGGTAGATCAAGAGAATTCCCGTGCTAATCGCGCCTTGAAAAAATGCGCTGATCACGGTTACCCAGGGTAGCGCCTCTAGAGGAAAGACGACCTTCTTGACGTACTGCGGGTTTGAGACAATCAGTGTGGAGGCCTGCGTCAGGCACTCGGCGAGAATTCCGTGAACCAGCATGCCGGAAAAAAGAATCGCCGCGAACTCCGCATTCCCGCCACTCTGGGAAACCCAACGGACCTGCAGGATAGTTCCAAAAACAAAGGTATAGACAGCGAGCAGTAGCAGTGGCGTTACTAACGACCATAGCAACCCCAGCACGGTTCCGCGGTACCTTCCCAGAATCGCCCGTTTTGCAAGCTGACTAATGACGAAGCGGTGTTCGACGATGCTGCCGGGAATATAGAGCGGATCGGCGCGGTAACGCGTGTTAGTGGAACCCAAAAGCTCTTTTTGCACTGTGCTGTTGACGCCTTATGAATTGCCCGACTGGTATTCCGTCACCAACTCACGAAGATAAATGCCGTATGTGCTCTTCCCCAGATTCGAGGCGAGGGCCGAAAGATCTTCAATCCCAATGTAGTTCATTCGAAACGCGATCTCTTCCGGACAACAGATTTTCATCCCCTGACGCGCCTCGAGTGTTTCGATAAATACGGACGCCTGGAGCAAAGACTCATGTGTGCCGGTGTCCAGCCATGCGGTTCCCCGACCCAGCAGTTCAACATTGAGGTTTCCGTTTTCAAGATAAATCCGGTTAAGATCTGTAATCTCGAGCTCGCCCCGATTCGAGGGCGTCAGTGAGCGGGCGTAGTCAGAAGCGTTGTGATCATAAAAATAAAGTCCGGTCACCGCATAACGTGAGCGGGGACTTTGTGGCTTTTCTTCAAGCGTTTGCGCTCTGCCTTCGTCATCAAAGCTCACGACACCATAGCGTTCGGGATCCTTTACAGGATAAGCAAAAACGGTCGCTCCGGATTTCAACTGGGAGGCGCGCCTGACGGCATCTGCCAGTTGATCTCCGTGAAAGATATTGTCTCCAAGGATCAGAGCGCATGGCCCGTTTCCGACAAACTCCGACCCAATGATCAGAGCCTGCGCCAGACCGTCTGGCGAAGGTTGGACCGCATAGGCGAGATTCAATCCCCATTGCTCTCCAGTCCCCAGCAACTCTTGGAACCGGGGCGTGTCCTGCGGCGTAGAGATCAGCATGATGTCCCGGATACCCGCAAGCATTAACACGCTGAGCGGATAGTAAATCATGGGTTTATCGTAGACCGGCAAAAGCTGCTTGGACACGACCTGCGTGACCGGTGACAACCGGGTACCGGCCCCGCCCGCGAGAATTAAGCCTCTCATCTGGATCCTCCAAGACCGAGGCGTTTCTCCGCTGACTGCTTGCCTCCGACCTCCTCGACCCATTTCTGGTTTTTCAAATACCACTCAATCGTACGTCGAATGCCCGACTCAAACTGCTCCTCTGGTTGCCAACCGAGTTCGTCTTTGATTCGCGAGGCATCGATCGCGTATCGGAAATCGTGCCCTGGCCGATCCTTGACGAAACTAATGAGTTCCAGATAACTCCCTTCGGGCCGGGGGACAGCCGTATCCAGTTCGCGACAAATCGTCTCAACGACCTCAAGATTTGTCTTTTCCGCGTCACCGCCGATGTTGTAGGTGCGCCCCGACTCACCCTGACTCATCACCAGAACAAGCGCTTTTGCGTGATCATCAACATAGAGCCAGTCGCGAATGTTATCGCCTTTGCCGTAGACTGGAATTGGATTACCGGCCATCGCCTGATGAATCACGACAGGAATCAACTTCTCGGGATATTGGTAGGGCCCGTAATTGTTGGAGCAGTTAGACATCACGACATCTATGCCGAACGTCTCGCCCCATGCCCGGACAAGATGGTCAGAAGCGGCTTTACTCGCCGAATATGGTGAGTTCGGTTGATACGGTGAATCCTCATGAAAGCGCCCTGTCGCGCCAAGAGAACCGAATACCTCATCTGTAGAGATATGATGAAACCGAACTTTCTCGGTCCGCGCTTCAGACTGCAGGGTGCGTTCCTGATCTTCAGCCCGAACCGCCTCCAGGAGGTTGTAGGTTCCATGAATGTTCGTGCTGATGAACTCTTCTGGACCATCAATAGAACGATCCACATGAGATTCTGCCGCCAAATGCATAACGGCATCAGGCCGGTATTGATGGACCAACTCGCGGATCTCTCGGGCGTGGCGGATATCGACTCTCTCGTGTCGATAGCCTGAATAACCCGACTCCTCGGCAACCGTCGACTCGTTGCCGGCATAGGTCAAAATATCGACGTTAATAATTTTGGAGTATCCATCAGCAATTAACCGGCGAATAACAGCCGACCCGATAAATCCTGCCCCGCCAGTAACCATAACGCAGCAGTCTTTCGGCGCAGGCAATGGTTGATGAATCCTGGGCTCCGATGAGGACGACATTACCTATGTGCTCCTTCCTTTAATTTGGTGTTTGTAGTTTGGAATAAAGTTCCGCGGCATACCGACCCACTCCCTCCCCAACATCAAGAAAGTTGTTTGAAAAGCCCGCCGCGTTGAGGCGGCCAATATCGGCTTCGGTATAACTCTGGTATTTACCCACCAACCCATCCGGCATCGGAAAATAGCCCAAGAGTCCCTGGTGGAGAGCCTCCTCAAGCAGTAATCTGGTCTCACCATCGATTTCTCTACAGGCATTGATTACGGCCAACGCGACATCATTGAAAGTTCCGGCATTTCCCGTCCCCACATTGAAGATCCCGCTCTCTTTTGGATTATCGAGGAAAAACAGATTCGCCTTAACGACATCATCCACGTGAATAAAATCCCTCCGCTGCTCTCCCGCCTGATAACCACCCGAGCCCTCAAACAAACGCACCGAACCCGACTCAAAATACTGATGGGTCAAATGCCAGGCGACCGAGGCCATCCGCCCTTTATGACCCTCCCGCGGACCATAGACATTAAAGTATCTCAACCCGACGAGCTGCGATGCAGGATAGGCACCCTCTGCAAAAGCAAAACGATCGAACAAGGTCTTCGAGTATGCGTACGCATTGAGGGGGTGTTCATTTTCAGCGGCTTCGACAAAGGGCCCGTTCGCGCCATAAACAGACGCCGACGACGCATAAATTAATGGAACCTCGCTATCGGCACATGCGCGCAGGAGGCTTTTCGAATATTCAAAGTTAACCTCCATGACATATCGACCGTCGCTGACCATCGTATCCGAGCAGGCTCCCTGGTGAAACACAGCCTCAACCCCTGCCGGGAGGCCTGAACTGTTAACAATCTTTTGAAAATGATCCTTATCGATGTAGTCTGCAATCGTAAGGTCGCTGATATTCTGAATTTTTGCGGTATCCGAAAGATCATCCACGAGAATAACATCGCGGCGATCGCGCAGGTTAAGTGCTGCAATCAGGTTCGAACCGATAAAACCCGCACCGCCAGTCACGACGATCATTTCGGGTCCTCCCCTTGTGTGTCGAGGGTTAAGTCGGACGGACGGACGACACTTGTTCCAAACCTGCCCACCACCGCGCTGGCGCCCCGCGTGGCCCACTTGATGGCATCAGCCCAGTCAAGCCCTGCGGCAATGCAAACTGAAATGATTGCCACCACAGTGTCGCCAGCCCCACTGACATCAAAAACCTCCCGCGCGGTGGCATCCTGATGGATGACCTCGCCTGATGCCAGAAACAGTGTCATTCCCTCATCTCCCCGAGTAACCAACAGCCCTTTCAGATCCGAATGCTCGACCAGGCTCTGCGCCGTATCAAAGAATGCCGGGTCGTCCGTCGAAACACCTGTCGCCAGGGCAAACTCGTCCCGGTTTGGGGTAACCAGTGTCGCTCCCCGATAGCGCCCGTAGTCAGCGCCTTTCGGATCAACAATCATCGCCATTCCCTGATCCCTGGCAACCTGAATCATTTGTTCGATATACGCCAGACCCCCTTTCCCATAGTCGGAGATAACAACGCAGTCGACGGTCTGACTGATCTCCCGAAAGTCAGCAACGCTTCGCTCGAGCAACTGAGCAGAAGGGCGCGACTCAAAGTCCGCACGGAGGAGTTGCTGGTTTTTGGAAACGATCCTTAGCTTCTCCGTGGTCCGCCCATGCGGATCAATGTGAAAGTGCCGATCCACTCCCGCCTGCGCCAGCAGTTCGCTCAGCCGGCGACCGGTATCATCATCTCCAATGAATGAGAGCAACTCGCAGCCCGCACCGAGAGCGGCGATGTTGGCTGCCACGTTTCCTGCCCCTCCGGGACACTCTCTCACCTCGCCGATGTTGACAATAGGTACCGGTGCCTCGGGGGAAATACGGGTGACGTCACCGATCCAATAACGGTCGAGCATAGTGTCCCCAACCACCAGGACGCGCCTGGAGCGAAGCCCGCTTAAAAACTCATAATCCATCGATCGATTGACTCTCAATCTGACAGAATCGGTCGTCGGCCAATGCTGTAGTAATCGAGGCCATATTGACTGAGGATCTTAGGATCGAAAACATTTCGACCATCGAAGATAACACCGTCGCTAAGCATCTCCCGAATACGGGCCAAATCTGGACTGCGAAAAGCTTTCCACTCCGTGAGAAGGATGAGTCCGTCGGCGCCTTCGAGCGCGCTATAAGGGTCTGCACTAAAGCTCACTCCGTCGAGGTCGCAGAATGTCTTTTTTGCCTCCCCGACTGCGACTGGATCGAATGCAGTAATGCTCGCCCCAAAATTGGTTAAAGCCCTAATGATGGTGCTGCTGGGTGCTTCACGCATATCATCTGTATTGGGTTTAAAGGCAAGACCCCAGACTGCAAAGTGGCGGCCATCCAGGCTGCTCCCAAATCGCGAGACGATTTTCTCGACAATGCTTTCTTTCTGTTTCTGATTGACAGCCTCGACTGCGTTCAGAATCTTCGGTTCCCACCCGTTTTCATGCGACGTCATCGCGAGCGCCTGGACATCTTTAGGAAAACAAGAACCGCCGTAACCGCAACCCGGGTAGATAAAGTGGTATCCGATACGCGGGTCTGACCCAATACCAAGGCGCACAGTCTCGATATCTGCTCCGACACGCTCGGCAATATTTGCCAGCTCATTCATGAACGAAATCTTCGTGGCAAGCATGGCGTTCGCTGCGTATTTGGTAAGTTCTGCCGATGGCAGGTCCATAAACATCAAGCGATCATGGCTTCTATTGAACGGCGCATAGAGTTCCCGCATCAACCGCCTGGCGCGCTCGCTATCAGTTCCCACTACGATTCGGTCCGGTTTCAGAAAATCCTCGATCGCCGCGCCTTCTTTCAAAAATTCAGGGTTGGATACTACCGAGAAATCGACATCCAGAGCCCGCTGATCGAGACGGGATTGAACTTCCGTACGAACCTTCTGGGCCGTTCCTACCGGGACCGTGGATTTATTCACAATGACCCGATAGTCAGTAAGCGCATTTCCTATTCCCTGCGCTACGGCCAGGACATGTTTCAGGTCCGCCGCCCCATCTTCATCGGGTGGTGTACCTACGGCGATAAAAATTATCTGCCCAAATTGCACCGCCTCCGATAGATCCGTTGTAAAAGCGAGCCGTCCCGCTTTCGAATTAACACTGATCAAATCCTCAAGCCCAGGCTCATAGATTGGAATCCGACCCTGTTTTAGATCGTCGATCTTGGCGTGATCTGCGTCCATACACAGCACTTCGTTCCCGACATCGGCCAGGCAGGCCCCCGAAACCAGGCCCACGTAACCGCTACCAACGATTGTTACTTTCACTCGGGCAGCTCCGTAGATTCAGGGGAGTTTTGCGCCAATTGCGCCAATTGCCCCAATTTCCCCGATTTTTCCCATTCGCCAAAAAGAAAGGGCGCCCTCACGGGCACCCTTCCCGAACATCAGCGTTGAATTCTATCAGTTCTGGTAGGCTTTTCCATCCACCAAAAGCGTTTCCTCGTTGTTTTCCAACACCTTGGGACCGATCCCCGGGACCTCCAGCAACTCTTCGATCGATTGAAAGTCCCCGTTCTCGAGTCGATAAGCAACGATTGCTCCCGCGAGGACAGGTCCCACCCCGACGATGTTCTCCGCCAGAAGCGGCGCGTCGGCTTGATTGATGTCGACAGGCTCGCCGTTGGCCGCATGACCAAAAGACATTGCCGCCGCGATGAGGATCCCAGACATTGGGCGAAGTTTTTTCAGATACATGATCTACTCTCCTTGTAGTTGGTTGTTTCCAAAAATTTATCGCGTTCATCGCGATAGGAGAGATATTCTGTTTTTCTGAAGTCGGCTTCAAGGTAAATAGTTCACACTTGGCTAAGAGAGTTTGATGGTATTCAACCTCGGGGTCGTGGTGTCCCAGTGTCGGCACCCGGGACATTGCCAGTGCATCGACTTCCCTTGAAATCCACAGAACCGGCACTCATAACCTGACTGTTCCGACAGCAATCTACCTGCTACCTTGCGCATCAACTGATAGTCGCCGCTCACTTCGCCGGCCGCACCACTCACCGAGCGTATCTCCAATAAGCGATGCAACCCCGACAAACTGCCTTGCTCCTCCGACCATGAACGCAATAGCGCCTCCGCCTCTTCGGATTGGCCCATCTGCAAAAGGAAATCTGCTAAGGATAACTGCAACCGCTCATCTGCACTGACCGCGATGGCTCGACGCAGAAAATCAAGGTAAACCTCGTTATCATTCATGCTCTGGGCGCTAGTCTGCACCAGCCTCGAAACTTCGTGCAGCATCTCTGGGCGCTCTGCGCAAAGCCTGGTCCACGTGGCGACCGCTTTTTGATGTTTGCCTGAGAACGCTTCCAGCCTGCCCCGCAGGATTATTGCGCGAGCACAATTTCGATCAAGTTTCAGTGCTTTAGCAGCTCTGTCTTTTGCTGCTGCATAGTCTCCCGCAACCAGCCCACGCTCTGCCATCTCACATTGGAATTGGGCGATCTGCGGGGCCAAATCCACTGAAGTGATCTCGTCTAGAATTTCTGCAGCAGCGATTGCGCGCTCCCACTCGCGCTCGCTCTCATATATCTGTACAAGCAAGCGCAAGGAGGCTTCACGAAAATTCTCAGTGACACCCAGCTCCAGAAGGAGATTCTCCGCTCGGTCGAGCAGGCCCGCCTTAAAGTAGTCACTCGCAAGCTCAAAAAGCACAATGCTTTTTTGTTCCGGGCTAGTGCCCGCGCGGGAAATCAGGCTTTGGTGAATCTGTGTTGCCTTTTCTATCTCTCCGCGACGCCGAAAGAGGGTTCCCAATGCCAGTTGAATCTCCAACGACTCGTCATGATCCTCCAGCGCTTTAACTAGAACATCGAGCGCTTCATCATGTTGGTCATTGGCCAGAAAATTTATGCTGCGAACGTAGGGCTGAGGGAGAGCCTTTGACGTAGCACTATCGACTCCTTGTGCTCGAGTCCGCTGGGCAGCCCACCACCCTGACAGTCCTGCCAGAGGCAAAAGCAGTAAAAGCCATATCGGGTCCATCACTTCACCGTTTCACGGAGGTCCTTTGCGGGGCCGAGGCTAAGGCAAGCTTTCGTCTCAGCCGAAGCAATCGAATCCACAGCGGAACGGCCGCTAATACAAAACCCACAATCAATGCTCCCAGGAGCGCGAGAACCAGTGGACCGTGCCAGCTCAGGTCGAAGTAATATGAGAGCGATATCTCTTGGGGGTTGTGGGCTGCAAAAGTGACTCCCACTACGATAGTCGCAAGCATGAGGACCGTTAACAGCAGTTTTCTGATCATCGACCCGTCTCCCGGCTTAGACCCTGCTGGTTTCTGAATGCTAAGAGCGTAATGGCTACTCTCGGTCAGCCTGGGTCAGTCTGGATCAGAGCCGTCAGAAGCTGGCTCGGCGCTTTCCGGTCGCACCTGATTGACGCGTTCGCGAAGGAGTCGCCCTGGTTTAAAGTGAGGCACGTACTTTCCAGGCACACTCACTGCTTCGCCCGTTTTCGGATTCCGACCCGTTCTAGGCATTCTATAACGAAGACCAATACTGCCGAATCCGCGAATTTCAATCCGGTCTCCAGCGACAAGTGCGCGACGCATGCGATCCAGCACAGCGTTGACCGAAAACTCCACATCCCGGGGCGGAAGATGCGGTTGTCCCTGCGACAACCGCTCGATCAGTTCAGACTTGGTCATGGTCTTCATTGCATCACATCCTAACAATGAAACTGACGACAGGATCAGGAATCCTGCTTGTCGAGTTCTTCTTTTAACTTGTCACCCAAGGAAGTCATCGCAGACACCTGGCCGCTGTACTGCTGGACTGCTTTATCCTCGATCTCAGCCTCGAGCGCTTTGATGGACAGCGTGATCCGCCGCGTTTTTCGATCGATACTGGTAACTTTTGCCTCAACCTCTGCGCCGGCACTCAAGACAGACCGGGCATCCTCAACATAGTCTCGAGATAATTCTGTTGCGCGAAGATAACCTTCGACACCCTCTCCGAGTTCCACAACCGCACCTCTCACATCGACGCTTGAGATCGTGCCCTTAACTGAAGCACCCTTCGAGTGCGCGCCAACAAAGGCGTTGAACGGATCATCCTGAGCC
>WTHR01000083.1 GCA_011523045.1 Gammaproteobacteria bacterium | reverse complement strand
ATGCCTCCCGGGGCGTCGATTGTGGTGAACGTGGGCGCGAGTGTTGGGGTGGGTGAGGTATTGGCGCGTATCCCCCAGGAAAGCTCCAAGACGCGTGACATTACCGGCGGTCTGCCCCGAGTGGCTGAGCTCTTTGAGGCGCGGAAGGCAAAAGAGCCGGCGATCCTGGCAGAGGCGACGGGTGTCATCTCATTCGGCAAAGAGGTGAAAACAAAAACCCGCCTTGAGATCACGGATGAAGCGGGCGAGCTACATGAGATGTCCATCCCCAAAGACCGCCAAATCAGCGTGTTTGACGGTGAGACGGTTGAAAAGGGCGACGTGATTGTTGAGGGACCGCTCGCCGCGGTAGACGTCCTTGAGTTGCGAGGTTTGGTGCCGTTGACTGACTACATCGTCAGCGAGGTTCAGGAGGTGTATCGACTCCAGGGCGTCAAGATCAACGACAAGCATATCGAGGTCATCATCCGGCAGATGCTCCGACGAGTCCGGATCGTCGAGCCGGGAGATACTCGCTATCTCGAGGCAGATCAGGTCGAGCGTTCAGCACTGCTTGAGGAGAACGATGCGCTGGAAGCAGAGGGAAAAACCCCCGCGACCTTCGCCCCAGTGCTGCTCGGTATTACAAAGGCCTCGCTCAGTACTGATTCGTTTATCTCTGCGGCCTCTTTCCAGGAGACCACCAGAGTCCTGACGGAGGCGTCGATGCAAGGCAAGGTCGATCACCTTCGGGGGCTGAAAGAGAACGTCATCGTCGGCAGGTTGATCCCGGCGGGTACTGGTCTCGCGCACCACGAGGAGCGCAGGCGCCGAAGACAGGAGCAGACTCAGGAAGAGGGTGACATCGAGGAGTTGGCCATCCTGGAGAATCTCACCGAGGACAAGGAAGACTCTCCGGCTGAAGCTGCCCAGGGGTGATCGAGTAACCCCGGAAAAAGCCCTGAATTAGGTGAAATGTTGACAGAAAACCCTATTCTGCCTAGAATCGCCGCCCTTTCGAGGATTCAATTCCAATGAGGGCAGGGCCTTCGTGGCGGATAGACCAACGGACCAAAACCAGTAATGCCGACGATTAATCAACTTGTTCGAAAGCCCCGGACGCGCCAGACCCAAAAGTCCAACGTGCCGGCGCTGGCCGCCTGTCCGCAAAAGCGCGGCGTGTGTACGCGCGTCTATACCACGACACCGAAAAAGCCGAACTCAGCCCTGAGAAAGGTCGCCAGGGTCCGTTTGACCAACGGTTACGAAGTCACCAGCTACATCGGCGGTGAAGGGCACAACCTCCAGGAACACTCGGTGGTCCTGATTCGGGGCGGCAGGGTGAAAGATTTACCGGGCGTGCGATACCACACGGTCCGAGGAACGCTGGACACGTCCGGCGTGGGGGAACGACGACAGGGTCGTTCAAAGTACGGCGCGAAGCGACCGAAGTCGTAACGGGCCTAATCAAACGGGATTGTTCCGGAGCGTTTAAACGCGCCCGGGGGTACTGAAACCGTAAAAGAGGCCGGAATAGCTGACCGGCCACGGTGACAAAGTTGGTCTTGCGAAAAAGACCAGCACAGAAGTCGCGAAGGGGGCATCACGCCGCTAGCGACAAAAAGCTGTCTCACCGTATCGATAGGAACCGAGGGCGTTGAGCCTTCGGGGGCGACGCTCGCGTCGTCCTTATTGTTGTGGGTGCGGCCGTTTGGCGGTGCTGGAATGCTGAAGCAGTGAAGCAGTAATGATGTCGACGGCGCCTAAGACGCGCTTCGACAGATTGCCGGTTCGAGAGCAGTCCGCCGCCAACCACCGTTGAATGAATATAGAAGGAAAGAAGGGAAGTTACCTAGAAATGCCTAGACGTCGCGAAGTACCGAAACGGACGATATTGCCGGATCCCAAATTCGGTGACCAGACGATCGCCAAGTTCATCAACGTGATGATGCAGGACGGCAAAAAATCGATCGCCGAGCGCGTTCTTTATGGCGCACTCGACACGATCGGGAGCCGTGGCGCCTCCGAACCCCTCGATGTCTTCTATCAGGCGTTGGAGAATGTCCGCCCGGTAGTTGAGGTAAAAAGCCGCCGCGTGGGTGGCGCCACTTATCAGGTGCCTGTCGAGGTTCGTCCCAGTCGACGCAATGCACTTGCGATGCGCTGGCTGGTAGATGCCGCGAGAAAGCGCAACGAGAAGTCCATGACGGACCGGTTGGCAGGCGAGTTTATGGATGCGGCGGACAAGCGCGGCGGTGCGGCGCGTAAGAAAGATGAAGTCCACCGCATGGCGGAAGCCAACAAAGCGTTCTCCCACTTCCGCTTTTGATCGCTTCAGGTAACTCTCAAATCCACCCCGAACCACTAACGGAATAAATACAGTGCCTCGACAAACTCCACTTGAGCGTTACCGGAACATCGGCATCATGGCGCACATCGATGCTGGAAAGACCACCACGACTGAGCGCATCCTGTTTTACACCGGAATTTCCCACAAGATTGGTGAGGTCCATGACGGCAATGCGGTGATGGATTGGATGGAGCAGGAGCAGGAGCGCGGTATCACCATCACGTCCGCAGCGACCACCTGTTTCTGGAGCGGGATGGACCAGAACTATGATGAGCACCGGATCAACATCATCGATACTCCCGGACACGTGGATTTCACTATCGAAGTGGAGCGGTCGCTTCGCGTGCTTGACGGTGCGGTAGGCGTGTTTTGTGCGGTAGGGGGTGTGGAGCCGCAGTCTGAGACCGTGTGGCGTCAAGCGGACAAATACAGCGTGCCGCGGATGGCCTTTATCAACAAGATGGACCGTACCGGCGCGGATTTCTTCAGGGTGGTCGAGCAGATAGGCAGTCGCCTTGGATCGAACGCCATTACCCTGCAGGTGCCTATCGGTGCCGAAGACAACTTTGAAGGTGTTGTCGATCTCATCAAGATGAAGGCGATCTATTGGGATGAAGAAACCCGTGGAACGAAGTTCGAGGAGCGGGACATTCCTGAGCATTTGCAGGAAAAGTGCGACGAACTCCGTGAGCAACTGCTCGAGACTGCCGCCGAAGCCGATGAAGAACTGATGGAGAAGTATCTCGAAGACGGTGACCTGTCTTCGGACGAGATCAAGAAATCATTGCGCCAGAGGACCATAGCGAACGAAGTCGTTCTGGTCACGTGTGGCTCCGCTTTCAAGAATAAAGGCGTGCAAGCGATGCTGGATGCTGTCATCGATTTCATGCCGAACCCCACCGAAGTGCCGGCGATCAGCGGCGTTTTGGAGGATGAGGAAACTGAGGAAGAGCGGCCCGCCTCTGATGATGCCCCGTTCGCCGCGCTCGGCTTCAAAATCATGACAGACCCGTTTGTCGGTCAGCTGGTGTTTTTCCGCGTGTATTCGGGTGTCGTCAATTCGGGGGACAGTATCTACAACCCGGTCAAAGGCAAGAAAGAGCGGATCGGTCGCATTCTGCAGATGCATGCCAACTCCCGAGAGGAGCTCAAAGAAGTCCGTGCGGGTGACATCGCCGCCGCAGTAGGTCTAAAGGCCATTACTACTGGTGACACGCTTTGTGATCCGAACAAGGTGATCACGCTTGAAAGAATGGAGTTCCCCGAGCCGGTGATCTCTCAGGCGGTCGAACCCAAGACCAAGAGCGACCAGGAAAAACTGGGTGTCGCGCTAGGCAAGCTGGCGCAGGAAGACCCCTCGTTTCGAGTTCGTACTGATGAAGAGTCTGGGCAGACCATCATCTCGGGCATGGGTGAGCTACACCTCGAGATCATTATCGACCGCTTAAAGCGCGAATTCAGCGTCGATGCCAATGTCGGAAAACCCCAGGTGGCTTACCGCGAGACGCTTAACAGTACGGTTGAACAAGAGCACAAGTACTCCAAGCAGACCGGTGGTCGCGGCCAGTATGGTCATGTCTACCTCCGCATTGAACCCCAGGAGCGAGGCGAAGGATTCGAGTTCGTGGATCAAATCAAAGGCGGTGTCGTTCCCCGTGAATACATCCCCGCCGTTGAAAAAGGCGTTGTGGAAGCCATGGAGTCAGGCATCGTCGCCGGCTATCCCGTGATCGACCTGAAAGTGACGTTGTACGATGGTTCTTATCACGAAGTCGACTCCTCTGAGCACGCATTTCGCGCGGCTGCAATTCAGGCATTTCGCGAAGCGAGCGCCAAGGCAAAGCCAGTCCTCCTCGAGCCAATCATGCGGGTGGAAGTGGTGACGCCGGAGGAATATATGGGCGGTGTCACAGGTGACCTCAATTCCCGACGAGGAATGATCTCTGAGATGGAAGACGTCCCAGCCGGGAAGATCGTCCGCGCAGAGGTGCCCCTTTCCGAAATGTTTGGTTACGCGACCTCACTGCGATCGGCATCGCAGGGTCGGGCAACCTATTCGATGGAGTTCAGTCAATATCTACCCGCACCTTCAAGCGTCACGGAAGTGATGATGAAGAAAGCCAGTTAACCACGCACTGTTGAGGAAATCAGAAAGTGTCGAAAGAGAAATTCG
>WTHR01000127.1 GCA_011523045.1 Gammaproteobacteria bacterium | reverse complement strand
GAGCAGAATTGCGGAACTGAGAAATATGGTCGCACCGAACCATGCAATCCGGTAGTGATCCGACTCCAGCGTCCTCATCTAACTTGGAGCACTCTGTTCCAAGGCAGACGGACCGAAACCTCAGCAGTCTGCATTATCAACCCAAGTACGCCTCAGCAACGGCAGGATTGCTCCTTAGCGCCGAACCAGTATCATGCATGGTAATCCTTCCGTTTTCGATGACATAGCCGAAGTGAGCAATATCCAAGACACGGTTGAGATCTTGTTCAGCAATCAGGATAGAGATATTACTTTGGGTAAGTCGCGGAATAACATTAAAAATCTGAGTTGCCACCGATGGCGCCAAACCCAAGGTTGGTTCATCCAACAACAAGACTTCTGGCAACCCCATAAGTCCTCGCCCCAACGCCAGCATCTGCTGTTCTCCACCTGACAATGTGCCCGCCAACTGCTTTTGACGCTCAAGGAGGCGTGGGAAAAGATCATAAATCTCCTCGATGGTTCTGCTCCACACATCTTTGGCCCGCACGTTTACCGCACCAGTGCGTAGATTTTCTTCGACACTAAGATCGGGGAACACCAGACGTCCCTCGGGCACCATGATAATCCCGCGCGCTACCCTTTCATGAGAGGGCAGTCGCTGAATCTCTGCTTCGCCATGTAAGATTCTGCCGGTTGCCGTCGGGAGGATTCCGGCAAGAGTCCGAAGCAATGTCGACTTTCCCGCGCCATTAGAGCCCACGAGCGCCGTGATCTGAGCCTCACCGCACAACATCTCTATGCCTCTGAGAACCTGTATCTCGCCATACCCTGATTGAATACCCTCGACCTTGAGTTTGATATTCATCGTCACTCATCTCCAAAGTACGCGGACCGAACAGTCGGATGACGAACGACTTCACTGGGTAACCCATCAACAATGATTTCGCCTTGATGGAGAACCACAATCCGGTCAGAGAGAGCCGTCAAGGCCTTAACGACATGCTCAACAACCACAATACTCAAGGGGCGCCGCAATTTGATCTGCTTTATGAGTTCTACCATGTCCTCACCCTCTCGCGGATTTAATCCCGCCATCACTTCATCAAGCAACAGCAGTTCGGGATCCGTTGCAATCGCTCGAGCCACCTCCAGACGCTTGCGCGCCGAGAGCGTAAGCGTCGCTGCCAAGGCACCGGCATGAGCTTCAAGGCCAACCTCTGCCAAAACTGTCATTGCTTTCTCGGACAGGATGTCTTGGCCATCTCGGGACTTTGAACCAAAAAGGATGGCGATCTCCACATTCTCACGAACCGTCAGCCCGGCAAAAGGCCTAACAATCTGAAAAGTTCTCGCAATACCCAAGCGACAGACCTTATCGGGACTTAAACCCCTAATAGAGCGGTCATGAAACCAGACGTCTCCTGAGGTCGGTCTAATATGGCCGGCGATAATGCCGAACAAGGTTGTTTTTCCGGCTCCATTTGAGCCCATTAATCCAAGAGTCTCTCCCTGTTGAACATGGAGATCTACACTTCCCAATGCCCGCACACCGCCAAACGATTTGGCGATTCCCCTCACAGTCAGCAGGCTCATCCTGACCTCCTGCTGATTTGCAGCTTATCAAGAAAGGCTGCAATGCCATTGGGAGCGAAGATCACAAAAAGTATCAAAAACAGACCAACCAGGATCATGTAGAACTGAGGAGCCGTTGTCCAAAAGAGCTCTGAGAGCAACACAAGGAAGACCGCTCCCAAGAACGGCCCCCGCACATCACCACTGCCGCCGATAATTGCCATCGTGACTACGGTAAAAGAAATAATCGGGTTAAAGACCTGCAACACTTCAAAGTAGGTGGACTTTAATGCCATTAACCCGCCGGCCATTCCCGGCACGATCGCTGAGACCGTAAAAGCGATGATCTTGTAGCGTAAAACCGGAACCCCGACAGTTGCTGCGGCCACTTCATCTTCCCGAATAACCGTTAGACCCCGGCCGAAACGGGAGTGGGTTACGATCAACGTCGTTAGGGTTGCGAAAACTACAAGGCCAATCATGCAATAGAGCAAGATCTCTACCGATGGGGCTCCAAACAAAAGGCGGCTTGAATTTCCACTCACTGTTTCCAGATTCAAAATTGAAAACTTGACCAACTCAGCAAGACCGAATGTCAGAATAACAAAGTAGGGTCCTCGAACCCTAAGCACTGGCAAAGAGACGACGAGTGCCAGGAGAGCCGCAGCGATACCACCCATTGGCACAGCCAACCACAATGGGATCGAATTGAACGTCGAGGCTACAACGTAAGCCCCAACCCCATAAAAGACGACGTGGCCGAGCGAGATATACCCCGTCATCCCGGAGAACAACGTCCAACTCTGCGTCATTGCCACCCACATCATTAGATTGAGGGCAATTAATGTCCAGTATGAGCCCAGTATCGACGGCACTTGCGCGATCAACAACACGCCCACAAACAAAAACCAGACAAAACGCATTTTGGCAAGCGAAAAGACAGAGGTCATCTTCAATGCCTGCGGGTCTTGCCTAACAGTCCTTCGGGCCGCAATAAGAGAATGCCGACAAACAAGCCATAAATGAGCATTGATCGAAAGTTTGCAGAAGTCAGTACAACCACATATATCTCGACAAACCCCAGCAACATGCCGGCAATGATTCCTCCTTTAATATTGCCGAGCCCTCCCAGGATAATCACAACAAATGCAGCAATCGTGAATGGAAAACCCATAAAAGGAGAAATCTGCTCGGTCATGCTCACCAACGCACCCGCAATGCCAGCTAAGGCAAAACCCGAAATGAAGCTTACAAACTGAAGTCGGGAAACGTTAATTCCAACCACTCGGGCAGCAGTCTGATTCTGGATGAGAGCTGATATCGACAAGCCATACTGGGATCTACTTAAAAAGAGTACGACGCTCGTCAGCAAAATCGCAGCAATTACTAGTGTCGCGAGACGATTGCCAGTCATCATCAGTCCTGACACCTCATAAACCGTGTCAAGAAACTGATAGGCTCTTGGAGAACCACTGAACATCATCGCAACGGTATTCTGAAGAATGACCGAGACACCGAAAAACAGTAGCAAAGAATTGGCTTCAATACGCTCTACCCGGTCGATACCGGATAGCTGACGTCGGAAAATACTAAAGTAAAGAATGATCCCAATAGCGGCCGCAATACCAGCGACAAGAGGCAGTCCCACAAGAGGAGACATTCCGGTTAGCGTAAAAAACCAAAATGTCGCGTAGGCGCCGACCATGATCAGATCCCCATGCGCAATGTTCAGAAGACGCATCGTCCCGTAAACAAGGTTCAATCCGAGTGCAATCAGGCTATACAGCGAACCAAGCACCAAGGCTGAGAAGGCCAATTGCGGAGAAATGAGGATCTCAGTCATTGACACACAAGAATGGCGTCAAGCATCACGGGAACGAATCCCAGCTGATCAGTTGCCCTGATCAACTGGGACTCAAAGAAAGGTCTTGAGCGGTCTAGCGCGGACTGAAACCGGCGGTTGCGATATCTTCCGGCCAAATCAAATGCATGTCACCACCTTGAAGCTGGAGAAATGCAGTCGGAGTCACTGCATTCTCTACACCTTCGAAACTCACTTTCCCGTTGATGGTGTCGAATGTTGAAGAGGCGATAGCGGTTCGGAGCTTGTCTCGATCCAGACCGGCAGTAGCCACAGCCTGCTCGAGAATTTCACACGACATATAGGCAAGCGCTGTATCGAGATAATCGGGATTCATCTCATAGGCAGCCACATAGGCATCAAAGAACGGCTTGGCTCTGCTCCACTTTGACTGATGGGGGCTCCAATGGCCTATGGTCACTATTCCGTCTGCAAAATCTCCGAACGCCTGTGAAAAAGCTGAGATCGTGGGACCCACGAGTAAAAACTCAAAAGATACGTCGATCCCGACCTCTCGAGCCTGGCCCATATACAAGAAGGAATCAGCCGGGTAAGACAACGCGATTATCCCATCGACACCCGCTGACTTGATCTGAGAGAGCAATCCAGTCATGTCCGAAATATCAGGCGGGTAGCTTTCATTCAAGGCAATTTCGATACCTTCAGCCTCAAGCGCCGGCACGAGGAATTGCAGGTTTTCCTGAGCAAAAGGCAACACATTGGCTATGATCGCTACGGACTTGACACCCGACTGCTTTGCTAAGGCAGCAAGTTCGGGACCAATACGGTCGGGGATCGCTGATGTCGAGAACCATATGTTCCCGGGCTGCACTTCCCGCACTGCGACCGACGCTGCGGTGTTACCTACCATGGGGAATCCATGCCGCTCTACAACACCCGCTACATTGAGATGATGAGGTGTCCCCCAAGGCGCCAACAAAAGATCGACTTTCTCGTCTGAGATTAATTTTTCATAAATTTGTGCCGACTTTGCAGGATCTGATTCATCGTCAAACCAGACCAGTTCCACAGGACGACGGTCTCCGGCGACATCAAGCCCCCCTGCCGCATTAACCTGGTTCGCCCATAGTTCATATGCGGT
>WTHR01000029.1:9996-16151 GCA_011523045.1 Gammaproteobacteria bacterium | reverse complement strand
CATTGCCGCATCAACGCTCACAAAATCTTTTTCAGGTCCCGACTTGATGTACTCCACAGAACTCAACAGCACGCCCGCATTTCCTGCAATCGCGCGGCCCGGCTCCAGGGTCACGGCAAGATCGCAGTTTCGACGCTTGAGGATGGCGAGAATCGCCTGCACATAGTCTTTCGGATCAGGCGGCGTCTCGTCGGAATACCGAATACCCACCCCGCCACCCAGATCCAGGTGTGCCAATCTGATGTCGTCCTGGGCAAGGATATCCACCACGTCGAGAACCCTTTCCACGGCATCGCAAAAAGGGGCAACCTCGGTCAGCTGCGAGCCAATATGGCAGCCGATCCCGACGACCTCAATCCCCGCCATTGCATTGGCTTTTCGGTAAAGCGCCGGCGCATCGGCTGCAGGCACCCCGAACTTGTTCTCTCGAAGACCCGTGGCGATATACGGGTGAGTGTTTGGATCCACATCGGGGTTGATCCGAATACCGATTGGCGCCTTTTGGCCAAGGGAGAGGGCAACCGCATTCACCCGTTCAAGTTCTTCCCCGGACTCAATACTCAGGATCCGGACGCCGGCCGTCAGGGCCTTTGCGATTTCATCGCTCGACTTGCCGACGCCTGAGAAAACCACATCGCTGGCACGACCGCCGGCGGCAAGGACCCGAGCCAACTCGCCTCCGGAGACAATATCGAAACCCGCGCCAAGACGCTCGAGCACCTGCAGGACGGCGAGATTGCCGTTGGCCTTGACGGCGAAACAGATGTGATGCGGCCAGTCACCAAAGGCCTCGTCGAACACCCGGTAATGGCGTTCCAGGGTGGCGCGCGAGTAGACATAACACGGCGTCCCGACACGCTCGGCGATGGCCGAAAGCGGGACTTCCTCTGCGTACAGCCGATCCTGTCGATATCCGAAGTGATCCACGTTCGGATTAACTGTCGCTGTCTTCGGACTCTTCTGAGGCTGGCGTTTCAGGAAGATACAGCGGGCCTTTCTGGCCGCAGCCTGCGCTCAGCACGCTGGCACCCAGCACAAGCGCCACCAGGGCGAGTGCGGCCGCCTGTCGAACTCGGCTCAGCTTAAGAAATACCATCTCAGTCACCGTTCTGCCAAAATCTGCCTGGCCTGCGCGGCAGCCAGACGCACCTGGTCAGGGGCCGTTCCGCCGATGTGATTCCGTGAGTGCAGCGACCCTTCCAGCGTCAGGATCTCAAACACGTCTTCGTTGATTCGATCACTCACGCCCCGCAATTCTTCAAGCGACAAGGCATCGAGTTCCCGTCCTGATGACTCGGCGAGCTGTACCGCCGTTCCCACGACTTCGTGCGCATCACGAAAAGCCAATCCCCCGCGCACCAGATAGTCCGCAAGATCTGTTGCTGTCGCATGCCCGCGGCTCGCAGCATTTCGCATCCGTTCCCGGTCAAAGGTCATATTCGGCACCATCGCAGCCAGCACCCCCAAACAGGCATGGGCGTTGTCGAAACTGTCAAAAAGCGGCTGCTTGTCTTCCTGATTGTCCCGATTGTAAGCGAGCGGCTGCCCCTTCATCAGTACCAGCAGTGCCGTCAGGTTTCCCACGGCCCGGCCGCTCCTGCCGCGCACCAGTTCTGCCACATCAGGGTTTTTCTTCTGCGGCATGATGCTGGATCCGGTGCAGAAGGCATCACCCAGATCCACAAACCCAAAATGCTGAGACGCCCACAACACCAGTTCTTCGGCCATCCGGGAAAGGTGCACCATCATCAGCGCAACCGCTCCGCAGAATTCGAGGATGAAATCTCTGTCGGATACGGCGTCCAGGGAGTTGCTGCAGACACCCTCAAAGCCCAGGGTAGCGGCAGTCATGTTCCGGTCGATGGCAAACCCGGTGCCGGCTAGCGCGGCAACACCCAGCGGGGACAGATTGACCCGCTTGCGGCAATCCCCCAAACGCTGCCAGTCTCTTTCCAGCATGGCGTTCCAGGCGAGCAGGTGATGGCCGCAGGTCACGGGTTGGGCACTCTGCATATGGGTCATCCCTGGCATGACCGAGTCAGCTTCCGCCTCAGCAAGGTCAACGAGCGCGTGCTGCAGCGCGGTGAGATCGGCCTGCAGCTGATCAACTGCGTCGCGGGTAAAGAGCCGCATATCCGTGGCGACCTGGTCGTTGCGCGAACGAGCAGTGTGCAGTTTCTTGCCAGGCTCGCCAGCGATTTCAGTGAGCCGCGCCTCGATATTCATATGCACATCTTCGAGTGCTGCGCTCCACGCAAAGCGATCGTCCGCGATCTCCTGTGAGATGGTTTCGAGGCCGTCGATGATCGCGCTGCAATCCGCTTCGCTGATGATTCCACAGGACTTCAGCATCAGGGCATGCGCCCGCGAACCAGCGATGTCGTATTCGGCGAGCCGGCGGTCAAAATGTTCTGAGGCGGTAAAGGCCTCCACGGTCGTGTCGGTCCTGCCGCTAAAGCGCCCGCCCCAGAGTTTGTCGGTTGCCATAGTGGTCTCCGGAGCCGTTACCTGAACACAGGCGGGCTGGTGTACCGGCGAAGTGCGGCCGGATACGGGTGGATCGCGCTATTGCAGCGCCGACATGTAGACCGAAAGCGCATGGATCTGCTGCGCCGACAGCCGGTGGGCGATCGGGCCCATGATTTTGCCGGCGCGCGCACCAGACTTGAACGCCAGCAGTTGGCCCTCCAGATACTCGGGCCACTGGCCTGCGACCCTCGGGTAGTTCGAGGGCATACCACGCCCCGCCGGACCATGGCACGCCATGCATGCCGGCACTGCGAGCTCGGCCGAACCGCCCCGATAGAGGGATTCACCCTCGCTGGCGAGCTCAAGCTGATCTTCGCTGATGCTTCGCGGCGCGATTGTCTGAGACGCATACCACGCATCAAGATCGGCCATATCCTCGGCACTCAGCGGCTGCGCCAGCCCCATCATGATGGCATTGGCCCGCTTGCCTGATTTGAAGGCAGCCAGTTGTCCGGCGATATATCCCGGCACCTGCCCTGCCAGCGACGGGAAGCCTGAATTGGCGCTGTTACCATCCACCCCATGACAGGCCACACAGGTCTGCGCCTTTGCCTCGCCCGCGGCGGGATCACCGGCAATCCCCTGAGCTGAGACACCAGTCATTAAAATGGTCGTGATGATGAATACCCACCGATTCATTAAACTGCTCCTGTTGTTAACGCGCCCGCTGACCGGGGCCGCCTGCGCCTGGCAGGCCTGTACGCCTGTGCGGAATTCAGTCGCAGGCCTGCATCGGGACCCGTGCTGCCTGTGACCAGACGAAAACGCAATTATACCCTGTGACTTCAACCACCTGCGAACCTCAACTGCTGCGACAGGCCGAGTATCACTGTGCCGCACACCATCCGCGTGACTGGATGGACGATACCGGCGCAGAGGTGGCATTCGCGGGGAGATCCAACGTTGGAAAATCCAGCGCGATCAATGCCATTACGTCGCGCAAAGCCTTGGCACGCACCAGCAAGACCCCAGGCCGGACCCAGCAGATCATCTTTTTTCGCCTGGATGATCACTTCCGCCTGGTGGACCTGCCCGGCTACGGCTACGCCAAAGTCCCGGCAGCCCTGCAACAACACTGGGAAAAAACCGTTCAGCGTTACCTGGAAGAACGGAAGACCCTGCGGGCACTGATCCTGCCCGTTGACTGCCGCCGCGAGCCTACCGCGCCGGACCGCAAGTTGATCGAATGGTGCGCGACCGCTGACCTGCCGATCCATATCCTGCTGACCAAGTGCGACAAGCTGGGCCGCGGCAAGAGACTGCAGGCGTTGCGCGATGCCAATAAGTTTTTACAGGGGATCCCGCTCGTCACCACGCAGCTTTTCTCGGCCACCCAAAGCATCGGTGTCGATGAAGCGCGCGAGCGCATCGCTGAACTGCTTTCTCAGAAGGCGTAAATCCCGCGCGTCAGCTGTGTGCCTGCGCCCAGTTGATGCCGCTGCCGACGTCCACTTTCAGCGGCACAGCGAGCTGCGCCACCGAGGACATCATCTGGGCCAACGCCTCCGATACGCGATCGGTCTCTGACTCGGGCACTTCCAGAACCAACTCATCGTGCACCTGCATGATGATGCGGGCACCGCACTCATCGTCAGTGAGCCACTTGTCCACGGCCAGCATCGCAAGTTTGATGAGATCCGCTGCCGTTCCCTGCATCGGCGCATTGATTGCAGCACGCTCTGCCGCCTGCCTGCGCGCGTGGTTACTGGAACTGATATCGGCCAGGAAAAGACGACGGCCAAACACCGTTTCCACGAAACGCTGTTCCCGCACCTGGGCCCTGATCTCGTCCATAAACGTACGGACACCCGGATACCGCTCGAAATAGAGATCGATATATTCCTGCGCCTGACCGCGCTCAATGCCCAACTGACGCGCGAGGCCAAAGGCAGACATGCCGTAAATCAGTCCGAAATTGATAGCCTTGGCGCTGCGCCGCTGGTCACCTGAAACCTCCTCGACTGGCGTGCCAAAAACTTCCGCAGCTGTCGCGCGGTGTACATCCTCTCCTTTTTCAAAAGCGCCCAGTAGGCCTTCATCAGCGGACAGGTGGGCCATGATCCGCAGTTCGATCTGGGAATAATCCGCCGCAACGAGCCGGCTCCCTGGCGCGGGAACAAAGGCTTCACGGATGCGCCTGCCCTCTGCCGTGCGGATGGGGATGTTCTGCAGGTTCGGGTCACTGGAGGAGAGGCGTCCGGTCGCCACCGCTGCCTGGTGATAGGAGGTATGCACCCGTCCCGTATCGGGATTCACCAGAGCAGGCAGTTTCTCGGTATAGGTGGATCGCAGTTTGCTCAAACCCCGGTGCTCCAGAATCAGGCGCGGCAACTCGTGCTCTTCGGCCAACTCTGCCAGGACGCTTTCCGCGGTTGACGGCTGCCCCTTGGGTGTCTTGGCCAGCACCGGCAATTCCATTTTCTCAAACAGGATTTCCTGTATCTGTTTGGGCGAGGCGACATTGAAAACCGAGCCGGCTTCTTCATACGCCATCGCTTCCAGCTCGGCAATGCGTTCGGCGAGTTCGGCGCTCTGCGTCGCCAGCATGTCGCAGTCCACCCGCACACCGGTACGCTCGATCTTGGACAGCACCGGTACCAGAGGCATCTCAATCTGCTCGAACAGGTCGTATTGACCTCGCTCTTCCTGCAGCCGCTCAAACAGCACCTGATGCAGGCGCAGCGTGACCTCGGCATCCTCAGCGGCATAGGGACCGGCGTCCTCCAGGGGCACTTCGTTGAACGACAGCTGGTTCTTGCCTTTGCCCGCCACCTCTTCAAAAGAAATGGTCTTGTGGCCGAGATACTTGAGCGCCAGCGTGTCCATGTCATGGCGCGACCCGGTGCTGTCGAGGACATAGGATTCCAGCATCGTGTCAAAACGCATGCCGGCAAGCGTAATGCCGTGGTTGCTGAGCACAGTACAGTCGTACTTAAGGTTCTGACCGACCTTTTCCTGATCCGGATCCTCCAGCAAAGGCCGCAATGCCTCCAACACTTCTTCGCGATTCAGTTGCGAGGGCGCATCAAGATAATCGTGCGCAAGCGGGACATAAGCCCCCTCACCGGGTTCGACTGCAAAGGAGACACCGACAATCCTTGCCCGCATGGCATCAATGGATGTCGTCTCGGTATCGAAAGCGAAAAGCGGCGCCTTGGAAAGGCGCTTAAGCCAACGTGAAAAGGATTTCTTATCCAGCACCGTTTCATACTCGGCGCTCGCCGTGGCGCTGTCTTCCCGCGCTTCGTTGAGCCCGCCCAGGTCAGCAAGCCAGGTCTTGAACTCAAGCTCGGCGTAGAGCTGGCGCAACGTCTCTTCATCCGGAGCGCCGATCTTTAGATCTTCCGGCCCCTTGTCGAGCACCACGTCACACTTCACCGTCGCCAGCTCGTAAGACAGAGGTATCTGTTCCAGGGAAGCACGCAGGTTCTCCCCTACCTTCCCGGACACCGAATCGGCCTGGGCCAACAATTCATCGAGCGAACCGTATTCTTGCAACCAGCGCACCGCGGTCTTTGGACCTACCTTGGGGACGCCGGGGATGTTGTCAGAGGTATCACCAACCAACGCTAGAAAATCCACGATTCGGTCCGGGGGGACGCCGAACTTGGCTTTGACTCCCTCAA
>WTHR01000029.1:0-9896 GCA_011523045.1 Gammaproteobacteria bacterium | reverse complement strand
AGAAAATCCACGATTCGGTCCGGGGGGACGCCGAACTTGGCTTTGACTCCCTCAACGTCATACACCACGTCCTTCATGCTGTCACACATGCAGACCTTCGCATCCACCAGTTGCGCCAGATCCTTGTCGCCGCTGACGATCACCGTTTCCATCCCGCAGGCGCTGGCCTGGCGGGCGAGCGTGCCGATCACATCGTCGGCTTCGACATCCGGCACGGATAACAAAGGCAGCCCCATTGCGCCGATGACTGCGTTGACCTTGTCAATCTGCGAGCGCAGTTCATCCGGCATCGACGGGCGGTTCGCCTTGTAATCGCTGTAAAGCCGATCGCGAAACGTTTTTCCAGGCGCGTCAAACACCACGGCAAAATAGGGCGTGTCGTATTCGCGCATGAGCCGGCGCAGCATGTTGACGATTCCATAAACCGCGCCGGTGGATTCGCCGCGCGAGTTGGCGAGATTGGGCATAGCATGAAAAGCCCGGTACAGATAAGACGATCCGTCAACGAGTACCAATTGTTTCGACATGGCGTTTGGGCTGGATTCCGAAAAGCGCTGTTGTGATGGGGTTGTCTGCCTCAAGGCCAGTATACGTTTACTCAAGCGGCTGCGTGCGTCTTGCGTCCGACCCGCGCAGGCGCGATGATTGTTTTCTGGACCGCTGACTTATTGAACTACAACTCCCCCATGAAACCTGCAGACTTTCCGGATAAACGGGCCCCGGCCAGCACAACGTCCGCCAACGCATGGCGCCGGATCGCGACCGTGCTGATACTGGGGTGGCTTTCCGGCTGTGCACAGACACCAACGGAACCCGTCGCAGACAGCCACATCCGGTTTTACAGCATCAACAGCACGGACCAACTCACCGAACTGTCATTGGTGCCCAATCGGGACGAACCCGGCTGTCACGCCATGCCGCTTGACCTTGAGGTCCACCGGGTGGCTCAGGTGGGTTTTGCTGCCTGTCAGGTCTATTCCGAAGAGGACTGTCCCGAAGAAGCAGTGCTGATGATGCGATGGTCAGGCAAACGATCCCGAAGTGACCCCAACAAAAATGAGCCCACCGTTCGCATCACACCCGGGTCACTCTGGCTGTTTGAGGGAAAACGCGAGGCCGAAGTTGGATCCTGGCGCTGCGCCATCGCGGACTGAAACCAAAATCACGATCAGCCTGTCTGACGACGGGCCAGTACCATTCCTTTTAGAAGATTAAGCGCCTCACCCACCTCAAAGTCGCGATCCTGCAGGCGCTCTGCCTGCACTGCCACACCGGCTTCATCCTCCGAATCGGTCGATTCATTTTGCAGATGGCCTGCGAGATCCGCCTCGCGGGTACCGGAACGGCTCGGCTGGTCGGACAACTGCAACCGCCGACTCACGATATCCGGCTCGATCCCGGTCGCCTGGATTGAGCGGCCGTTGGGTGTGTAATAGCGGGCCGTGGTGAGCTTCAGCGCCGCCCCGTTATTCATCGGCAATATGGTCTGCACGGACCCCTTGCCAAACGTCTTGGTTCCCAGGATCAGCGCACGGCCATGATCCTGCAGCGCTCCAGCGACGATCTCGGAAGCCGACGCGGAACCTCGGTTGACCAGGACAACCATTGGCGCACCTTCCAACACATCGCGCGCTGTGGCGCTAAAGGTGTAATCGGCATCGGCAGTACGCCCCCGAGTCGACACAATGACGCCCTCGCGCAGAAAAAGATCACTGACTTCCACGGCGCCGTTCAGCACCCCGCCCGGATTGTTGCGAAGATCCAGCACCAGCCCGGTCAGTGGCTCGCCGGCGGCTTCCTCAAGCTTTTCGATTTGACGACGAAGTGATGCGCTCGTCCCTGACTGAAACTGACTCACCCGCACGTAGCCATAACGGTCTTCGAGCAACTCGCCGCGGGCGCTGTGCAATTGGATGATGGCCCGCTTCAGCGTCACGTCAAAGGGCTGATCGACACCTTCGCGCACGATAGTCAATGTGATCTCGCTGCCCGGTTCCCCGCGCATCTGCTCCACCGCACTGTCCAGGGAATTGCCCTTTACCGTCGTCCCATCCAGCCGAATGATGAGGTCTCCGCTCTGAATGCCGGCCCGGTCGGCAGGCGTACCGTCGATCGGCGCCACCACACGAATCACACCCTCATCCAGCGTGACCTCGATCCCAAGGCCCCCGAATTCTCCGCGTGTGTCAACGTTGATATCGTGAAACGAGCTCGGGTCAAGATAACCCGAATGTGGATCCAAGCCGCCGAGCATTCCCCGGACGGCGTCGCGCAACAGGGTCGCGTCATCGATGGGCTCCACATAATCTCTTTTGATCATGCTGAATATCTCAGCAAAAAGCCGCAAATCCTCGATCGGCAGAGCGTCTGCTTGTGCTCCATCGTCAGCGCGCGACACCTGGGTCATCCCCAGAAAAGAAAGAACAATCAGAATGGCGGTGAAGCCTTGGAGTGTGGTCAATTTCATTTACGAAAAATACGGGCTGAAGTTCAAAGGCAAAGCGATGTCTTAATCCAGTATACCGTCGAGGCGCGAACCTCCCGTGACCGTTAAATTTCCGGTGTTGGAAAAAAGTCCGCGCGTAACCCCTGCAGAGAAAGGGATTTTTCGAACATTAGTGTATAATGCTTCGTTAATATTCCATCGATAAAGGTCAAATGACATGGCACTTTCCGAGAAACAGATCGACTACTCCGGAAACTCCACCACCAGCATGGAGCAGCTTTTCCTCGCCAATGAAAAGGACCTTTATATCGCCTCGCGCTCGCTTAAAGCGATGGGCCATCCCCTGCGCCTTAAGATACTGTGCATTCTCGCGGAGGGCACCGAAACCAGCGTTCAGGACCTCGTCGACCTCGTCGGCACGTCGCAAAGCAATATCTCCCAGCACCTTTCCATCCTGCGCGACAAAGGCATTCTGGCTTCACGAAAAGATGCCAACAAAGTCTATTACCGGATTGGCGACGACAAAATCCTGGCTTTGATGGAGACCATGCGCGAGGCTTTTTGCAGCGCCCACTGATTGGTTGAATCAGCCTGCCGGGAAAGCAAATGACCGGCTTCCCGTCATTTGCCTGAGGTAGACTACCGCTCCCTTTCCTCTTCCGACCCGTTCTCATGGATCTAGAGTTTGTCACCAGTAACTGGCATCTTTTTGCGGCACTGATCGTCATCTCCCTGCTTATCGGTTTTGATTCAGTCCGTCGAGGTGGCAGCGGCGCCAATCAGGTAAGCGCGGTTCAGTTGCCGCAGTTCATCAACAAGGAAAATGCGGTCGTGGTCGATGTCTGCGAACCGGATGAGTTCACCAAGGGTCATATCCCCAAAGCCATCAACATCCCGGTGTCGAAGATCAAGGACCAACTGGGACAACTCGAGAAGTTCCGCACCAAGAATCGACCCATCGTGTTGTCGTGCCGCAGCGGCCAACGGGCGAGCCGGGCCGCCGCGGTGCTTCGTAAAAATGAATTCAAGTCCGTCTACACCCTGAGCGGGGGACTGGCGGCCTGGGAAAAAGAAAATCTGCCGCTGGAGCGGTGACCTTGACGGAAAAACCTATGAACGAAGTTGCAGACACATCCGCAAAATCCAGGTTTCAACTGCATCAGGTGTTCATCAAGGATGCCTCTTTTGAATCCCCGCGCAGTCCCGAGGTGTTCACCTGGAAGGACTACCGTCCCGAAACCGAAATCGACCTCAAAGCCCAGCAGAACGTGATCGATGCGGAACAGCACATCTACGAAGTTACCCTGAAGGCCACCGTCACGGCGCGGCATGAAGAACAAGTAGTCTTTCTGGCGGAAGTACAGCAAGCCGGGATCTTCACAGTAGAAGGCAGCAGTCCGGAGATGCTCGAAATGATGCTGGAGGCCGCCTGCCCGAACGTGCTCTTTCCATTTTTGCGTGAGAACGTCGCCAACCTCATCTCCAAAGGGGGCTTTCCCCAGTTCCTGCTCGGCCCGGTCAATTTCGATGCGATGTACCTGCAGAAAAAAGAGCAGGAAGCCAGTCAGGCTGGCAACGGCGGGACCGAGTCAATCGTCACGGCGTAGCCCTGCCAGCCGAGCGTCAGGGATTCGCCAGACCACACCATGACTGCGCTGCCCGGTCCCACCGCTGTTATCGGAGCCGGATCCTGGGGCACCGCCCTCGCGCTGCTGCTGGCGCGCTGCCAACAGGACACCCTGCTGTGGAGCGGCGAGCCCGGTCATGCCCAGGCGATGGCGAAAAGCCAAAGCAACGAGGCCTACCTGCCCGGCATCCCGCTTGGGCCGCGGATCACGCCTTCGGATAATTTTGAAGAGGCCGCCAACGCAAGCCACCTGGTTCTCGCAGTGCCCAGTCACGCTTTTCGAGCAGTGCTGACCCAACTCAAGGAGCATCTGCCGCGGGACAAACGCTGCTATATCTGCTGGGGTACCAAAGGTTTCGAGCCGGATTCCTCGCTGCTGCTGAGCGATGTCTTTGAGGAAGTGATGGACGAGAACGCTGTCCCCGCAGTCGTGTCCGGTCCGAGCTTCGCCGGAGAAGTTGCGCGGGGACTGCCGAGCGCCCTCACCGTGGCCGCGGCAAACGATGACGATGCTTGTGCCGTAGCGGCGTGGTTTCGCGATGCTCGAACCCGCGTTTACACGAGCACGGATTTACGAGGTGTTCAACTGGGCGGGGCCATCAAGAATGTAATGGCCATTGCCGCCGGCATCAGTGACGGGCTGGGTTTTGGCGCCAATGCGCGGGCGGCACTCATCACCCGCGGACTCACTGAACTGGCCCGGCTGGGCGAAGCGCTCGGCGGACGCCCCGAGACCTTCATGGGGCTCACGGGTCTCGGTGACCTGATCCTCACCTGCACGGATGATCAGTCCCGGAACCGGCGCGTAGGACTCGCCATCGGCCGGGGAGAAGATGTCACAACGGCGCTTGAAACCATCGGCCAGGAGGCGGAAGGCCTCAATACGGCACGGGAACTTTTTCGCAAGAGTCAGGCGCTGGATGTCGAGATGCCGATCAGCGAACAGGTCTACCGAATTGTTTTCGAGAAATTAGATCCAAAGCTCGCTGTCACCGCCCTGCTCTCACGCGAGGCTCGTCCCGAGCGTTGAGCCTGCACCGTGAGTTGCCGGGCTAATCCCCGACGCAGTTTTTCAGCCTCTATAAACCCTCAGTTTGAGAGCAGCGGGGTCATCACCGTCTCAAGAGCGCTTGGCTCAATCCCAAGGGACGAAAGCGCATTGCATTCGCAGGTGCTGGGCACCTGAAGTGAGCGATAGTTGTCCAGCGTAAAAAGGGGATCGGGGAGCTGCTGCAACGCCAGGCCCTGAAGGCGCGCTGCCCAGTTCGGTACCCCGATCACCAGCCGGCGTTTTCCCATCGCGGCGGAGGTGAATTCGATCAAATCGCGAAACGTATACGTCCTGGGGCCGCAAAGATCGTGGGCGCGAAAGGTCCCGGGCACACCCTCCCCTTCGAGCACACGCGCAAACGCCTCGGCAACATCATCTACCCATACCGGAGCAAACTCTGCAGTAGGACACACAAGCGGAAACACCGGCAACCAGCGCAGCATCGCTGCAAACTGTCCGAAAAAATTGTCGCCCGCACCAAAAATGATCGAGGGCCTGAACACATCGACGGCAAGTGAATTCGTCGCGGCCGCGGCTGCCTCGCCGCGCGCTTTTGATCTGAGATAAGCGCTTGGCGGATCCTTCATGTCGGCCCGCAGCGCACTCATATGCAGATAGTGCCCAACCCCGGCCGCCTCACAGGCCTGCACCAGCCGGCCCGGCAATTCGGCGTGCGCCGATAAAAAACGTTGTCCCCGCGACTCGTGGAGAATGCCGGCAAGGTTGATCAGTGCGCTGTGCCCTTTCAGGGCGTTGATACAGGCGTTTGTCGACTCGGTATCCACTTCAACGACATCGGCAGGGGCAAGACGCGCGGCGAGCGTATCCGAGAAACGACGGGTAAAAATCGTGACCCGATGGCCGCGAGACCTCAGCTTTGCGACAATGTGACGGCCGACAAAACCCGACCCTCCGACCACGGCAACGGACTGAATTTTCGATGTTTCAGGTGGACTGTTCATGACTCATGCCTGAGAGATGGGGGCGATGCATTGGGCACTGTCGTTACTGGGACTGTTGACGAATCGGCTGACGGCCGACAGGCGCATCGCGTTTGCGGGTGGTCGAAGCATCTCAGTTGCGGTGTCCAGATCCAGTGAAGAGGCATCAAGCCACGTTTCATGGTGCTCAGGGTTCAGGATCAAGGGCATCCTCGGATGCAGATCCCGACAGGATGCATTCGCCTCGGTGGTGATGACGCAAAAAGACTCAACCGGCGCCTCGGCCAAGGTCGTGCTGCGCGCGCAAAGACCCGCCATAAAGAAAGGTGCGCCATCCTCAACGGTAAGATAGTAAGGCTGCTTGGTACCGTCTGCCTGACGCTGCCACTCATAGTAACCGTCACAAAGGACCAGACATCGACTGGTGCGAAATCCGTCGCGGAACATGGGTTTTTGGGCAACCGTCTCGGCTCTGGCGTTAATCGGTTTGGGCATCTTGGGATTCTTGGCCCACGCAGGCGCAAAACCCCAGACCAGGGCCTTCAGGGTCGGGCCGGCGTCTCCAGCACAGACCGCCATCGCCTCGCGTGAGGGAGCGACGTTGTAACTTGGGGCGACCGGCTCGTCTTGTCCCGCCACAAGATCTGGAATACCGATCACCTCGAGAAACTCGGTTACCGGCCGGTGCCGGTCAAATCGGCCGCACATCAGGAAAAAGCCTCTGCAGGGGTTTCGTTGTCATCATTGACCGACTCATCTAGATTTCAACTTCGCGAGCAATACTACTTCAGTTCATGAGCAGCTACGAAAACTATTCCCGGACCAGCGCCAGTTACGACGCCACCCGCCCGCCGCAGGGCCTCGAGATCATCCGGGAGAACCTGTCAATGAACACGGTGCCGATGAAATCCCAGGCGCTGCTCGACGCAGGCTGTGGAACCGGTCAATACGCCGCTGCGCTCATCGATGAGGTTTCGCACATCACAGCGGTGGATCTGAACGAGGCGATGCTGGCGGCGGCCAGCAGCAAACTAAGCGCCGAGGTCGAGTCGGGGCGGGTGGTTTTCCATCAGGCTTCGCTTGAGACTCTGCCGTTAGACGACGAGAGCGTCGACGCAGTACTGGTCAACCAGGTCCTGCATCATGTGGCAGATGAGCCAGAGCAGAACTGGCCTTCGCACCAGCGGATCTTCGCTGAATTTGCCCGGGTCCTGAAACCCGGCGGCATCGTGACCATCAACAGTTGCAGCCATGCCCAATTGAGGTCCGGATTCTGGTTCTATCACCTCATTCCCGATGCGATCGAGCGTATCTGCGAGCGCACCTGTGACCCGGCTGCCATGGCCTCGCTTCTTAAATCAGCGGGCTTCGGTGAGACAAAGCACGCCGTCGATCCTGATATCGTGATGCAGGACGCTTCCTACTTCAGAGCCGAGGCCGTTCTCGATGCCAACTGGCGTAGCGGGGATTCGATCTGGGCTTTAGCGGCCCCGGATGAGCTTGAGGCAGCGCTTGGCAAGGCGCGCGAACTAGCTAAGACTGGAGAACTCCAATCGTTCATGAAACAGCACGATGCCCCGCGCAGTGAAATTGGGCAGTTGACTTTCTCATCCGCTCAGAAAATCTGATCCGCCCCCCGGCAGCGGCTTTGCACGCCTTGTTCACGGCAACCGTTAAAATCGTGTGGATTTTGCTTTAGACCCCTATCCATGCGAAAAATCCTGCGTTTTTTAGTGCCGTTACTGCTCGTGGGAGCGGGCGTTGCCATCTTCATGCAACTCAAATCCTCAGGGCCCGAGGAGTTGCCTGCGGTCGTGACCGAGCGGCAGTGGCCGGTAGACGCGGTCCGGGTGGAGTTCCAGGAGTTGCGGCCGACGGTGCGACTCTATGGGCGTTTGGTGTCTCCCGCAGAGTCCAAAATCCGCTCGGCGCTTTCAACTGACGTCAGCGCGTCTTTCGCCCGGGTGGGAAAAGCAGTCGCCAAAGGAGAGGTGTTGCTGCAACTGGACGATGTGGACGCCACTCTGGCACTCGCCCAGCGAGAGGCAGAACTCGCGGAAATCGAGGCTCGCATCGATAGCGAAAACAGCCGGTACCGCAACGACCTGGCTGCGTTAGCCCAGGAACAGCAATTGCTGGCGTTGGCCCAGAACGCTTTGGCGCGTGCTGAGAAACTGGCCCAGACCCAGGCCGGAACGCAGGCGAATGTCGACAATGCCCGCGAGGCGGTGGCACGCCAGACGCTCAGCCTCTCCAACCGGCGCTACGCCATCGCGGATCATCCTCCGCGTCTCGCCCAACTGCAGGCCCGCCGCCAGCAGGCACAGGCTCAGCGCGACCAGGCTGCGCGGAATCTCGAGCGGACCCGTGTAACAGCACCTTTTGCCGGGAGAATTACTGCCGTGCACGTCTCTGCGGGAGACCGTGTTCGCCCGGGAGACCGTCTCGTTGACCTCTTTGACACTACGTCCCTCGAGGTGCGCGCGCAGGTCCCCAACCGTCATCTGAACGCCATCCGGCAAAGCCTTGCGGACGGTATCACCATCGACGCGACAGCAATGATGGACGGCAGCGAGTTCACGCTCGAACTGGCGCGGCTTTCAGCGAAAATCGAATCTGGAGAGGGCGGCGTCGATGCCTTTTTCAGATTCCGAGGAGACCGTCCGACGCTGGAACTCGGCAGAACGATGGCGGTGCTCGTTACCCTCCCGCGTGAGGGAGGTGTTTTTGCTTTACCCGCCACGGCGATCTACGGCGCCGACTCCGCCTACCGCATTCGGGATGGCCGGCTGGAACGGGTGCGGCTTCAGCGCGTCGGCGGCTACCGTAACGGCGAGTGGGGCAGCTGGAGCCTCTTTCGGGGCAAGACGCTCGAAGCTGGGGATATCCTCCTGGCGAACCAGCTGCCGAACGCGGTTGAAGGGCTCGGCGTAGAAGTCATCTCGCTGCGCAACTGACAACCGAGTAGTCATTTGAAAACCTCGGTGCTCGCTGTCTTCGCCCGTCACCCGGTGGCGGCCAATCTGCTGATGGCGATGATGATGATCTCGGGCCTGTGGGGGCTGTCTCAGCTCAACACCCAGTTCTTCCCGAGTTTTGATATCGACTTCGTCTCTGTTCGTGTGACCTGGCCGGGCGCAAGCGCAGAAGATCTTGAGACCCTCGTGACTGATCCCCTGGAACGTGAACTCAAGGGTATCGATAACGTTAAGGAACTTGCGTCACTGTCGGTGGACGGTCAGACGCTCATCACGCTTGAGTTTCGGGAAAACACAGACATGGGCCCCGCGCTGGACGAGGTCAAAGAGCGGGTCGATCTCGTCACCAACCTGCCCGATGGGGCAGAAAGCCCGGAGATCTCGCGCATCATCAACCATGAGCTGGTGGCCAGTCTTCTCGTCAGCGGACCTGATGATCCGCGTGGACTGCGTGCACTGGTCAACCAGTTTGAACGCGAACTGCTCGAGCAAGGCATTTCCCATATACGGGTCTTCGGGCTCCCCGAAGAAGAAATCGCCATTCAGGTCTCGCCTGGCACCCTGCGTGAGCTCGGTCTCACGCTTGAAGACGTCAGCCGCAAAATTTCGGCAGCTTCACGGGATATGCCAGTTGGCATCATCGGGCGGGGGGAGTCCGCCCTGCAGCTTCGCTTCAAGGACCAACGCCGGCGCGAATATGCCTTTGCTGACCTGCCCGTAATAGTGGCCCAGGACGGCAGACTGTTGACCCTGGGAGACATCGCCACCATCACCCGGCGTCCCAAAAACGCCCAGACGGAGGTCAGTTTCCGCGGCAAGCCGGCGGTTGAGATGCGCCTTTCCCGAACCCGCG
>WTHR01000045.1 GCA_011523045.1 Gammaproteobacteria bacterium | reverse complement strand
TAACTGAAGCGCCCTTCGAGTGCGCAACAACAAAGGCGTTGAACGGGTCATCCTGAGCCTGCTTGATCCCAAGAGAGATTCGCTCTCGATCCGGATCTACAGAGAGGACGACGGCGGTAATTTGATCCCCTTTCTTGAAGTCCCGTACCGCATCTTCGCCCTCGCGATCCCAGGAAAGATCGCTTAAATGGATCAAGCCATCGATGCCGCCTTCGAGCCCGATAAACACTCCAAAATCGGTGATCGATTTGATCTCACCCGTAATCTTGTCGTTGCGCTGATGAGTGGCCGCAAATTCTTCCCAGGGGTTGCCCGTGCATTGCTTCATTCCGAGCGAAATTCTGCGTCGATCTGAATCGACCTCCAACACCATAACCTCGACCTCGTCCCCGAGGTGACAAACCTTGTTGGGATGAACGTTTTTATTCGTCCAATCCATCTCAGAGACGTGAACCAAACCTTCCACGCCTTCTTCAAGTTCAACAAATGCCCCGTAGTCCGTAATGTTCGTGACCTTGCCGAAAATTCGGGTCTTCTCGGGGTAACGCCGTGCAATATCAGCCCAGGGGTCTTCGCCGAGCTGCTTCATTCCCAAAGACACACGGTTGCGTTCCCGGTCAAATTTCAAGACTCGAACGGTCACCTCATCGCCAACGTTCAAAGCCTCTGACGGATGTTTTACGCGTTTCCACGCAATGTCCGTGATATGCAGCAGGCCGTCCAAGCCGCCAAGGTTCACAAACGCACCATAGTCAGTAAGATTTTTGACAATCCCGGTGATCACCTGGCCTTCCTCAAGATTCTCAAGCAGCGCACTGCGCTCTTCCTGCATCTCTTGCTCGACCACCGCGCGACGTGACACCACTACGTTGTTCCGGGCTTGGTCAAGCTTGATGACCTTGAATTCCAACTCCCGATTCTCGAGGTAAGCCGAGTCGGTGACAGGACGAACATCCGCTAAGGAACCCGGCAAAAAGGCCCTAACCTCGTCTAGAGAGACTGTAAAGCCACCCTTCACCTTTCCTGTAAGAAAGCCGGTGACGACGGACTCGTTTTCAAACGCGACCTTGAGCGTCTCCCAGGATTTCGCGCGCCTCGCACGTTCCCGGGATAAACGGGTATTCCCAAAACCATCTTCGAGGGCTTCGATTGCAACCTCAACAAAGTCGCCAACCTGTACGGAGACTGCTCCGTCAGCGTCGCGAAATTGAGTTGCGGGAATCTCTGACTCGGACTTCAAGCCTGCATTGACGACAACGTAGTCTCCGTTGACATCGACGACTTCGGCCGAGATTACGGCACCGGTCTGCATGACCGAGCCTTTTAAGCTTTCTTCAAGGAGTTGTTCAAAAGTTTCTGACATTTTCTGAGGAGCCCGCCCGAACATCAGACGGTTTGGTTAAAGATGGATTTCAGCTGATCATCAATCAGCCACCGGTGTTACTGCATCACTTCTTGTTTCGCTAATTACGCTATCTTCGCGCTAGTTGTTTCCTTCGTGCTGTTTCCTATTTGCTATCTGCTATTTTCTGTCTTCTATAAGGCTGACGACCTCCTGGAAGACCTCAACAATTCCTTTTTCGGAAGTATCCAACACGATGGCGTCACTCGCGGGAATCAGTGGCGACGCAGAACGATTTCGATCCTGAGCATCCCGTTCTGCAATCTCCTTTTCGAGGGCGCGCAATGTACCACTAACACCCTTTTCCTGCAACTGGTTATAGCGCCTTTGTGCTCTGATGGATGCTGAGGCATCGAGAAAGATCTTCAGGAAGGCGTCAGGGAACACCACGGTGCCCATATCCCGCCCGTCCGCGACCAATCCAGGCGCTACCCGCATCCGCCGCTGCCTTTCTAAAAGGCCTTTTCGGACCAGAGGAATCTTCGCGAAAATCGAGGCCCTCTTCCCACCTGCCTCACTTCGGACACAGTCGGTGACATCCGTCCCATCCGCTGAGATCTTTAAGCCAGCGTCGGTCTGAATGAACGCAATATCGATCGTTCTGATCAGCCCCTGGAGACCAGAAGCGTCATCGGGCGAAATATCATTCTCTACCGCGACATGGGCAAAGGCACGGTAGAGCGCGCCGCTGTCTAGCATGTGCCAGCCGAGGTGACCCGCTACCCGGCCCGCAATTGTGCCCTTGCCTGTTCCGCTGGGTCCGTCGATAGCCAGCACCGGAATGCTCTGATCAGGCTTGCTCATCCAGGAAATTCTGAGATGTTCATTCCAATCGAATTAGCAAGCGAAAGGAAGTTCGGAAATGACGTCCTGATGTTGCCTGCGTCTCGAATCCCAACCGAGCCTTCCGATATACAACCAGCCACGGCAAATGCCATCGCGATTCGATGGTCACCGAAACTCTCAATGGAACCGCTGCCAAATGCGCCCCCGGTAATATCCATCCCATCGGGATACTCCACGGCGTCTATCCCCAGTGTGGCGAGCCCCTGCACGACAGCCGCGATCCGATCGGATTCTTTTACGCGCAGCTCCTTCGCTCCGCGAACCCGCGTCACTCCAGACGCGGCAGCCGCGGCGATCGCTAAGACGGGAAACTCATCTATAGCGTTAGCTACGAATTCTGGCGGGATATCGATTCCTTTTAATGAGGCAGAGCGGACCCTGAGATCACAGACAGGCTCATTGGACTCCAAACGCTCCGGGGAAATCTCTATGTTTGCTCCCATCAGTCGCAAAATGGCAAGCACCGCGGAACGTGTTGGATTGATTCCCACCCCAGGAAGCAGTAGATCACTCCCAGGGCAGATCGTTGCGGCCACCAGCAAGAATGCCGCTGAGGAAATATCTCCCGGCACCTCAAGACATTGTCCTCGGAGCGCGATGTTCCCATTTATTCGGATGGCAGATCCTACCCGCCATTGGCCCTTTGAAAAGCCCGCCAGCATCCGCTCGGTATGGTCTCGCGTGGGTGTGGCTTCAGAAATCAGTGTTTCCCCTTCAGCATAAAGACCTGCAAGTAACAGAGCGGACTTGACCTGAGCGCTGGCCACTGGCATCTGGTATTCAATCCCGGTCAGCCCTTGACTCGGCTGAATATCGAGCGGCGGGCAGCCTTCACACGATTGAATGACAGCGCCCATCGCTGTCAGAGGATCGACGACTCGGCCCATCGGTCGGCGCCTTAGAGATTCATCGCCTGTCAGTCGGCTATGGAAGCGTTGCCCCGAGAGCAATCCGCTAAGCAGACGAATGGAGGTACCGGAGTTTCCAAGATCCAGCTCATTTCCGGGTGCCTGCAGTCCGAACTTCCCTGCCCCTGAGATCCGCAGCCGGCCTGAATCGGGGCCTTCTATCAAGACGCCCATACTCCGAAACGCCGCTACAGTTGAGAGGACGTCCTCACCCGTCAGAAGATTCGTCACCTCCGTCACACCATCCGCCAGCGCACCAAATATCACGGAGCGATGGCTGATCGATTTGTCTGCAGGGACGATTGCAGTTCCGGACAGCGCCTTAACCGGAGAGGAAGTAATACTGAGCATCGTGCGCTCTATTTGCTGTGGTTTTTGGCGGATTTAAGTTCCGACCTCAACTTCTTTGCACTTTCAAACCACGCCTCGAGCTCGTCAGCATTCTTGTTACGCACAAGCGCTTCCAAGCGCTTCAGAACCGCCTGGTGGTCGGCGATCAGGTCGGCTGTGATGTCGGCGTTGTGGATAAAAATGTCCCGCCACATGACGGGGTCGCTGGAGGCAACCCGGGTGATGTCGAGAAAACCTCCCGCTGTCATCGAAGAATAGTCCTCTATGCCTTCCAGGGCGTCCAGCTGCGCCACCAATGCATAGGCAACGGCATGTGGCAGATGACTTGTCATTCCAAGAATGCGATCGTGTGTCACGGTGTCCATGAGCCGGACTTTAGCTCCGACGCATTCCCACATCTGCTGGACGGTCTCAATAGCCCGAGCATTGGTTTCCACCGAGGGGGTTAATACCACCCAATGGTTCCTGAATAATTCGATATCCGCGGCCGCTGCTCCGCTGCGCTCACGGCCCGCGATCGGGTGTGCCGCTACAAATTGCGCGAAATGCGAACCCAAGGTTACTCGAGCACTGTCAACCACATGACCCTTGACGCTACCTGCGTCCGTCAGGATTGCCCCGGGTTTTAGGTATGCGCCCACCTGCGAAAAGAGGTCCACCAGTGTGCCGACCGGGGTGGCCAGCAGTACGAGATCAGCGCCCGAAACGGCCTCCGCGAGATCAGTCGTCACACTGTCGACAAAGCCCCGGTCCAGGGCCGTTTGCAGGTTCTCCGGATTTCGCCCAAAACCGATAATCGTTTCCACAGCACCAGAGGACTTGAGCGCACCAGCTAACGATCCACCGATAAGGCCAACACCGATAACTGCCAGAGTCTCCAGAATCTTGTTTTGCTGAGACACAGATCAGACCTCTGACAACGTGAGCGCCTCGGTCAAAACCTTTAAAGCCCGTGCGTTTTCACTCTCGAGCCCAATACTGATTCGCAGATGCTCAGGCAGCCCATAGTTGGCGACCGGCCGGACAATCACACCCCGCTCCAGCAT